>SKKO01000235.1 GCA_007123715.1 Balneolaceae bacterium | reverse complement strand
CAGCGTTTGAACCGCGAAGCCCTGCCTGGCACTGTCAACGTCTGGATATTAGAAAACGAACAAGAATGCAGAAAGTGAAAGGATCACAGGAAAAAGGCGCAAAGATCATCGATGGGATCGGGGCAGGATTACCGATAACAGCAACCCCAAACCGGGTATCAGGATTAGAGATCTGTCGAATTTGGGTCATGCAATACACAAAACAGGAGAATATTCCGTGCCATTCCGTGTTTCCGTGGCAATTAGCAATATCCGAAAACTTAGTTTTTTATTGATTTGAATGATTCTCAGAACCTTTCAAGTGGGTGATTAAATAAACTTAAATTATTTAAGCTTTTTGGACAGCCTCATGACAGATTTGCAGATTTCGCCATTCATTGATTTAGGGTTAAAGAACAAATGAAGTTGTTTGTATTACGTATCCACAAAATCGGAGAGTACTTCAAAGAACCGGGCAGATGTTTTGATTCCGCGATGAAAATCTTTCAGAGAAAAACTCTCGTTCGGAGAGTGCAATGCATCCCGTGTGATTCCGAATCCCATTAAGATGGAATTCACGCCCAGCACTTTTTTAAAATCGGCTACGATCGGGATCGAGCCCCCTTCACGGCTGAACAGTACCTCTGTATCATAAATATCTTCAAACGCTTTGGCTGCGGCTTTCAACCCGTAGAAATCCAGATCGATCACAATGGGGTAGCCGCCGTGGTGACTAACCACGTCAACTGTTACTGTATCGGGTGCCATCGATTGAACATGAGCAGCAAACAGTTTTGAAATTTTATCAGGATCCTGACCGGGTACCAGCCGCATACTTACTTTAGCGCTCGCTTTTGCCGGCAGAACGGTCTTGGCTCCCTCGCCCTGGTAACCGCTCCACAACCCGTTCACATCAAGAGTGGGGCGCGCGGAAGAACGCTCAAGGGTACTGTACCCTTTTTCACCGTGCAGTGTTTTGAGATCGAGGCTTCGCTTATACTCTTCCTCGTTAAACGGCAACGCTTTGTAGGCTTCCCTCATTTCAGGTGAAAGAGGCTCAACATCATCATAAAATCCGGGAATTTGAACAACACCGTCTTTGTCTTTTAGTGCAGCAATGATTTCGCACAGCACATTGGCCGGGTTTTCCACAGCGCCGCCAAATATGCCTGAGTGGAGATCCCTGTTCGGGCCGGTTATATGAATTTCCATGTATGCCAGTCCGCGCAGGCCGTAGGTTATGGATGGCTGGTTTTCATCGAACATGGCCGTGTCGGAGATCAAAACCATATCGCAGGCCAGAAGCTCTTTATTATTTTTTATGAAAGGTACAAGATTGGGCGATCCGATCTCTTCCTCACCTTCCAGGATATATTTTACATTGACGGGCAGTTTGGTTCCCGTTTTCAGGAAAGCCTGTACGGATTTTATGTGCGTGAACGACTGACCCTTATCATCGCTGGCCCCGCGGGCATATACCCGCCCTTCCTTGACGGTTGGTTCAAAAGGCGGGGTTTTCCAAAGCTCATCGGGATCGGATGGCTGCACATCGTAGTGGCCGTATATTAGCACGGTGGGTTTATCATTATGCTCACATTTTTCAGCTGTGATGATGGGGTGGCCGGGGGTATCATGCATGGTTACCTTGTCCAGCCCAATTTCATTGAGCTGGTTCGCTAAAAATACGGCGGCTTTTTTTACATCAGCCTTGTGTTTGGAATCGGTACTTACGCTTGGGATTCTCAGAAACCGGAATAGTTCCTCTTCAAAAGTTTTGATATTCTCGTCGATGTAGTTTTGTACAGTGCTCATAATTCAGTTAGTCAGAATAATTTTCGTTGAAAGATAGAAGTTTGACACGTGAAATTCACAGACAGATGTGAGATAGGAGATCTGGAATGGAAATATGTGATCGTGCGCAGCTCCTGCCACAAAAGAGATCTCTCAGGGAGCAGACTTGGTGGTTGCTGACTGGTTTGGGTTTGAGTGCCCGAATCCCGATTCGTGTGTCTTGCAATATTCAGTCTAAAATCCTTACCCACACGAAATAGCACAGCACTTTATTACCTGAACGTCTAAATCCCGTCCCAGTCCACAGGCCTTTTTTCACCTGCGGGTATAGCGATATCGAGTCTGTTTTGTGGTGGTGGAAGCTGGCAGGTGGTAAATCTGTTAAATGCGCAGGGCGGATTGTAGGCTTTATTGAAATCGATGATTGTATTTCCGTTTTCATCCGGAAACGGGATAATCATGTAACGGCCGGAGTGGTAGGTATCCATTTGATTTGTTCGGTCTGCAAAGAGAATGAATAATCCCGAATTCGCTTCAAAAGTAATCAGGGTATACCGTTTGCCATCAACACTAAACCCAACATTTCCGGGTGAAAAGCGCTCTACTTCTTCACCGATCACATTATCGAGTGTGAACAGTATACTGTCGCTATTTGCAGTGAAGTTTGCCTTTAAGTGCCATTCCGGCTTTACCGGATAGGAGGGGAATCCTTCAAAAGCATCCGCTTTTGGATTGTCTTTGTTGTACAATCGAACACCATGATTGTTGCCGCGGCTGTCAATGAACCATTCAAGCTGTTCATGCTGTATCCGTTCACGGTTTTCACCGTCAAAGATTACCATTTCAGAAACCGGCTCACCATTATGCAGTATAGTTATACCATCGGCTACGATCATCGTGACGATGCCGTTGGCCAGTATCATGATTCCGGCATGTGCCGGAATCGTTCCTTCAGGAAAAACCAGATCCTGGTCATCGCCGCTTCCGAAGCTGTTTTCACCTTCATCCAGCCAATAAATTCCATCGAGCCGAAGCCAGTTGGTTGGGCCCTTCAGAACATTTACCCGGTAGTCTTTCCACTCCCGGAGAGATTCCAAGTAATGTTCGGGCAATGGTGCCTGCCCCTGTTCAGGATTCATACATCCTGCAAACATAAGAAGGGCTATTACCTGAAGCAAAATTAGATATGATATGGAAGTTTTATACATGAGTCAGTGGGTAATTTGAAGCCCGATCCAGTCAACAGGCCGTTTTTCTCCGGCGGGTATGGCTACATTGAGCCGGTTCTGCATCGGTGGAAGCTGGCAGGTGGTAAAAATATTATATGCACACGGCGGGTTATAAGCCTTGTTAAAATCGATAACCGTAAAGTTAATTTCAGTTTCCGGATAGTCAATGTACATATATCGTCCGGCCTGGTAGGTTTCAGTACGGTTTGTTTCATCAGCAAAAATGATGAACAACCGGTCTCCACCTTCCAGGGCATCGAGGGTGTAAAGGTTTCCTTCAATAGTGAATTCAAGCACTCCGGGTGACGGGGTGTCTACCTGCTGGCCTAGCACATTCACAACAGGTATGAAGGTGTTATCGGGATTGGGAACAAAACGTGCCTCGCGGTGCCATTTGGTGCTAACCGGGTATGAAGGAAATCCTTCAAACGCATCTGCTTTTTCATTTTCCTTGTTGTACAACCGGATTGCTTTGAGGTCATCACGGGTAATGACGAACCATTCCAGGCTTCCATATTCAACAGATGGGGTTTCAACACCATTATCCAAAACCAACTCCGTTACCGGTGCTTCGTTATATAAAAAACTAACCCCTTCGGCCGCTTCCATTTTAACCATTCCATCCTGAAAGATAAAGGTACCGGCCATACCGGGAATGGTTCCGGCAGGAAATCGAAAATCAGCCTGATCGCTGCTTCCAAAGGTATTTTCTCCTTCTTCGAGCAGGTACATACCCGCAAGACGAAGCCATCCGGTGGGCTCTTTTAGACGATCGATCCGGTTTTGTTTCCACTCTTCAACCTGTTCAACATAATTGCCGGGCACGGGGGCAATATCCGGTTTGGTCTCATTGCATGCGGAAAATATTAGCCATGCAACAAGGCTGGTCAGTAAAATATTCTTCATTTTATATGATTTAGTCACTCAATCACTCACATCTATCAAATGTAACAAAAGGGATGCCATTAAATGATCCCATAATTGTAACATCAATATCCTTATTTCGGAGGGGATAACATATTTTGTTTAAAAAATGTTACCAGGTCTTTTCAAAGCTTTCTTTCGATGGGGTTTGTTCATCTTTATTCCAGTAACTGCTGTGAGTTGACGACATCATTAATGGATCCTTATTTTTCAAACGAGACATCAGTGCCAGTGGAAAAAGGATCATGTAAAAAATGAGTGTCAGCAAGATATTGGGAATAATATAGGAGAGAAGTTTTGCCAGTCCCATCCAGGCTGTATGGATCAGGTAGCTCATTCGATCGGAAAATCCAAGAACTCCGGTAACGATTGCCGCAATCAGTATAATAACCCAGGAAGTAAAAAAATAGATTATAATAAAACCTGTGGTAATAACAAGAACGGTGGATTTTGGATTTATTTTTTTCATTTAGCTTATGCAATTTACCAATCAGAAGAGAGTATATATGAAAGGAGCAATTGAGCTGCCGCCGCCGATTACAATTAAAATACCAAGCAAGAGAAGTACAATAATAACCGGTGCAAGAAGGAATTTTTTTCTTTCTTTTATATAGTAAAAAAGGTCTTTAATGATTTCCATCGTGGGTGGTTATAATATTTGTAATAAGATACTAAAATCTATTTTTTACGTATTAAAAAATATCTGATCACTTTTCAAAAGCATGAAATTTTCAATAACGAGGCAATCCATTTCAGTATTCATGAAACACCTGAAGGCATCCTCCGGTGAACAGACAATCGGTTCTCCCCTTACGTTAAAACTGGTATTAATCAGGATTCCGTAACCGGTTTTCTTCCTGAATGCCTGCAGCAGTGTCCGGTAATCGGGGTTGGTATCTTTGTGAACGGTCTGTATTCGCGCCGAAAAATCGACATGGGTAACTGCCGGTATATCACTTCGATGATGATATAATTTCCCGGACAGCTCTTTTTGATGGTAATCCTCAGGAACGGGTTTCCTGCGTTCCTGTTTCACATCCGCAACAAGCAGCATGTAAGGCGAGGGTCTGCCCAGATCAAAATAATCCGCAGAATCTTCTGCCAGTACCGATGGAGCAAACGGGCGAAAGCTTTCCCTGTATTTTATTTTGAGGTTCAGCTTTTTCTGCATGTCAGGATTTCTGGCATCGGCCAGAATACTACGGTTACCAAGTGCTCTTGGGCCAAACTCCATCTTGCCGCGAAACCAGCCGATAACATTTCCTTCATCAATCAAAGCAGCTGTTTTGTCACACAACTCCTGATAATGATCGAAACGCGTATACACTGCCTTGTATCTTTTCAATGTTTGCAGAATCTCCTTATCAGAAAAATAAGGCCCGAGTAAGGCACCCTTCATGGTGTCTTTGCCATTTGGCGGTTTTCTCTTTTGATCAAAATAGATGTGGTGGGCTAACAGGGCTGCGCCAGCAGCACCTCCGGCATCCCCTGCTGCCGGCTGTATCCAGATATCATCGAAAAGCCCGCTTTTTAATAATTTACCATTAGCGACGCAGTTCAGTGCAACGCCCCCGGCAAGACAAAGATACTTGCTGCCGGTTACCCGTTTTGCTTCGGCGGCCATTTTGCCAACAATCTCTTCCGTAACGTTCTGAATGGCATACGCCAGGTTGCATTGTGGCTGCTCGTAATCACTTTCCGGTTCCTGTTTGGGAAAACCAAATAGATTTTCCCATTTCCTTTGCTGAATCATGGTTAGGCCGGTGGCATAATTGAAATAATTCTGGTTCAATCGGATTGACCCATCATCCCTGATCTCAACAATTTCAGATTTTATTTTTTGGATAAAGGAATGGGTTTCATTTGAATCCGGGTCGCCATATGGCGCCAGCCCCATCAATTTATATTCACCTGAATTAACCCTGAATCCGAGAAAATAGGTGAATGCAGAATAGAGCAGCCCTACAGAATGGGGAAACCGGAGCTCCTTCATTTTTTGAATGGAATTGTCCCTGCCATGCGCTATTGATGCTGTAGCCCATTCTCCGACACCGTCAATTGTAAGAATAGCAGCTTCCCGGAAAGGTGACGGAAAAAATGCACTTGCTGCGTGCGACATATGGTGCTCCGGAAATAAAAGGCGCAATTTTTTCTGATCAAAATTTTCAATTTCAGCCAGACCGTCACGGATCATTTTTTTTATGAACATCTTTTCGCGAAGCCATACCGGAATCGATACAAGAAATTGCCTGAGCCCCCTCGGAGCAAATGCATAGTAAGTTTCAAGAAGGCGTTCGAACTTTAACAAAGGTTTATCATAAAAAACAACGGCATCAAGATCATTGATGGATGTGCCTGTATGTTCAAGACAAAAACGGATAGCATGAACCGGAAAATCAGCAGTGTGTTTTACCCGTGTAAACCTCTCTTCCTGTGCTGCGGCTTCAATCATACCATCAATCAGAACAACCGCGGCCGAATCGTGATAAAACGCTGAAATCCCCAAGATTTTTTTTCCTGCCATAAGTTGGTCAGTTATGCTCCGGTCAGAAATTATTAAACGTATTCTTTACTGTAATTACAGGATAATTAAACAATTTCAATCAGCCATCAAAAATGAATTTTGAAATAGTTGTGACAGAGCGAAAATGTTCCAAACACCTTTTTTGAAATTAACTCATTGCCTTCATTCCGCATCCTTTAACCACACTCAAACAACAAAATACTGCAATACTATCTTAAACATATCATTCATCAGTTATTACGATGTGTGTTTCGAGGAAAAACAAACCTACCTGAAGCAATAATCTTTCGGTTGCAGTAAGGCCGGAAATCTCTTCAAAGAGAGCAATTGCAAGCTCAGGCCTATCTGTGATGATGCCGTCTGCTCCTTTTAGTATGGCTTGAATCATGTCATCGCGAATATTAACCGTCCACTTATAAATATCCTTTCCGCTTTCATGAGCATCCGCAATGAGCCGCGGATTGATCCCGGTATGATTTACCGACAGGAAATGAACCGGCAACCGGCTGATATTCCCTGCCGCGGCTGCAGAGACATATCCGGTTTTGAGATCAGGAGCCAGTTCTCTTAACTGCTGAACAGCATTGAAATTCATGGATTTGAGCACTACCTGTTCTTCCATTTTGAATGATCGTATCAGATCCACGGTTTTTTCTGCAAGTTCCGGGTTAAACTCATAATACTTTAATTCAATCATCAGGACAATTTTACCCCGGGAAAGTTCAAAAAAATCAGTAAGAAATGGTATTCGTAATTTGTGTTCGGGATATTCACGGGTTGAAATCAGTTTTAATTCACTGAGTTCAGAAATATCAATCTCCGAAATTTTCCGCGGATCCCCGGCTACGCGCATCAGGTCTTCATCGTGAAGTACGACCACAGTACCGTCTGCAGTGAGCTGTACATCTATTTCAGCCATATCAATACCAAGCAGGATTGAGTTTTCAAGGGCCGGAATGCTGTTCTCAGGTGCACCGCCTGCATTGGCGCGGTGCGATATGACTAATATTTCGCTATGCCCCCCACTGCCTGAGGCAATCAGGAAGGAGGTAGCCAGGCTCCCTGCAAGAATCATGAGTATCAGCAGTGAAGCTTTAACCGGATGTACCCACCATGTAATAAGTTTTAATGTTCTTCTGGTAAGCGGCATAAATTTGGGAGTGGAGGGCACCAGTTCAGGTTTACTGGCAGAGAAATAAAACTTTGTAATGACAGATGAAATCAATGAAAATCCAAAAAAGGAGATAACAATACCTGCTGTGAAACTCGAAAAAATGTAGAAACCGGCAAGAAAGGCGAGTGGGCGTATGGTTTCAAACTGATTTTGGACCCACTCAACCAGAAACAGCAATGCTGCAATCAGTGCAGCATCAAAAAAGATCCTTATGAAAAACCAGCCTGTAGCAGTAATTGTAACAACTTTTAGAAAGCGCAGGGTTTGGCTTATTGGTGTGATCCAAATTTCGCGGATGGCCTGCATAAGTGTTTTTTGCCCTTCAAGATAGGCAGGCAGAGCGGGCATCAGGCAAAACGTGGTTATCAGTGCAGTAATCAGCCAAATTCCTGTCCAGATGCCACCCAGAGTAAGCGCCCTGTACCACTCGGGAGGAGTTACATACCAGTAATAGTTCAGATCGAATTGTGAAAGGTGTGTTATATAGATCACTCCAAGCCCGAGCAATAATGGCAAAAGAAGTATGAAAAATCCGGCAATAGTGATCACACAAACCTTAACAAGGATTGGAATTCGCGGGGCGATGTGCAGGGCTGTATTGAGAACGGATACCTGTTCACCTGCAAGATGATCGGTTATGATCTGGAATAAACCTGCAAAACGTATTACGATTCCTGTGAGGGCAATAAGGATAAATAAAAACAGGTAAATAAACCCGGCCGGTGAGAGGAGCCACATGATCAAATCCTCATTTCCGACAAAAAGACGATCACCGCGAAAGATTGTCCAATCGAGCATGGCAACAAGCAGCGGTGCGGAAAGAGCCGTAAAAACGATGTACACAAAGAACGTCCACCCTGCCATAGGCTTCCAAAGTGTCAGTACGGTCTT
Source organism: Balneolaceae bacterium (assembly GCA_007123715.1). Lineage (GTDB taxonomy): Bacteria > Bacteroidota > Rhodothermia > Balneolales > Balneolaceae > Rhodohalobacter. The sequence goes on along the minus strand of SKKO01000235.1, from coordinate 8,337 downwards.
CCATGATGATTTGAGAATGTTGTCAAAAAAGAATATGTATAGTTTTTCAAACATGTTGAGAGGTTTATCCGTTAAAATAATCCTGAATTTTATGAGATAAAAATCGCCGATTTGTTGCTATTATTCGTTTTAGTTGTTGGATAAACACTGATAGCTGACGATATACTATATTTTAACCATGTTGAACGTTCCTATTAAAATACAGCCCGACGAAACCACATGCGGCCCAACTTGCCTGCATGCTGTTTATGAATATTTTAACGACAGAATTGCCCTGGAATCGGTGATAGAAAAGGTAACCCGGTTTGAAGAAGGAGGTACGCTGGGAGCCCTGCTTGCTGTTCATGCCCTTCAGCAAGGTTATAAGGCAACTATATATTCATATAATCTGCTTGTTTTTGATCCAACCTGGAAAGAGTTGAAAAGGTCCGAAATTATTAAAAAACTGAAAGAACAGGCGTCTTTTAAGCAGGATGTAAAACTCTGTATCGCTACCGATGCTTACATCAAATTTTTAGAACTTGGCGGCAGCCTCAGATTTGAAGATTTACGTTCGGCTATTATCAGAAGATATCTTAAAAAAGACAGGCCAGTCATCGCGGGCCTGAGCGCGACGTATCTCTATCAAAGTGCCCGTGAATATGGGCCTAAACTCGATTATGATGACATTCGGGGAGAATCTACAGGGCATTTTGTCGTGCTGCACGGTTACGATGCCGAAACCAGGGAAGTGTATATTGCAGATCCGCTGAAGAAAAATCCGATTTCAGACGGTCAATTTTATAAAATGAAAATTGACCGCGTCATCAGTGCCATTCTGCTCGGAATTGTAACCTACGATGCCAACCTGATCATCATTACCCCAAAATCATAGGAGAAAAATGCGCCATCTAGTTGTGGTAAACAACCCGAAAAACTGGCCTCTTGACATTCCCGGCGGTGAAGTCATATCGGCAAAAGATTATGTAACCAACCCGGTTTACACCAGCCTTCGCAATGTAAAGGTTTTTAACCTCTGCCGCAGTTACAGGTATCAGGCACTTGGCTATTATGTATCGCTGCTGGCAACTGCACGCGGACACAAACCCTTTCCGGATGTTCTGACAATTCAGGATATAAAATCCCAAACCATTATTCGCATTGTTTCAGAAGAACTTGATGGGCTTATCCAAAAAAGCCTGAAGCGTATTCTTGGAAATCAGTTTACACTCAGCATCTATTTCGGAAAAAACCTTGCCAAGCGGTACGACAGGCTTGCACACAGCCTGTTTTCACATTTTAGGGCGCCATTGCTCCGTGCAGAATTCAGCAGAAAAGAAAACATATGGTTTTTAAAGAATATTCAGCCCATTGCAACAAGTGAGATCCAGGAGGATCACATTCCATTTATTTCACGGGCAGCTGAAGAGTTTTTTAAAAAAAGATATACAGGCCCGAGAAAAAAAGAACCCCGTTACGATCTTGCCATTCTTACCAATCCGGACGAACCGATCCCTCCATCAGACGAAAAAGCGATACAGCGGTTTATTCGCGTTGCCGAATCAATGGACTTCTATACCGAACTCATTACAAAAGAAGATTATTCCAGGCTGAATGAGTTTGATGCGCTTTTTATAAGAGAAACAACCAGTGTGAACCATCACACCTATCGCATGGCACGCAGGGCTGAAAAGGAAGGCCTGGTGGTAATAGATGACCCTAATTCCATCCTGTTGTGTACGAATAAAGTTTATCTGGCAGAACTGCTGAAAAAACATCAAATATCAGCACCGGATACACTGATTTTCAGCTCGGTACAGCCGGAAGTGATTGAGGAAAAACTTGGTTTTCCTTGTATACTGAAACAGCCCGACAGTTCATTTTCTCTGGGTGTATTGAAGGCAGATAATGCAGATGAATTTACACTTAAAGCGGAACAGCTCCTTGAAAAATCTGAAATACTGATTGCCCAGCAATTTATACCCACACCGTTCGACTGGCGGGTTGGTATTCTGAATGGTAAACCGCTTTATTGCTGCAAATATTTTATGGCCCGCAAACACTGGCAAATTTATGAGCGCTCCGGCAATGGAAAAACGTATGGCGGCGCAACTGAAACCATACCCTTGGAAAATGCCCCATCCCAAATCATCAAACTGGCATTGAAAGCGGCCGGGCTTATCGGTGACGGGCTGTACGGTGTTGACCTGAAAGAGAAAAATGGAAAGATTTATGTGATCGAAGTGAATGATAATCCAAGCATTGATTCGGGAATAGAGGATGCTTTTCTTAAGGATAATCTCTACAAAACCATTCTTGATGAGTTTCTGAAGCGCATCGAAAAGCAGAAGAGGATTTCGGGATGATGCATCCTGTTTCAATCAACAAAAAACGGCCGCTTTCTTTGTTTGAGGGATACGGAGTGGAGATGGAGTACATGATTGTTGATCAAAAAACTCTCGACATACGCCCCGTCTCTGATAAGATATTGGAGCGGGCGGCAGGCCGTAGTGTGAGTGAGTATTCAGTGAACAATATGGCATGGAGCAATGAACTCGTTCTGCATGTTATCGAAATCAAAACGGATGGTGCCGCAAGCTCGTTAGAGCCATTAAACCTAGCTTTCCGCGAACAGATTGGCGCAATTGATAAAATTCTTGAAGATGTTGATGCCCGCCTGATGCCCGGCGCCATGCACCCCTGGATGGATCCTTATTCCGAAGTTAAACTATGGCCACACGAATATAATGCCATCTATGAGGCATATAACCGAATTTTTGACTGCCGCGGCCATGGCTGGGCAAACCTGCAAAGCACACACCTGAATTTGCCGTTTCATGGTGATGAAGAGTTTGCCAAACTTCATGCTGCTGCCCGGATTGTTCTTGCGCTGATTCCGGCCATAGCAGCCAGCTCCCCAATCGCAGATGGTAAACGCAAGCCATTTCTCGATTTCAGGATGGAAACCTATCGCACCAATTCCCTGCGGATTCCTTCCATTACCGGAAATATTATTCCCGAACCGGTGTTTACCAAAGCTGATTACAACCGGGAAATTTTTCAGCGAATGTACAGGGACATTGCTCGATTCGACCCGGACGGAATTTTACAGGATGAATGGCTGAATTCACGCGGTGCAATGTCGCGCTGGGACCGGGAAACCATCGAAATCAGGGTCATCGATATCCAGGAATGCCCTGCCGCTGATATTGCTATTCTGGAATGGATTGTAAATCTGACAAAAGCACTGGTTGATGAAAAATGGTCAGCCATTGAGCAGCAAAAATCATGGAGTGACACAGAACTTTACGGTATTTTAATGAATGTGGTCACAAATGGTGAACTTGCCGTCATTGAAAACCCGTCATTTACCAGTCTTTTTGGAGCATCCGGTAAGGAAATAAAAGCAGGTGAACTTTGTGAGCATATTTTTTATGAGTTAATAAAAGAATATCCGTTTTCTTCAGATTCTGAAAAACACCTTGGCCTGATCTTTAAAAAAGGTCCGCTTGCAAGACGAATACTTCATTCACTGCCAAGTGATTTCAATAAGGGTGATTTATTTGATACGTATCTAAAACTTTGCGACTGCCTCAGAGATGGAAAAGCTTTCGAGAGTTAATGTTATTATAACATGTGAACATGCCGGTAAAGAAATACCTGAAAATTACAGGGCACTGTTTGCCGGCTTTCAAGATGTAGTAAATTCCCACAGGGGATGGGATCCCGGTACCCTGGAACTGGCAAAGAGTATTTCGGCCAAACTTGATGCTCCCTTATTTGTGTATCCATATACCCGGTTACTTGTTGAGCCTAATCGTTCTGAAGGCCACCCGAAACTGTTTTCAGAGTTCAGTAAAATTCTCCCAAAAAAGATAAAAGAGGATCTGTTAAAGGAGTTTTATCATCCGTACCGAAATAAGATAATAACAGAAATATCAAAATTGATTAAGCAAAAAAGCCCGGTACTTCATCTGAGTATCCACTCTTTTACTCCCATTTTTGATGGAAAAACCAGAAATATAGATATTGGCATTTTATATGATCCCGGGCAAAAAACAGAGAAATTTGTTGCCGGTATATTAAAAAAGAGTTTAAAGAGAAAAAGCCCTGGTTTAAAAATAAGAATGAACCAGCCCTACAAAGGAAAGTCGGATGGCTTTACAACAGCGCTAAGAAAACGGTTTGATAAAAAAAATTACCTGGGAATTGAAATTGAAGTAAATCAGAAGCTTTTGCCGGATAAAACCATTGAATTATCCGGGTTATTAACAGCCTCAATGAGTGAATCAATGATTCTGATAACAGCTAACTAACCAGAGGTTGATTTAAAATTGTGAAAAAAAGATGCTCCCCTCCTTCACTGCATGCTAGTTTACTGTTGACATGACACTAGGTAAGAAGATATTTTTCATTTGGGTCCAAAGGCAGGGTAACCATAAAAATAGCCCCTCCCCGGTTTGAATTTTTTGCCGTGATGGTACCCCCATGCTGGTCAATGATATCTCTGGAGATCGAGAGGCCAAGCCCGAGCCCAAATTTCACCTCTGATTTTTTTGTGGAAAAGTTGGATTCAAATATTTTGTCAATCACATCCTCGCTGATACCCGGCCCGGAATCCGTGATTTCTACCCATATTTTTTCATCATCATTATTGCATCGTATGGAAATGGCTCCCTTTTTACCCATGGCATCCGCAGCATTCAGAATTAAATTTGTCCATACCTGATTCAGTGCAGCAGGGTTCGCACGGATTTTCGGTATATCGGGCAGATCAATATCAATATCGTAGTATTTAATCCGGTTGCTGGTTAACTGAAGTGTATCGTGTATACCTTCGCGAATATCGATTTCCTCCCACTGGCGGTCGGTATCCGTCCGGCTGTAGCTTTTCAGGCTTTTTACAAGGCCGGCAATCCGCACACCCGCCGATTCGATGTTTTGGAACATTTTACCCATTTCAAAATGGTTCAGGTAAAAGCCAAGCTCTTTATCCGCTGATGTTTTTTCTGCCTTTAACTCTTCAAGTAAATGTTCGGGAAGCTGGGCAAGTAACCGAAGTTGCTGAGCTTGTGCATACCTGAAAAGTGGTTTTATTTCCGCCATTTTTTCACGCATTGTCGCTGTGTCTGGATACATGGCTTTTTTACCTGCCTCATAAAGTTTTTTGGCAAGCTGATTTTCTTTTGCCTGGCCTTCAAAACGTATCAGGAGATCTGAAATCCGGCCTTCAAGTGTTTCAGTAGAACGCAGCAATGATGCGGTTGGGTTATTCACCTCATGAGCAAAACCGGCAACAAGCTGACCCAATGTCGCCATTTTTTCCTGGTAAATGAGACGGTCCTGGGCTTCCTTTAGCTCCCGGTAGGCTTGTTGAACCTGATTTCGTTCGGAACGGAGTTTGTTATTTGCCGAGTCGAGCTTCATCTGAAGAATGATGGTATTGCGAAACCGGTCGAGCAGATTGGCGAGAATTAACTCGTCCATATATTTTCTGAACTGCTCGTTTTTTTCAAAAAGCAGGTTCACTTCTTTCTTTGGAATTTTCAGAACTGTGGCCGTATGCTCAACGATGGAGGTTGTAAGCGAAGGCTCTCCCGTAGTGAATGCTATAATTCCGATAAATGAACCCGGAGTGAGCCTGATGATCGGATATTGTGTTTCCGAATGTGGTTTCTTTTTATACAGCTCCACTACTCCGTCGAGCAGCAGGTAAACGTCCTCGAGCTGTTCGCCCTCTTTTAAAAGTACAGTTCCTTTTTCGTAGGTTTGCAGATAATTTTTAAAGTGATCCGTGTCATCAAAAATTCTTTTGATGAGCTGAGTAACTTTGCCTCTCTCTTCAATCCATTGCTTTCCAAGTTTAAAATCCATGGTAAACCCTCTTACTGATCGGTGATGGTACCACCTTTACGTATGAAATCGGCTATTTTTTCTCCATCGAGGATGGCCATATAACTAAGCGGACTCTCAGCATGCTTGATGACATATTCGGTTAGAAGATCTCTGACAATCTGAACCAGTTCTTTTTTTTCCCAGGGTTTGGCAATGTAGTGTTTCAAGTCGGCCTCGTTAACAGCTCTTACGGTTTCCTGCAAACCGGCCTGGCCGGTTATCAGTACTTTTTTTGTTTCGGCTGTATCGGGATCCTTTTGCATTTCCACCAGCAGTTCTACGCCGTTGTCGCCGGGCAGAACATGGTCGCAGAGAATGAGCCCGATCTCTTTACCATCATCATGTATAGAGCGAATGATCTCTCTTGCTTCCTCGGCCGTATCCGACATTTCAATAGGAAAAAAATCCTCAAAACCGGCAATATCCCTTACGATAGAATCCAGAACTTCCGGTTCATCCTCAACGACCATGATGTAAATTTTCTTTTCCATAGTTCCTGTTATTTAAACGATGAATGGCCAATATATTACAGCCAGAATTAAAATAAGTGAAAGGCCAACCACGCCAATAATCAGGCCGGAGGTAATCATATCTTTGGTTTTTACTATTCCGGTGCTTACTGCAATGGCATTCGGAGGTGTTGATATGGGGAGTACCATAGCAAAACTTGCCGAAAGTGCAATTACCAGCCCTATCATAATCATTCCGAATGGCCCTTCCATTACACCGGATGTTGCTAGAGAAATGGCAAGTGGAATCAACAGAGACGCTGTAACCGTGTTCGATAAAAAGTTTGACATGACTAATGCCACAGTACCGAATATTGCCAGTAGTAAAAGGTAACCAAATGTATCCCATGCAATAGATCCCACCATCCACTCGGCAAGGCCGGTTTCTTTCATGGAAATTCCAAGAGCGATACCGCCTGCAATCAGCCAAAGTACTTCCCAGGGAAGTTTTCGGATATCATTTTTTTCAAAAACCGAAGTGAGTGTGAGAACGGCTACAGGAATAAGGGCTACAATGGCACTTCTGATACCGTGTAACCCCTCTGTAACCCAAAGCAAAACGGTAAGTCCAAAAGTAACGTAGAGGATAATGGCATTCCGGCTTTTTTTGAGGCTGCCATCAAGGTTAAGATGGATAACAGATGTTGCCGGTTTATAAAGTCTCAGTAATACCTGCCACGCAAAGAGTAGCATGACGATTGCAAGAGGGGTAGCATACATCATCCAGCTGCTGAAAGCAATATCCAGACCCTGATTATTCAGCGCGGCAATCACAACAGCATTTGGCGGAGTTCCGATGGGGGTGGCAATTCCGCCGATATTGGCCGCAAACGGAATGCACAGTGCGATACCGATCCGTGCCGGATCTCCCGGTTCCATTCTTGCAATGATCGGCAAAATTACTGTTATCATCATTGCAGTTGTAGCGGTATTACTCATAAAAGCTGAAAGTATCGCGGTAACGATCATCAGACCGAGTATGATAAATTTGGTTTGAGAACCAAATGGTTTCAATAAAAGACGGGTCATATTCTTGTCAAAGTCGTATTTCACAGATGCATCAGCCAGTACAAATCCGCCGAGGAATAATATGATGATGGGATCAGCTAGTGTGGCAATGAAATTCGAATATGGCAACGGGGTGTAAGCCATGGCGGAATAATCAATAAAACCTTCCGCGCTTAACAGGATTACCTGGAAAAAAATAACCAGGATAGATGTCGAATAAATTGGAATGGCTTCAAACATCCAGAATACGGCGGCCAGCAGGAAAATACTCATTGCAAAATGGCCTGCCATCGATAAACCGGGGAATGTGACAAATAGTGGTATAACAAAGCCGATAATCCCCAAAACCAGGCCGGTTAATTTTGATTTCGACATGAAAAAGTTCTCAACTTTTTTTAAAATTCTCTTCAGCAATTTAATCAAAAGAGAAACAACTATTAAGGCACAATTATATAAAAGCGCTTTCTAAATGAAATATTTTCGAATTTTTTATCCCGTTCAAAACGTTTCTTATTTTCGTATCATCCGCTCAATCCGTTAACCGGCTGGATAAACCATCTAAATATAATTTCATGAACAAGAAAGTTCTAGAGCAGGCAGAGCTGTTGCAAATCCCGGCTGCAAAGCGCCACATTTTTTTATGTGCCGATCAAACCATACCGAAATGCTGTAAAAAAGAGGTAAGCCTTGAATCGTGGCATTATTTAAAAAACAGGTTAAAGGAGTTGGAGCTTGATGGGGCAGGTGGGGTATTGCGTACTAAGGCCAACTGCCTCAGGGTATGCAAAAGCGGGCCGATTGCTGTAGTTTATCCGGATGGAATATGGTACCATTCCTGCAAGCCCGAAGTTTTGGAGCGTATCATAACTGAACACCTGATACATGGTGTTCCGGTGGAAGAGTACAGGTTTGCTGAAAATCCCATGAGATAAATATGTTTAAATTT
>SKKO01000127.1 GCA_007123715.1 Balneolaceae bacterium | reverse complement strand
TGAACGAGGATGGAAAAGCGGCACATATAGGAGATTTCAGAGCTCAGTGCTGGCGCACATTCAGAAATATCAGTGAACTCCTTCAGGCAGAAGACATGTCATGGCATGATGTGGTACGTACATCATGCTATTTGAGAGATATTGAACGGGATTATAAAGACTTTAATGAAATTCGTACACAGTTTTATAACTGGTTAAAGTTAGATCCGCTACCCGCGAGTACGGGAATACAGGCCAGGCTTTGCTGGGAAACGCTGCTTGTTGAAATTGAAGCCATTGCAATTTGTAAAAATAAATAACTCATACACCAACAATGGAAAAAAAAATATTTCTCACACTAATCGGGGCTTTCTGGTTTATGGCCGGACAGCATTCATTCTTGAATGCACAAAACCCAACTTTTGCCAATACACCCATTGAGATATACCCATTCAGCAATTTTCAGATACCTCATTATATGTTTTTTGAAGAAAGACATCCCTACTTGGGTGCCGCAAGGGATTATGAATATCCTGCTGATGTTGAATCGGTAAAAATTGGCTTTATTGGTCCGCTCGACGGTGGTGGTATTTATTACACGGAAAGCGGCCACGATATGCTCAGGGGTACAGAAATTGCGATAGAGGAAGCTAATGAAAAGGGAGGGTACAACGGACTCCCTTTTGAATTGATTGCAAGGAATGATATTGGCCTCTGGGGGGCATCCGGAGATGAATTGGTAACACTGTATGATATGGGCGCGGTGGCTGCAGTAGGATCTATAGATGGCAATAATTCACATGTTGCGATACGGGTAGCACTCAAACTGGAAATACCGATGGTGAATACCGGCAGTACAGATCCCACACTTACCGATACCCGTATACCGTGGGTTATCAGAACCAACCCGGACGACCGGCAGTTTAACTATGCGTTATTGAATGAAATTTATAACAGAAGAGGCTATACCCGTGTTGCTGTGTTAAGAGCGAATAGCCGGTACGCAAGGGTGGGTACAAGGGCATTTGTGGACGGTGCCACAAGACTTGGAAGCCCCGTTACGATTCGTCAGGTATTTCTCCCCGGAGAAACGGAATACGACCAGTATCTTGAAAATATCCGACTGGCTGATGCAGAAGCTGTAGTTGTTTGGGGTGAAGTGGATGATATTGCACGCATTGTGAAACAAATGCGGGCTTTGGGGATGGAGCAGACTGTATTCAGTTCAGAAAAGGTTGTGACAGATACGTTTATTGAGCTTGCAGGTGCCGATGCCGAAGGGGTGGTGGGGGTTTTTCCCTATAACCCGAACAATGGTAATCCAGGATTGGCAGAATTCATAAAAAAACATGAAGAACGTTATGGGCATGCTCCGGGTCACCTGGCAGTTCTGGCATACGATGGAACAAGGTTACTGCTTGAATCCATACGGAAGGCAGGGCTAAATAAAGCGCTTATTCGTGATGAGATTACATCCATTGAGTATTACGATGGTGTAACAGGAAGGGTAAAGCTCGATGGTTCCTGGAACAATGTAAGCCCTGTCTGGCTAGCTGAATATCAAAACGGGGAGTTCAGGTTTTGGGAAAACGAATGGATTCGTCGTGCACAGCCATAACCATTGATTGGTAAACAGGGTTGCCATTCGGAAGAGTCTTTAAAAACGAGGGCTCTTTAGATGAACCAGTTGTGTGATTAAGTGCTTTTATATTATAGAAGGTAATATGGTGCACTTAAGCATACCTCCCAATGCATCATTGGAGCGGGGCAGAATATTTGAGCATGAAACCCGAATACCGGCGCTGAAAAGATTTGAAATAGCGCATAGACTCTGACAGTTCTATAAATCTTGAGCCTTGAAACCGGACGCTCACAGAATTATAAAAGCATGAGAATCTGTGAGCCCCTGGATTGGTTATATACAACATACCCAGCAAACCATATCCCGTTTTCTTTAAATACAGATCAGGAAAGCACTGAGCCTCAAAGCAGATAGCTGATTATCTGTTCAACCACATATATCAGACCAAAAATTATCTGCAAGTGAATGTTTTTAAAAAAATAACTTTATTTTGTGGAAGGGCTTTTTTATTATACATTTAATCTAGGTTCTAAGTACTTAATGAATGAAAAAATGTAAGTGCTTACATTAGTCCTTAATCAGAATAATTAATTAAAATAAAAAACTAATGAATGGTATAAAGCTACGGAAAAGTACTTTTTCCATCTTTCGTATGCTTCGCTCTTCTAATTCTGACAATCAAAACGCAACGATTCCAGCTATGATTATTAAATCATGTCTGATGTTTGCGCTAGTTATCGGTTTTAGTTTTGGGGATTCATACGCCCAGGAAAGAGTTGAAGTAACAGGTACTGTTATAGACGCAAGTGACGGTTCTCCATTGCCGGGAGCCAGTATTATTGTTCAGGGTTCTGCTGATCTTACAGGATCAATTATCGGAACCACATCAAGTATGGACGGAACATATTCACTAAGAGTGCCGCCTGAACTAAATGTTTTGGTTGTTTCGTTCATCGGATATATTTCACAGGAAGTGAATATTGATGGCAGAACAGAAATTGATATTGAAATGCAGCCCGATGTTCGAATGCTCGATGACATTGTGGTAATTGGTTATGGTGTTCAGGACAGACGTGAAATTACCAGTGCGGTAGCCAGCGTGAGTGAAGACCGATTTGTAACAGGAAACATCAACGATGCACAATCTCTTCTGCAAGGTAAAGTTCCGGGATTGATCATTACGCGACCGGGTGCCGACCCTGAAGCAGGTTTTAATATCCGGCTTCGAGGTTTATCAACCATCGGTGCTCAAAAAGAACCTTTGGTAGTTGTGGACGGCATTATCGGTGCAAGTTTTGACTCCGTTGATCCGCGTGATATTGAATCGATCGAGGTACTCAGGGATGCATCCGCATCTGCTATTTATGGTACACGTGGCGCCAGTGGTGTTATTCTTATTACAACCAAATCCGGAAGTGCTACTCCTGACGGAGGAATTTCCGTAACATACAGTGGCCAGATATCTTCCTCCATTGTAGCTAACCGCATGGAAATGATGACGGCAGATGAATACCGTGGCATCCCTTCACAGGTACCACATGCTACAATCAGTGATTTCGGTGCGTCTACAGACTGGTGGAAAGAAATTACCCAGGATGCGTATAACCATACACATAACCTTGCTATATCCGGTGGTACTGAAACAACGACATACCGGTTATCAGGGAGCTACAGGGAACTGCAGGGGATCCAGAAAGGCACTACCAGTGAGCGTCTCAACACTCGTTTGAACATCACTCACCGTGCCCTTGACAACAGGCTTACCCTTACAGGTATTCTGTCGATCACAGACAGAAGGGCCGATGTTGGTAATCCTACAGTATTCCGATACGCAACAACTCACAATCCTACCGCACCCATTTTCAACGCAGATGGTTCGTTTCGTGAAATTGACGGTTTCGACAGATATAATCCTATTGCCATCAACGAATTGCAGACGATTGATACCGAATTCAACAGGATTAATCTCAGCCTTCGCGGTGAATATGATTTCTCTGATTTTGTTCAGGGACTCTCAGGCGCACTATTCTACTCACGTGAAAAGTCTGACTCTTTCCGTGGTGAATATCGTTCCAAGCGTCTTGATTGGGGAGATGGAATGGGAAGAAATGGCTTAGCTTTCAGACGAAGTGACGAGAGCAGGAACCAGTTATTTGAAACCACATTCAATTATCGTCAGACGTTCTCGAATGTACGTCTTGAAAGTGTTGGTGGTTATTCCTATCAGGAATTTGAAAACCAGGGACAGGGTGGTGATGCGGGTAATTTCCCATCTGATGCAACCTTGTATCATAACTTGTCTCTTTCAGGCGACATAAATGATGGCCGTGCGAATTTGTGGAGCTATCGCAACACAAATAAATTGATCGCTGTCTTTGGGCGTGCAAACTTCACCATTGATAACACCTATTTCCTTTCCGGTACATTCCGGCGTGAAGGTTCTACCCGATTCGGTGAAGGAAACAAATGGGGGAATTTCTTCGCGGCAAGTGCCGGTGCTGAATTAACCAACCTCATTAACATACCTTTTGCCGATCAGTTGAAAATACGTGCCAGTTATGGTGAAACCGGCCAGGATGCTCCATTTAGTGGTATATCCAGGCTTAGATTCGGCACACAGGGCAACTTCCTTGTTGATGGCCAGTTCATTCCTGCACTAGCCCCTCAAAGTAACCCGAATCCTGATCTGAAATGGGAAATCAAGCGTGAATGGAACGTTGGTGTTGATTTTGCTTTCATGAATGACCGTTTATTTGGATCACTTGATTATTATCAGAATACAACAAGTGACCTCCTGCTTGAATTCACCGTACCGGTTCCACCAAACATTTTCCCGCAGCAGTGGGTGAATATTGGTGAGCTATCAAACAAAGGATTTGAATTGGCATTGAACTATCTTGCCGTAAACCGACCTGATTTCGGCTGGACTACCGGTATTACATTCTCAACCTCAGAAACCGTTCTTGAATCCCTTTCAAGCGGCGACCTGCAGTTTGGTGAGCGCCAGTTGATTTCCAATGTGGGTTCGCCCGGCTTGAACAACACCCCGATGGTCAGGGTGCAGGAAGGCCGGCCAATCGGTGAACTCTGGGGCAAGAGATTTGCAGGTATCAGCTCTAACGGCGAATGGTTGTTCTTTAACGCTGCCGGAGATGTGGTTAGATCAGATGATGCCACAGGCGCCGATGATCAGGTAATCGGTAACGGTATGCCGGATTTCCAGCTTGGCTTTGACAATACAATCACATTCAGAAACTGGAGTATGAATATGTTCTGGAGAGGTGCATTCGGACACGACCTTGCCAATTCATTTAACATATTCTACAAGAATCCAAACACAGCATTTGGATGGAATGTAACCAAAACGGCACTTGAGCTTTCTGAGCTCAGGGAAGATCCGCAGTTCTCAAGTTTCTATGTTGAGGATGCGTCCTTCTTTAGGCTAGAAAACCTTACTGTTGGTTACACATTCGATCTGCCTTCTTCATCATCGCTCAGAAATCTTCGCCTCTATGTTGCAGGTAACAACCTGTGGACGATTACAAACTATACCGGCGTAGACCCAGAAGTACGATTTGAAGACGGCGGAAATCCATTGGCCCCGGGAATTGAAAGAAGGGATCAGTGGTTTACTCAAACATCCTTTGTATTTGGTATTGATTTAGGATTTTAATGAATAACCAAAAAAGATTATGAAAATTAAAACAATGAAAAAATTAACACTTGGGTTTCT
>SKKO01000339.1 GCA_007123715.1 Balneolaceae bacterium | reverse complement strand
AGCTAAAAACATCGCTCCTAAACCACTTTAAATACTTTTCAAATTTTATACGGTATCGGGGTTTGTAAGCTGAAACATTACTGCACTAAGCCACACACTTTTACCTTATGCGCATTTCGCATTCCACAATTGCTGTGGCAGGTTTATACCGGCATAATGACCTATGAACATCGAAGTGTGATAATTGGATATTCAACAATCGGCGTTCAATATTCGATATTCCCAATGCGGAGAGGGAGGGATTCGAACCCTCGGTGCCGTTTTCACGACACACTCGCTTTCCAGGCGAGCCCGTTCGACCACTCCGGCACCTCTCCAAAGCAAAGACGATCAAGATAAAAGTTTACTATACTACAAACAATTTAAATATGATTACATGGTAAACTGAATGTAACCATAACTCATTTGTTGCAGATGATAAATTCCAATAAAATTCACCGTAATTGGAATAAAATTCTTTAAATCAGAAGACATATTAATAATTAAATCTCTGCCGGGTAAAAGCTTTGACTCTCTCACCATCCTGGCGGGCAGGCCGGAAGCGCCATTGCATAGCGGCTCTCAGAACTGCATCCATCAATCCGTACTGTACAAATGGCAGTTGTTCATAGCTGCCATCCTCTCTGTACAACCTGATTTCCATAATACTTACTTCCTCTACCTCTCCATTTTCATCGACAAGAAAGTTTACGATCATTTCAAGGTTGCCGCGAAGTTCATCAGGAACCTGTTCGGGGGCAGAAGCTTCAACAATTCGTACAACTGTGGGTGGTATTTGTGGATTACTTACAATACGTGCCTCATTGCCCGTCAAACCTGTACCGAACCCCGGATCAAGTAGTGGCAAATCCGGCAGGTTTACATCCATATCGATATCAATTTCAATCTCTATAATTTCATCATCCGGAACCGGAACCGGAAGCTGAGGCCTGGGTGGTGCAGGCGGGGATGTTTGCTGGCGGGTTATTTCAATATCATCAAGAAGCACAGCCTCCTGTTCAATAATCTCAAAATCAAGGCGTGGATTATAGTCAGTTACCGGCCATAACCGGAAAGCAGCTATGGCAAGAATTTGCACAAAAGCAATACATACCATAACAAGATTACGGTAGGCATGGTCGGGTAACCTTCTATTTTTTTTGTTTTTTGACACTTTAAAAGCCTAAATAAGTATAAAAAGCAGGATTATTATAATAATTGATCTAATAACGAATATGTTAGAACAAAATGATTGGCAGTATCGTTACCCGTTCTCATTTATTTAACGTTTGTAAGGCTCTGCGAATAAATCCGTCACTTCGGTTAAGCAATTCCACAGCATCTTCTTTATTCTTACCGGTAAGGGCCATTAATAGAGCTGTTTTAACATGATTATCTGCTTTGTTTAGCATTTCTGATGCTTCCTCATACCTGATATTTGCCAGCATCATAACGATCCGTTTTGCTCTCTCCTCAAGTTTTTTATTGGTTAGCTGAAGATCCACCATCACATTTTCATAAATTTTACCAAGGCGAATCATTGCACCTGTCGAAAACATATTGAGAATCATTTTCTGGGCAGTTGCACTTTTCATACGTGTACTACCCATAACAACTTCAGGGCCTACTGGTACATCCACCAGAATATCTACATTCACATCAACCTGTTCTGCGGAAACAGTTGTTACAAGTATGGTTTTACAGCCTAATTCAGCAGCTTTATTAAGAACGCCATGTACATACGGAGTTCGGCCGCTGGCGGCAAGGCCAACAATGATATCATGTGTTGAACGAATTATTTTTTCAGCTTCTTCCTCCCCGTATTTCTCAAGATCCTCAGCTCCCTCCTGTGCCCTGAACATTGCTTGACTACCGCCTGCAATAAATCCCTGAACGGCTTCGGGTTCGGT
Source organism: Balneolaceae bacterium (assembly GCA_007123715.1). GTDB lineage: Bacteria > Bacteroidota > Rhodothermia > Balneolales > Balneolaceae > Rhodohalobacter. The sequence continues at coordinate 3,408 of SKKO01000339.1, read as the reverse complement.
TCCAAACGTTGGCGGACATTCAGCTGCATCCAGAACTCCCAGTCTTCCACTTGTTCCGGCACCGAAATAAAGCAGCCTTCCCCCTTTATTCATTCCTTCAACGATCAGGTCAACAGCTGCAGCAATTTCATCCAAGCTGCCTGCAACACATTCTGCAACATGTTTATCCTCATTGTTGATGATTTCAACAATTTCCCGTGAATTGGCAAGATCAATCTCAAAACTTTTTGGATTACGCTGTTCCGTAAGAAGTTTTTCGAGCTTGTTAAATAGTTCCTTATTGTCTTTCACGTATGGTGATTTCTTTTTCTCCACCAGTTACTTATATGTTTGGAAGGAGTTGTTTGATTATTTGATTGATTGTATTGCTTATTTGCCGTCAGCAAAGAAGACATTAAAGCTGCTACTTTTTCACTTTCGGATTCAGAGATTTTTCCAGGGTTAAAGTAGTTCGCAATAAAGTGGGTATCATAAATCCCATCACGGAAATGATTTTCATTCAGTGTAAATTTACAAAATGGAATGGTTGTTTTAACCCCGGAAACGACATATTCATCCAAAGCCCGCAACATTTTTTGAATGGCTGTTTTTCTGTCAGCGGAATGTACACATAGTTTGGATATCATCGGGTCATAGTAAATGGATATTTCCTGACCTTCGTCAATTCCTGAATCTACCCGAACCCCGTTTCCTGAAGGAATCCGGTGTATGGAAACTTTTCCAGTACTGGGCAGGAATTGGTCATACGGGTCTTCGGCATAAATTCTGCATTCAATTGCATGTCCCCATTTTCTAACCTGGTTCTGTGTAAATGGTAGTTTTTTTCCTTCTGCAACATCAATCTGGAGTGAGACCAGGTCTATTCCGGTAATAAGTTCCGTTACCGGATGTTCTACCTGCAGGCGGGTGTTCATTTCCAGAAAATAAAAATTCCTGTTTTTATCCACCAAAAACTCAACCGTACCGGCTCCAACATATCCGCAGCTTTTCGCAGCGGCAACGGCAGCATCCGCCATTTTCTGCCTCAAATCCTCAGTCATAAATGGAGAAGGCGCTTCTTCAATTACTTTCTGATGACGGCGCTGAATAGAACATTCACGCTCAAACAAGTGAATCACATTACCATGAATATCACCAAATACCTGGAATTCAATGTGCCGTGGTTCTTCGAGGTATTTTTCAACAAAAACGCGTTCATCTCCAAATGCATTTTTTGCCTCTGAACGGGCAGACTTCACACTTTTTTCAAAATCATCTTCCTGATAAACAATTCTCATGCCTTTACCACCTCCACCTGCAGCAGCTTTTATCAAAACCGGATAACCGATTTCTCGAGCAATCTTTTTCGCTTCCGAAATACTATTTATATCCGATTCGGTACCTGGCGGTAATGGCACCAATGCTTTTTTTACCAGTTCTCTCGCCTTTGTTTTGTCGCCCATTAACTCAATTGAACGTGCAGAAGGACCGATAAAAATAATGTCATTTTCCTTACAGCGTGTTGCGAAAGTCGCATTTTCACTTAAAAAACCATACCCGGGATGAATGGCATCCGCCCGTGTTTTTTTAGCCGCATCAATTATTTTTTGTTGATCAAGATAGCTTTCTGCAGATGGGGCATTTCCAATAAATACTGATTCATCTGCAAAAAGAACGTGTGGTGACGTTTTGTCAACACTTGAATAAACAGCGATCGTTTTGATACCACACTCACGGCATGTTCGCATTACTCGCAATGCAATCTCTCCCCGGTTGGCGACCAGGACTCTTTTAATCTTGGGCATAACTGAAATCAGAACAAATTATCTTTAAGCATATTTGGAGCAAGAGACCAAAGGTCATCTGTCTCCTGATCCCAGACATAATGTTCATGTTCAATAAATTTTAACCACAAAAGATCACTCATCTTTCTGGTTTCATCTTTTGTTGTGTCGTTTTTAAAGTTCAACAAACGAATATCAACTGAACTGATGAGCTTTAATAATTTTTCGTCGTTTAAATTGGGTATAAATTCAACAGGATTATTGAAATAAATGCTGTCGTCTATCACCTGATCCATGTGTACCCTTATATCAAAATAACCGCAGATACCTACTACCTTCTGGAAATTAGTAGGATATTTCAGGGCTAACAGAAGTGCTGCATAAGCGCCGATTGCCACACCGGCAGTGATTATGAAAGGATTGGAATTGATATCCGAAATAAATGGCAATAATTCATCCATGATATATTCCTGATACTGTTCAAACCTCTGAATCCGGGAAAGCGGGGAAATTTCCTGATTTAAAAAACTTTCATCGGAAAAATTATCGATCAAAAAAAACTGATTAAATCCATCATCAATTTGCTGACTCAAAATATCTATTGCTTTGTGGTCTTCCCATTCTTTGAAATTTCCATGTGCACTAGGAAAAACGATTACGGGCGTTCCCTCATCACCGTAAATTAATAAATCCATCTCTTTTCCCATACTTGGGCTGTTCCATGACTTAAAGACGCGTTTCATAATACTCCTGCTTAGATTATATTTTCAGCATTCCCCTATCAATAATATATATAATTTTTTCAGAACAGAAAGCAGAAACAAATGAAGGTTTTGCTTTAAGGTAATGGAATTGAGCTATTGTCATGTCAACAGTAACCTGGCAAGGTAATCATCCACATCAGGTGCAGACAGACGAGTCGATCCGGAATCATTCCCGTCACCAAAAAAAAGGCCTATTATTCTGAAAACACGTTTGCCTGTCTCTAAGGTAATGACTTACCCGTCATTTCATCGTTGGCATGACACTAGAGTGTTTATCAGTTTATCACCTGATTTCCATTAAGACTTTTGGCAGGATTGAGAATTTTTCGGTCGAATTCAGATAGGCACGTGAATGAAAAACTTCAAATTTATTTTGTTCGATTTTGTCTAGAATCCGGCTATAATTTTCCCTTGCAAGTTTAACAGGAAGCCTGCTGTCTCTGTTCAGCATGTTGATGCCTTTATCAGAGCTCTCATAATAGTCACGAGTTCGGCTTATTTGAAATAGCATCATTTCAATAAATTTATCTGTTACTTTTCTCTCAAACATTTCAGTCTCAGTAATATTGAATCTTTCCAGATCCTCAGATGGAAGGTATATCCGGTTTCTGTCAAGATCTTCACCAATATCTCTCAAAATATTAGTCAGTTGCATGGCAATACCCAATTCAACAGCATGATTGAGCGCTCTTGGATCAGTATAACCAAACACTTCACTTGTCATCAAGCCAACAACTGAAGCAACCTTATATGAATAATCATACAGTTCTTCAAAGGTTTCATAACGGTTTTTCGTTAAATCCAAAGTTACCCCATCAAGCAGGGTTAATGGGTATTCAATGGAAATATGGAATCGGTTTAATACATCAGAGAACGCGAGT
>SKKO01000207.1 GCA_007123715.1 Balneolaceae bacterium | reverse complement strand
TACAGCCAAATTTTATGAAATTGCTATTTTTGGTTCGATTTTAATTGAAAATGAGAGTGTACCTTATCAAATAATGAATCAGATGAAAACATCAGACTGGCATGGAAACAATTACGCCACTTAAATATTCAAATATTCAATCTATCCAGTAAAAAGAGAGCAGCTCGCCTTGCAATTGAATTTTTTTGATCTCATTATCCATATAACTGCCGGCATAAACAGATGAAAAGAAAACCGCGATGAAAAAAATCAAAAAGAAGGCCGTTACCACACTAAACTCCATATTTCTGCACCACCCTTACAAACGGGTTCATCGGAAACCGCCGGGGCAAATGCCCGGAACGCCCTTTCATACCGGTATAAAGCGGCTTGATAAAGTACTGATATCGGTCCACGATTTTGATGAAAGCCATTATGAAGTTATTCCTATCGATAAAATTGAAACATCGGAGCCGTACATCGAAAATAAATCCAAAACATGGATACAGGTGAGGGGCCTGCATGATATTGAAACACTGAAAACCGTCTGGGATTATTTTGAATTGCACCCCCTTGTACAGGAAGACGTTGTAAGTACCTCGCAACGGCCTAAGGTTGAGCATTATCCTGATCATATTTACATGGTACTGAGGATGATTACTCATCGAAGCGACGGATCTGAAGGGATGAAATTACAAACCGAACAGATTAGTATTGTGTTGGGAAAGAATTATGTATTGACATTCCAGGAGAGTGACGAACCTGTGTTTGAACCGATTATGAGACGTCTCGAAGTTTCCTCAACCAGGCTGCGCAAACTGGGTCCCGATTATCTTGCCTATGCACTTATGGATACTATTGTGGATCACTACTTTCACGCACTGGATGAAATCGGGGAGTCCATTGAAAGAGTGGAGGAGATGATTATCAATGATCCCGATACCGGCCATTTGCAAAAGATGCACGCATTGAGACGGGATTTGATCTTTTTCAGGAAATCGGTCTGGTCGCTCAGGGATGGGATCAATTCACTCATTCGCGATGACATGCCCCTTATCTCCAGCGATGTAAAAGTGTTCCTGAGGGATGTGTATGATCACGTTGTACAGGTAATTGACAGCATCGAAACAAACCGCGAAATGGTGATGGGCCTGTTCGATATGTATATGTCCGGCCTCAGCAACCGTATGAACGAAGTGATGAAAGTACTTACCATCATAGCCACGATTTTTATCCCGCTCACCTTTATCGCAGGGATATACGGAATGAATTTTGACCCGGAAGCCAGCCCGTTTAATATGCCTGAACTGAACTGGTATTACGGGTATCCGCTTTCGCTGCTTTTGATGTTCCTTCTTTCTCTGGTAATGCTTTATTATTTTCGCCGGAAGGGGTGGATTTAGGGGCAAGAGGCGAGTATTACAAGTGAAAGATTTTTGAAGGGAAGCCACGAAGTTTTAGCCACGAAGGCACGATGACACAAAGGATCACGAAGATTTTTAAAGCAGGATATTACAACAGCCAGATTATTCAAACCAGGCCTAAATAAAATCTTTGTGTAACTTAGAGCCCTGCGGGGGTGGCTAAAGCGAACAGTGGAAATTGAGTAATAGAATTATACAAAGTATCGACAAAAACAACTTGAATTAAAGGCTGCACAGCATCAATACTTCAGTAACTCATCCAATTTGTTAATGAGCCTGTAATTAGCCAGGTATCCTTTTTCAAGTTCTTTACTGAACGGAACCGGTGTATGCAACGACGAACATCGGATTATGGGTGCATCCAGGTAGTGAAATGCCCGTTCGGAAATGCCGGCTGAGATTTCACTCATTGGTCCAAGTACTTCGGATGGCTCTTCAAGTAATAGTACCCTTCCCGTTTTTTGAACCGATTCGGTAATGGTGCTCCAGTCGAGAGGGGCGAGGCTTCGCAGGTCAACGATTTCGATGCCGATGTTCTGCCTGCCATATATCTCGGCTGCTTCCAGTGCCCAGTATACCCCCATACCGTAGGTGATAATGGTAAGGTCAACACCCGGCTTTACTACCCGCGCCGATTCGATATCGATAATTTTACAGTGTTCTTCCACTTCGGCACGAATGCTTCTGTACAGTTTTTTGTGTTCAAATATCAGAACCGGGTTGGGGTCAAAAAAAGAGGTATAAAGCATGTTCTGGGCATCTTCAACCGTAGAAGGAATCAGAATCCGTAATCCGGGAAATTTCATAAACCAGCTTTCGGGGCATTGTGAGTGGAATGGACCGGCCCCAACGCCACCGCCGTGAGGCGCACGGATAGTAACATTCATTTCCGGAACCCATCGGTAACAGGCCATAGAGAGGTTATTGACGATCTGGTTGAATGCACAGGAGAGAAAATCTGCAAATTGTATTTCCACTACAGGTTTATAGCCTTCAACAGCCAGGCCAATGGCAGCCCCAATCGCCCCTGACTCAATAATCGGGGTGTTACGTATTCGATCTTTTCCAAACTTCTGAACAAATCCCTCCGAAACTTTAAAAACGCCACCGTATTCGGCAATATCCTGTCCCATTAAAATGAGTTTTTCATCTTCCTCAAAAGCCTGTTTGTGTGCATCATGGATGCCATCCACAAAACGTTTTTCAACTGATTTCATGTGGCGAATACCTTCCGGAACCGGTTTTGGCGATGGTTTAAGTGATGCGCGCTGAATTTCTTTTACTTCGTCAAACTTTGGCAGGTCAGCCTTCAAAGCTTTCTTAAGGTCTTTCTCAAAAATCTTTTTCACATCGACGGCGATCACGTTAAATTCGCTTTCATCAGGAACATGGCCCTCATGCAGTAACCATTCTTCAAATCTATGAATGGGGTCTTTTGGCAGCCACTCTTTATACTCTGAAACCGGTACATAAAACGTGCCGGATGCCTCTTCGTGTCCGCGCATGCGGAAAGTTTTGGCCTCAATCAGAACCGGCATGCCTTCAAGAGCCATTTTTCGGGCTGATTCAATAGCATTCTGCATGGCAAAAAAGTCATTACCGTCCACATATATGCCATGAATACCATAACCTCTGGCCCGGTCGGCAAGATGTTCACATGCATACTGTTCCCGGACAGGGGTGGAGAGGCCATAGCCATTATTTTCGATAATAAAAATTACCGGCAATTTCCAGACACCAGCCAGGTTCAGAGCTTCATGAAAATCGCCTTCACTGGTAGCCCCATCCCCGCAAAAACTTACGGCAACTTGTCTGGATTTTCTCAGTTTATATGCGAGGGCAATTCCATCAGCTACGGGCATGGTTGCCGCAAGATGGGAAATCATACCAAAGATTTTATAGTCGGGTATTCCGAAATGAAAAGACCGGTCGCGCCCGCCCGTGAAACTATCTGCCCGGCCAAATAGTTGACAAAAGAGAGAATACAATGGAACACTCCTGGTCGTAAAGACTCCAAGGTTACGATGCATTGGCAGGATGTAGTCATCCTTATCAACCGATAATGCGGTGGCTACAGAAATTGCTTCCTGCCCGATTCCGGAGAACCATTTACTTATTTTATTTTGTCTTAGAAGTGATAACATTCTGCGTTCTATCAAACGCGGCAGCTGAAGGTGCCTGTATATAGACAGAGCTGTCTCCCTTGAAATTTTTTTTTGAGGGGCTATCATTAATTATAATTTTCTATGTAATTTATTTGACTTGAAAATGACATCAATTTCAAAAACGTAAACAACAAAAATACTGACCTTATGGACAGGAAAAAAAGACAATTTGTTAATCAATATCTCTCTGAAACTTAACTAAATTTATATAAAAGGGTTCATTAAAATGGAAGCACTCGGCAGACAAATTCTCGTAGAATTTTATGACTGTGACAAGTCAAAACTTAATGATGTCGGTTATATAGAAACATCACTTTTACAAGCAGCAAAAGCATCAAGAGCAACCCTCATTTCCCATAACTTTCATAAGTTTAGTCCATACGGCGTTAGCGGTGTGGTTGTGATTGCAGAATCACATATCGCCATCCATACCTGGCCCGAGTATAATTACGCAGCTGTCGATATTTTTACCTGCGGCGACACCATCGATCCCTGGATTATCCAGGAAAACCTGAAAGAAAGCTTTGAGTCCAGAAACGTGTCGAGCATGGAAATGAAACGCGGCATGTTCAAAGTCCCTGAAGGCCAAAAACTCCTTTTTAAACCCGACCAGCATTACCAGGCAAATTAGCCCTGAACTCTGTGTAATAAGAATGACAGAATGCAGTCACTGTTAGCCACAAATTTTGCCCACAAAGGATACAACACCACATCAGAGTAACATAAAAACTTTGTGCCCTGGTATCCTGGTGGCAAAAAATCAAGATTCAAGAACTCAAAAACTACATTTCAACTACTAATAAACGATATTATGATGGTACAAACCCCAAACATCTATTGTCTTGTAAAAGGAGCAGCGGAAGGCCGCACCCGGCTGAATGCATTTGATGAAGCCCTATTAAAAGCCGGAGTGGGGGACACAAACCTCGTGAGAATGAGCAGCATTCTCCCCCCTGCAGCCAAAGAAATTTCGGTTAATGAACTCGTTCTGCCAAAAGGAGGGTTGATTCCATTGGCGTACGGATCAATCGACAGTACCACCCCGGGGCAGCTGATCTCAACGGCAATAGGTATCGGTATTCCCGAGGATGACAGTGAACCCGGGGTTATCATGGAATTTGAAGACCACTCAACGTTAGATAATGTGGAAGCAATTGTACGGCAGATGGTGGTTGATGCATTTGAATACAGGAACCGGAAACTTAAAGAGATCAAATCCATCGGGATCGAACACAAAATAGAACGATGCGGAGCCGTATTCGCCGCTGCAGTTTTATGGTATAAAGAGTGAAAAGTGAAAAGTGAAAAGCTGGAGCATTAGCGACAGACCCGCCCCCTCGGGATGAAAAGTGAAAAGTGATCCACCTACGCTGTCAACTTCGCTGAAGCTATGTTGACCCGGAAAGCTTCGGCGGGTAAAAAAGCTGGAACGAAGCGACAGTTTCGTTATGTCAGAATGAAATTCTCATAACCAAAAACACTCAACTCACAACTCAAAACTCACAACTCACAACTCACAACTCACAACTCACAACTCACAACTCACAACTCACAACTCAAAACTCAAAACTCAAAACTCAGACCAGTGCCTTTAATCTATAACGAATTTTACAACGAACAAACCGGCCTCACAGTTGGTTTAAAAAAATTACTTTTTTCAAAACAATCTGCCTATCAGCTTGTTGAGGTGTATGAAACAGATACATGGGGCAATCTGATGACCATTGACG
>SKKO01000336.1 GCA_007123715.1 Balneolaceae bacterium | reverse complement strand
TTACGATTCAAAATCCCATTCAACTAAAGATACCTTCACTTATTCTGTTGATCGGTTCATCCGTTCGTCTGTTAATCTGTTTTTTAGGGGGTCTTTCTTATCCCCCAAGTAAGTATTACGATTCAAAATCCCATTCAACTAAAGATACCCCCACTTATTCTGTTAATCGGTTCATCCGTTCGTCTGTTAATCTGTTTTTTACCGGTTATGCCCAGGAATCCAGAAAAAAAAATGGCCTTATCCTGTAAATATCTTTGTTGTAAAAAAAGGGATTTGATTCGTATATTTATGGTCTTGCCTTAATCTGGTAAGATTATTCTATTCCATGCCCTGGTGGTGGAAATGGTAGACACGCTATCTTGAGGGGGTAGTGCTGGAAACGGCGTGCTGGTTCGAGTCCAGTCCAGGGCACATTAATAAAGCCTAAGTATATTGTAATCGAATGTGATTCAATTACTTAGGTTTTTTAATTTATAGTAGGGTAAAACTATAGTAAAACAAACCCTGCTTATTCTATCCCCCTTTCAAAATTCCAACCTAAAAAGAGAGGCCGCGCCTCTCTATCTCCGGGGAATCCCCATTATTTCTGCAATAATAGGTAAATGATCCCAGAAAAGTAGCTCAAAATAATCATCGGCCATTTTGGAAGCTAAATGCTCCATGGCAGCGTCATCAACCTGTGAAGCATCAAAACCTGCTAGTTCCAGATCGTTCCGGTGAACAGATGTGAAGTTGAAGTGTTTTGACATGGTATAAGGTTTATGTTTTTGTTCATTGTTCTTATACCATAAAACTGTATAAAATGGAACACTCATTGCCAAATATTCGATTACAACCAAAAATGAAAGGTATTATCGAATATATTCTGAACAAAACAGAAGTCTAGGCTGCATGGAGTTGGTTATTTAGGAATTTTTTGGCACTATCCATCCAATATAATGTTTCTAATACATATGTTATAGGGCTTAAGCCTTTTCTCATTCTTCAAAGTTATTACTACCGTAAAAAAACTTGCTCGGAATTCCCCTTCTAGTAAAAAGCTACTGTTCAGGCTATAAAGTTGTGATTTTTTTTAATTGGATAAAACCGCAAAATAAATGTAAAGGAAGGTTGACATATCTAAATTTTTGTCGTAACATGTGTAAAGCTTACTTAACAAAAAGACAAACTGAATAGACTTATGACAAAAAAAAATGATTCGACTAATTGGCCGGGACAGACCAAGAAAACAACATTGCGACTTGCAAAATGGATAATTTTATGGGTGCTGACTGTGGCAATAGTTAGTTTTGGTGCCGCACTTTTTTGGGGAGAAAATCATCTGATCAACTCTCTCGCAATACTGTTGAATGTTGGAGTTGGTATTGGAGTGATCATGGCAATGATTAATCATCTTAAAAAGCAAGATGAGATGATGCAAAAGGTACAACTCGAGGCAATGGGAATCTCACTTGGAGTGGCCATTGTGGGCGGCATCGCTTTCTCCATGTTGGATTCAACTAATGTGATTCCGTTTAATGCTGAAATTAGCTATCTGGTGATGATCATCGCTTTTACATATCTGGTATCAGTATTCGTCAACTTGAGGAGGTACAAGTGAAAAACCGACTAAAAGTACTACGGGCAGAACGAGACTGGACTCAGGCAGACCTGGCCAGCGCATTAGACGTATCACGGCAGACTGTGAATGCCATTGAAACCGGAAAGTATGATCCCAGTTTACCGCTGGCATTTAAAATTGCGAGACTTTTTGAGAAGCAAATTGAAGAAATTTTTAATGATGAAGAATAACAGAATTGGAGACAAACTATGAAAATGAAAATATCAGCACTTTTACTTTGCCTGGCACCTTTTTTGACAACAAACTTTAAAGCATAAGATATAACCGGAGATTGGAACGGTGTTCTTGATGTTATGGGAACGCTGTTAACGATGGTTTTTCATATCCACGAAACAGACAGCGGTTATATGGCTATGTTCGATAGTCCCGATCAGGGCGCGATGATCATTCCTTTTAATTCCGTTGAATTTGCAGATGGAATTTTAACCTTGACTGTCGGGAATATCGGAGCTATGTATAAAGGTACACTGGAGGCTGATTCATTGCCGGAACCTGGAGCCAGGGCGGGCAGTCGCTTGAGCTCAATCTGTTTCGAAATGAGATAGAAAAGAGAACCAGAAAGTTGATCAACACTTCTTTCTACACTTCTTGCAACGGGTGCACTGTCTGTGGTGGGTAAGCTGAGAGAAGAATCTGCACCCTCGTCTATGTTTTGATCGATCGTTATTCCTCGTTCAGCTAATAGCTTTCTCAGTACATTTTCAATCTCTTTAATGGTGTAGCCTGTATCTTCAGCCGGGAGTTTACATTCCTGGCAACCGTTTAGAATTTCCTGAATTCTCAACAACCCTTCCGGCCTTTCAAACTCGTAGGAAAAAGGATTACCATCAACGAGTGAGCTGAAACCGGGAACAGAGCTGGCCTCCGGTTTCAGTATCACTCCCGAGGATAGTGAATCAATTCGAATCAATGCGTTCTGCTCGTATCGAACCTCCTGAGCTACAAGCAGCTCCGTACTAAGCTGCAGCAGAAATGCCGGTAGCAATATGGCCAGGAAATTCATTCTCATTTTTAAAAGAATTTTTTACGAATAATGACATTGTTTGTTAGAAATAAAACCTATAACCGGCTTGCAGTCGATTAACTTTAAATAGGTTAAAGTTTGCGTAATCAATAAAAAAGGCTCCTTTGGTTGTTTGATATTCCATACCAAGTATTAGAGAACCGGTTAGCTGTATACCCTTCAGATTGTCTGGAGGATTTGTAAAAGCCATGATTCCAACTCCTATTCCTACATACGGTTTAAAGGGCTCAGCAAGGGGTATAAATTCAAGATCGTACAACATATTCATGTTGATATTATACATTGTTGTTGAGCTGCCGAATCCAAAAGTGAACTCAGGAATCATCTGAAGCCGGTTTCCAAGTATGGACCCATAATCTGCCCGAACTCCAATAAGCATTTGTAATGGGCTTGAAATACCTGTGTATACAGATAGTCCCTGTAGATCTCTTCCTTGTGTTTCCCGAGTAAGACTACCAGAAACAGTTCTCGTTTGTATCTCTCTGGAAACCACTTCACGCTCTTGAGCCTGAGATCTCTGCTGTTCCAGTATATTCAGCATTCTGCTTTCAAACTCATCGAATCGGGCATCTAAATCTTGCCGGCTTTCCTGAACTGCTGGTGCAGGCTGCCTTTCAAGCAGCTCCAGTACTTTTTGCTCAAATGATTCAAACCTGGCATCAATATTTTGATCGGTTTCTGGCCTGCTTTCCAAAGTTTCCATCAAAAGGTTTAGGCGTAGTTCCATTTCCTGAAGTTTTGTATCTGCAGTATCAGAAACTTCTGCGCTACTTTCACTTTGGAGGTATTGATCCAGCAGAGTGCTAACGATACTTTCAAGATCTTGCGTGCGGGTTTCCACATCGTTCGATCTTTGTACCGGCTCACGTACTGCAGGTTGCCGGGTTTCCGGCTTGCCAAACCGAATGTATATTTCACCTTCCTCAAGTACCGGCAGAGTAAATGTCCGAGTATCGCGCTCTGGTGTGGTTCGAACCTCACCTTCTTTCTCTTTTGGTTTTTGAACACCTACATTGAGTAACTGAGATCTAATCATATCTCTTTCAGATTTAAGGAAATCAGCTTTTGCAGAATCACCTTCAACAACAGCTCTGGCAATCAGTTCAGTAAGAGCAGTTTCTCTCATAACAACAAGCTCTAGTTCTGCCGAAGGATCGTTAATTATCAACCCTCTTCTTTCAGAAAGGTCAGCCTTTTCTTCTGTTGGTTTTTCGGTAACAGCCGGTGCTTTAGCAACGGGTTGCTGATCAACCACTTTTTCCTCTTCTTTAGCAACAGGCTCTTCAGGAGCTACTTCTACTTCTACTTCTGGTTCTGGCTTGGGTTGTGGTTGTTCGACGATTACTTCAGGACGCCGCACAGGGTCTGCACTTTCCTGAGCATACTGCTGCCTTCTTTCGTAAGATCTTCTACCACTTAAAGACCCAATCTTTATTGTAATACCTGCTGTTAACATAGGGCTGAATGTAAAACTTTGCTGCCATGATTCAGGTTCAGGCTTATTTACACTATTCATCATAGCACGAAGACCTGCATCGATGGTTAATCTATTAGAAAGATGAAAATCCGTGCCGATGCCGGCAAGTCCGAAAACCTGGTTGTTAATTTGCGGTGAATATGTGGTATGGTAATCACTATCCAAAGAGAGATAGCCGGCTCCTAATATTACGTAAGGAGTAATATTTGCGCGAAATAGAGAAGCCTTTAACTCCGCACCATACATTGATAATCCCTCAAAATTAAAAGAATCATTGCTGTTAAGCCCCCTCCAGTAAAACCCTTGAAGGCTTATATGGGGCCCGAATTCAAACCCTGCAGATAGACCGGTAATGTGCTGGGTTGATGGCATTCCTAATGATTCATCGAAAAATATCTGTCCGTATACTGGAGTTACACTAATGCGGGTGTTATACAATCCGCCATTATACCTGTCTAGAAAGACAAAACTGGTTTGAGAAGGGTCATCAAATCGGCTGCCTCCCAAATATACTTTCAAACCTAACTTTGCATTCCAGCTATGATAAAGTGCTTCATTTAGTGATACGTATGATAAACCTGCATTAGTCAGATCATTTTCTGTAAAAAGATCTCCGGGATTTAACCGGTAACCTGTTCTGTTTACCTCGGCAAATATAGAGTAGCGGGATGCTATCGTTGTCATAAGGCCCGCACCACCAGTATAGTATAACTGCCGGTTATTCGTATGGTTATCCTGCACGAACTCCATTAAACCGGCACCCATATTTAAGTAGGGTACAATTGCTCTGCTTGACAAATTCAGTTTAGTATTTAAACCATATTTAGTTATTGTAATATCATGAACAGGTAATTCGGAAAGTTGCTGGCTAAAGCCTGGTTTCTGGCTGATTCTGTCTGGCGCAGTTCTAAAGTCTCGTCCAAGCTGATAGATGCCCTCCAGCTCAATGTATTGGCCAAAACCTATACCAATTTTACCACCATAGATATAACCATTCGAAAGGCCGCTATTGTCAGACCATATTATATGTTCGGCTGTTGGCGATAAAGAATAATTCAACCCTGTAACCTGTGCATACAGTGCTGATGAAAAAAATGTCATGAGTACAGCTAGCCCAGCTCGTCTCACAGAATTCTTATAATGTATCGATCTACTCATTTTATACTCCTTTTAAATTATTGATTTACTTTG
>SKKO01000146.1 GCA_007123715.1 Balneolaceae bacterium | reverse complement strand
GTGAAACCTTTTACAGAGACGTCATAGGTCTAAAACAGATTCCGGAACCGTTCGGCCTGGGCATGCATGCCTGGTTTGATATTGGCGGTGGAGCACAATTGCATGTGATACGTGCTTCCGAGAAACGGACGGATCAGAATATTTACAACCACCTTTGCTTCAGTGTAAGTGACATCGACTTATTTATTGAAAATCTCACATCCTATAATATAGAATACTCTGATTTTGCCGGTAATGTTGGTGAGCGTACCCTTCGCCCCGATGGCATTCAACAAATCTATTTCACTGATCCCGATGGGTACTGGGTTGAGATCAATGATGATGTATAGAAAATGAGACTCCTGTTATTTTAAAAAGCTTCCAGATCCCGAATAAACGGGCACCATTCAGGTTATTTTGATATGCGAAGTATTCAAGATCGCATATCATTTAAAACGAGGTTTAAGGATATGACAGAGTACAAGCTAAAACTTGCAGGTTATGGGATATCCAGAATCCCGCATCCCAAATTAAAGCGGTTCAAGTTTTGCTGAAAAGTGCCTGAGAACAGCTGAATCGCTTACTATCTTATACCCTTTCAATGCAGCCCGCTGGTAATAGGTGTTAATAACCACTTCTGCCAGAAAGTCTACATGACTTTGGGTATATACACGCCGCGGAATAGCAAGGCGCACAAGTTCCATTGCCGCCGGTTTTTCGGTACCGTCCTGCTGCAGGCCAAACATCACGGTTCCAATCTCAACAGCGCGGATTCCTCCCACAAGGTAGAGAGCATTACTCAGGCTCCATGCCGGGTATTGCAACGGAGGGATGTGTGGCAGCATACTTTTGGCATCGATGTAAACAGCATGCCCCCCTGTAGGTTGTACGATGGAGATACCAGCAAACTGCAGTTTTTCGCCAAGGTAGGCGGTTGATCGGATTCGATAACGCAGATATCCCTCATCAAGCGCTTCATAAAGCCCCACGGCAACGGCTTCCATATCATAACCAGCCATACCGCCATACGTAGGGAAACCCTCAGTAAGAATGGTCAGGCTTCTGCATTTTCTGGCAAGATCATCATCATTCAATGCAAGGAATCCGCCAATGTTCGACATCCCGTCTTTTTTTGCACTCATGGTACAGCCATCGGCATATTTAAACATTCTGCGGGCAATTTCGATGGGGGTTGTATTTTCGTATCCGGCTTCTCTGGTTTTAATGAACCAGCAGTTTTCCGCAAAGCGGCAGGCATCTAAAAAAAACGGGATGCCGTGTTTACGGGCAATTTTTGATACATCGCGAATATTTTTCATGCTCACTGGTTGCCCGCCGCCCGAATTGTTCGTTGCAGTAAGCATAATCGCAGGAATATTCCCCGCTCCCCTTTCGGCAATTACCTGCTCCAGTTTTTCTATATCCATATTGCCCTTGAACGGATGAATTTTTTGAGGATGTTTTCCTTCCTCAATAACAAGGTCGAGTGCCTCGGCGCCTTTATGTTCTACGTGTGCGCGGGTGGTATCGAAATGGGTGTTGTTGGGTATCACGTCACCCTTACTGGCAATGGTGGTAAAAAGTATGTTTTCGGCAGCCCTGCCCTGGTGAGTAGGAATCACGTGCTTAAACCCGGTGATATCCTGCACAGCGGCTTCAAACTTGTAGTAAGATTCAGAACCTGCGTAAGATTCATCACTTGCGATCATTCCAGACCATTGCGCTGATGACATCGCCCCGGTACCGCTGTCTGTGAGCAGATCAATCAGCACATCTTTGGCCTTTAATAAAAATGGATTGTAACCCGCTTCTTTCAGAAGCTTTTTTCTCTCATCCATTGTTGTAAACCGTATCGGTTCAATGGAACGAATCCGGAATGGCTCAATAATGATATTTGTGATGAATTCTTGAAGTTCCATGGTTTTACCGTCTTTTTATAAGCCGAAAAAAATTCGCGATGAACAGCGATTTCCCTATTTATTATCGGGATTCATTAATGGAAATTTGCGGCTTTTCTTTATCCGGCAAAAATTACTCTTCTGTTCATTTATTATGGTAAGTTTAAGGAGATATTGGCATTAATACCGATTTATCTGGGATAAAAAACCAATTTAAAGATAACGCCGGATAGCTTCTCCGGCCTGGAAAGCCTTTGCATAACCGAAATTAGTTGAAGGATCTGGCTATGCATACAAAAGACGAGCATGGTTCTGAGGAAAAGATAACAGACGAACCGATTAACTGATTAACAGAATAAGTGAGGGCATCTTTTCGCTCAATCCTCCCATGAACCCCTCGGCAACGTATCTCAAACTACTGAAACCCTCGCTCGGGGTCTGTTTTAAGGAAGCTATCCATCCGTCAGCTAAAACAGACGGCAATTGTATCGTATCCAGTTACCTGCCCTTCGACATTCCCCAATGGGATCGAGGTTGTGTGAAAAGTCGAATCTCCATGAATAATAGATTTTAATCATTATTTCTTCGCCATGCTGCAAACGCAAAACCCAGTGCCAGCAAGGCCGGAATCATTGGCCACATTATCATAGCAATATTTTGATCCTGTTTTACTTCTCTTACCTTCACTTTCCCTTCCATATAGGGATGTGGTGTGCAGATATATGTATATTCACCCTCTTCTTCAAAAGTATAACTCCAGCTTTCTGCATGAGCCAGCATAGGGGAATTGAGGTTCGTTGGCCCTTCCGTAGAAACCACATTGTGTATACCTGAAAATTCTCCTGCCAAGTAACTGAAAACATCTTCGTTAATCCAAGTTACGGTTGTACCTGGCGTTATTTCGAGTACTTTGGGATAGTATGAATTGCCGATAATTTTTACAGTAACCTCATTAGTTTCATTTCCATATACAGCCGGCGGATCAATATCTGGCGATCCTGCCTTAAATGGTGACATCACCCGATGCGCCTCGTCTTTAAATACGGCTAATTCTTCTTCTGTATAATCGGGTCCGTCGGCCATCACCGTTTTAGGTGTATCCGCGTTTCTGTCTGCTACAAGCAGGCCAATCGCGCCCCTGCTGGTTGAACCCACTGCATGAGAAAGCATGGTATACGCGCCTTCGTCGGGTGGAACACGGAACTCAACCACCCATGAATCGGATGGGCCGGCAGTTACAGTCTGTCCACCCGGAAACACAGCTTCGGGATGACCCTGCCAGTAAGCAAAATCCCATATTATCCCTACCAGGTGAAATGTCGAAACAAGATTGGGTCCAATGTTCATAAAGTATATTCTCACATAGTCTCCGGGTTTGGCGGTGATGGGATTTTTCACATAGCGAAAAATTTCTCCGTTAAAAGTAACGTAAGTTGGATTTCCTTCCACAGCATCTTTTCCGCTTGCATACCATTCGTGCTGTAACAAAAATATCTCTAGATCGGGTCCGTGCCCAAGCTCTTCTTCCAGTTTATATTTCTGTTCGGATGGCTCCACCACCATCATCCCGTATTGTCCAAAAAGAACATGCATGGGAATGGCATGGCCACCCGGTGCGCAGTGGTACATGAATACACCGGGGTATGTAGCCCTGAATTTGATCGATTTTGACTGGCCTGCAGGTATTGCACCAAGATATTTTGATGTTTGGGTATAAGCCGCATGAATTGAAGCACCGTGGGGAATACTTCCACTATTTTCCACAATCATCTCCACCACATCTCCTTGCTTAACTCTGATAGTGGGTCCCGGAATTTTACCATTCGTCCGAAAACCGTCATATACCACACCGTTTCCAAGATAAGCAAGACCTTCGTCGAGCGTAATGGTAATTGTAACATCCGGTTCGATATCCTGGTCAACATAACTCGTTTGGGGGATTGATAAACTTGCATCACGGTTTATAATTTCGATAAAATCGTGATCTGTTTGCGCAGCTTCACTTGCAAACAAATGCCTGGTAGCTTCGGCAAAATCCAGGGGAAGATTTTTTTGAGCATCCATTGCAGCAATTAATTCTTTGCCTACCAGTGTGCCTTTCAGATCATTTTCGATTTGCATTTTGTAGAGAGCATTACAGGCAGGGCACGCTCTTACTTCAATGTTGCTAACAACTGTTATGGTTGCGACTAATAATAAAAAAAGAAATAATTTAAATATGGGTTGATTTTTTATACCAAATTGAGACATGTTGGACTCCATTTAAATTTGATTTATAGTTATCGTCACTGCTCAAAATTCACTTTTGAACATTTTCGTATTCTTCAGTGGTTATTTTGTTTCATTGATTCTAACCGTGGAAGAAATCAATATTTAATATTATTCATCAGCTTCATCAAAATTGATGATTAATGAAACAATCCCAGCGCAGAAGCAGAATAAGCAATCTTTTTATAAGATAAAATACTCCTAATACTTTATATTCTCTTCATTTTTTTCTTCTACATTTTATTTCAGAAATAATTCCAATCAATTAAATAACCAAATATGATAACCTTCCAAAATTTAACTTCCGGGATTAACCCGGAAAACACTGTGGGTGAAATCGTGGCAAATAATTACAATACAGCCGGTGTATTCAGAAAATTTAACCTCGATTTTTGCTGTGGGGGCGGGATCTCTTTGAAAAAGGCCTGCAGTGATAATGAAGTGGATCTGAATGAAATTCTTGCCGAACTTGAAAAATTGCAGATTCATCCGAGCACTGGTTCTGAAAATTATCTTGCCTGGGAGGCTGAATATCTAATCAATCATATCATTGATACACATCACAGATATGTAAGAATCAAAACAGACGAAATCTCAGCTTACGCACAAAAAGTTGCCGCTGTTCATGGTGAACGACATCCCGAAAATATTCAGATTTTATTCAAATTTAATGATTTGACCCAAGAAATGATGGTTCATCTTCAGGCTGAAGAAGAAACCGTTTTTCCCCTTATTACATCTGTATCACAAAAGAGAAAAAGAGGAGAAGAAATTACGTTACAGGAGATTAACAAGCTAAAAAATCAGCTCGAATTGATGGTAGCAGATCATGACGGTGCCGGGCAGCTGATGAATGAAATCCGGGATTTAAGTAACCGGTATAATGCCCCGCAAGATGCCTGCGCAACCTATCAGATTCTTTATAAAAACCTGGAAGGCTTTGAACAGGACCTTCACAAACACGTTCACCTTGAAAATAATATCCTGTTCAGAAAAGCAGAAGAGCTGATATAGCAGGTTTGGACTTTTCGAACTTTTTTGGTTTTATGAGCTCAATTCGGGTCGCAGGTTGAGCTGTTGAGTGTTCGCTTCGCCTGCCATCCATAGCCCTTCAGGTCTATCTTGCTTTTGCGGGCTCACGAATGAATGCGAATTCAGACCGGAGACGGAGAACCGGGGACGGGTTGCTGCCTCGT
>SKKO01000247.1 GCA_007123715.1 Balneolaceae bacterium | reverse complement strand
GTGATATTGAAGAATTTGAAAGCATCAACCTGAAATGTGACCCGGATAAAGCGATAGAATTACGGGAAATGTACCCGGATGTCGTGATTCCCGGCTATCACATGAATAAGAAACACTGGAATACAGTGAGCATGAAGCATAATCTTCCTGATGTATTGCTAAAAGAGTGGATCAGCGATTCATATTATCTGGTTATTTCAAAATTATCCGGAAAAGACAGGGACAAACTCCGTTCGAGCCTTTGATGGAATCACACTGTATTTGTTAGCAAGATTCTACTGCTTAAGTTGTCACCGTCAATACCTGTAACTAACCGGCAAAAACATGAAATTCGGTCTAAATAAATTATCTCTCTGTTTTTTTCCATTATCAGTGCTTCTCATAGCTTTTACTTTTGCCTGTAAAAACCATCAACCCGAAACCGCTGATTCAAACACCATTTGGTGGAAAGGCAACCTGCACACCCATTCGCTTTGGAGCGATGGTGATCATTTTCCGGAAGTGATTACCCGGTGGTATAAAGAAAACGGGTATCACTTTTTATCGGTTTCTGACCATAATATCCTGCAGCAAGGCGAAATGTGGATTCAGCCGGAGTACAATCGTCATGCACAATCAGGCGGAGGTATTGCCGTGTTTGAGCAATATATGGAGGAGTTTGGCAAACCCTGGGTTGAATCCAGGCTGATAAACGATACGCTGGAAGTACGGCTAAAACCTCTGAATGAATACCGACATCTGTTTGAGGAACCGGAAAAGTTTATGCTGATCAATAGTGAAGAAATTACAGACATGCATGTGGTTCATGTGAATGCGCATAATGTTTTACACTTTATTCCTCCACAGGGCGGTGAAACCGTGCGCGAAACTATCCAGAATAATGTGAATGCCGTACACCATCACCATCATGAAACCGGGCAGGAGATGTTCCCGCACCTGAATCATCCCAATTTCCATTTCGCGGTAACTGCTGAGGACCTCGCCCATATTGAAGGCCTTCACTTTTTTGAGGTATATAACGGCCACCGCGGTGTTTATAATTACGGCGATGAAAATCATGTAGATCTTGACCGTTTCTGGGATATTACGCTCACCCTTCGGCTGGCCCACCTCGATCTCGGGATGATGTTCGGCCTGGCTGTGGATGACAGCCATCACTATGAAAATAGTATGGATCATACTGCATTGCCGGGACGGGGATGGGTAATGGTCCGCGCCGACTTCCTGACCCCGGAATATATTATCCGGGCTCTGAAAGCCGGTGACTTTTATTCCACAACCGGTGTAAAGCTTCGTGATTTCAGTATCATTGACAATGAATATATTGTGGAGATTGAGGATGAACCGGGTGTGGAGTACACGATTCAGTTCATCGGTACTCCTAAAAACCACGATATCTCCAGCAGGCCTGTGCTCGATCAATTCGGGAATGAATTACGAGCCACCAGGACGTACAGTGAAGAGATAGGCATGTTTTTTAAAGAAATAAGCGGCACAAGAGCCACTTATCAACTGACCGGAGATGAGCTATATGTTCGGGCCAAAATTATCTCAACCAAAGCTCATCCAAATCCCTTTGCCGAGGGAGACACCGAGGTCGCATGGACGCAGCCATTTGTGGTGGAGTAATGGAGTAGTACCGCTGTGATCAATTCTATTGATCACAGATTGCAAAATGTGCCTTACTAACACACCCCAACAAACAGATGAACGGACGAACAGACGAACCGATTAACAGAGAAAGTGAAGACCGCTTTTCGCTCAATTCTCCCCTTCGATATTCGGTGCTTTTTCCTGCACCAAAGGGGCGTAAGCACACAGCCCGGGGCTAAATAAGGGGCTAACCGTGACAGATTTGTTTACGCTCTGCACTCATCAATTCAACAGTTCAACAGTCCCATCCCAAAGGCGTTCCTTCGTGACAGTTCAATGCCAAAGCAACGGGACACATCCTTCCATAAACCCCTCGACAAGGCTTCTCATATTTCCTGAAATCCTCGCTCGGGGTTAGTGTTATGGGAACTTTCCAATCCGTCAGCTAAAGCAGACGGCAATTGTATCGTATTCAAGTTGCCTGCCCTTCGATATTCCCCGTAGGGATCCCTTTGGGGCGGTGTTCACTCTCCCCCCGCTTCTGTACATTGTCAGACATCACATATATGTACACCCTGTCGCAAGGATGCAAGGGCATCGCCACGGGAAGGAACAAACTCCTGGCCTACATATCCTGTATAGCCGGTCTCAACGATGGCACGCATGATTGCCGGGTAAAAAAGTTCCTGTGATTCATCGATTTCATTTCTGCCCGGTACACCTCCCGTATGGTAATGGGCAAAATATTCATGGTACTGGCGTATCCTTGAAATGATATCCCCTTCCATAACCTGCATGTGGAAAATATCATACAAAAGTTTAAAATTTTCTGATCCGATCCGTTCGGCAACTTCCACTCCCCACCAGGTGGTATCTGCTGCGTAACCGCGGTGGCTTACACGGGAATTCAGCATCTCGAGAACTATCACCACCCCATGCTTTTCTGCAGTACTCAGAATCTGTTTTATACCGGTTACAAAATTGTTCATTGCGGTTTCATCATCCATTCCGTTTGAGTTACCTGTAAAACATATCAGATTTTTAAACCCGGCTTCAGCCACCATTGGGATAACCCGCTCATAATTCGATTTCAAGGTGGAATGTGCATCTGAATGAATAAAACCAACCTCGAGCCCGGTTTCAGCACCGTTACACATCGGGCAGTCCAGGTCATATTCTTTTAGCGTTGGCCATGCATCGGGTCCCACGATCTCTACACCTTTGATCCCGATTTCATTGCATGCGACACACAGCTCTTCAAGAGATAGGCTTCCGTATGGCCAGCGGCAAACGGAATGATTAATATTTCCTTTCAGATTTTCTTTGACTAACATTTCTTCTGCAGACCGTATTTGGCCGGCTAATCCTAAAACTGTTGCAGATCCCATTGCGGCTCCCATTTTTTTCAATGCATTTCGTCGTGAAACATTCATTTTCTATATCATTTTAGTGAAGGTTTAAGCAGCCCGTAAATAAAGATTTTAACCTGAATAATCCAATATCATTTATTCGTGGGCTATGCAAAAGAATGCCCAGGGCTATGTATTTAGTGCTAAATTAATTACATCAAATCCCCATCATATATCATTTAGCCATCTGTTCAGCTTTATAAGCTCTATTTTATCAGGCTTATCACAGGTAATCCAACCGGCAGAGTTCCGTAATCATCAGTAATACTGTAATAAGAGCTTAAAAATTCATATTTTTTGGAAGCGGTTCCAAACGAATTTAAATCCCAAATTTAGTATCAGATTATGGATCAATCATTTGTCATATCAAATAAGAAAGAGATCTCAACGAAAGATTTTCCACTATTCAGTGAGCTTGCAGATTATGAACATGAGCAAATCGTTTTCTGCTCACGGCCCGATGTTGGACTAAAAGCAATTATCGCTATTCACGATACCACACTCGGGCCCGCCCTCGGCGGTGTGAGGATGTGGAGCTATGCATCTGAAAAAGAGGCCATTCACGATGCCCTCCGGCTCGCAAGGGGGATGACGTATAAAGCAGCCATCTCCGGTTTGAATCTTGGCGGTGGAAAAGGGGTCATCATTGGAGATCCGCAAAAAGACAAAAATGAACTTCTGTTCAGAGCTTTCGGCCGTTTCGTAGATGGACTGGCCGGTCGCTATATCACTGCAGAAGACGTGGGAATGACCGAACGGGAAATGGAATGGATTTTTTCCGAGACCAAGTATGTAACCGGAATCCCAAAAACACGCGGTGGAAGTGGCGATCCATCCCCCGTAACAGCATATGGAGTATATATGGGAATGAAAGCTGCAGCCCAAAAGGCATACGGCAGTGATTCACTGGAAGGTAAAAAAATTGGAATTCAGGGGGCCGGTTCTGTGGCGACTCATCTTGCCCGGCTGCTCAGAAATGAAAATGTTGAGATGTTTGTAACAGACATTTTTGAAGAAAAAGCCTTTTCACTTGCCCGGGAAACCGGTGCTGAAGTTCTGCAGCCCAATCAAATATACACACAGGAACTTGCGATTTTCAGCCCGTGTGCATTAGGCGGAGTTGTGAATGATGATACAATCAGCCATCTGGCCTGTGATATTATTGCAGGCGGGGCCAATAACATTCTTGACAGTGAAGTACGGCATGGTCAGATTCTAAAAGAACTTGGTATTCTCTATGCACCGGATTATGTAATCAATGCAGGCGGAATCATTAACGTAGCCAGTGAGCTTGAAGGTTATAATGAGCAAACTGCAATGGAGAAAACCTCCCGCATTTACGATACCACTCTCGAGATATTTGATTATGCTGAAGAGCACAATATCACAACAAACAAAGCTTCAAATATCCTGGCGGAAGAAAGAATCAGGACAGTTGGAAAGTTAAAAACACTTTATTCTTCAAAAAGCTCTTTGTCAAACCGGAAAGGCGAGATGTATATGCGTAATAGAAACTAATTCATACAGATATAAATTTTTTGGTATATATTTGATATGTATGGGTTTGTGGCACATCCTGCTGCATGCCAGATACGGTATATGGGTTTTGGGGGCAGAGTATAAAGAAATGAACTCATACAATTCGGCTGATTCCAGTACTCTTAATCACTCTTTTCTGTTGCTAAACTGGCTTCATTGAGAAAGTCCGTCCAGCTCTGTTCAATCACATCACGGGAGAGGAAGAAATTATCATTATGTCCGCCGCGCAGCTGTATAAACCGCTTGGGTTCAGGAGCAAGTTCAAACAGATACTCACCATGATGAAAGCCAATAATTTCATCACCGGGACTGTGCATAATCATTACCGGAATTCCGTTTAACTGCAATAAATACTCATCTGTTGGAAAATCATACTTTGCCAGGAATGCGGGCACAAACGGATATACTTCCCGAACCATCCGTTTCAGGTTTATAAAGGCAGAGTCTAAAACCACTCCGCCCAAATCATGGTTTGCAGCAGCATAGGCGGCTACAGCTGCACCAATAGATCTTCCGTACATCACTATTTTTTGCTTCGGGTATTCACGTTCGTCCGAGAGATAACCAATTACCGCATCTATATCTTTGTAAAAACCCGATTCTGACGGCCGCCCTTCACTCTTGCCATATCCCCTGTAATCATACATCAGAACTGCCGCGCCGCTTTTGAGCAGTGTTTCAGCAATGGCAATTCTTCCGCTGATATTACCTGCATTGCCATGCGACAATACAACAATCCACTCTGATTCCTCATGAGGGAAATACCATCCATGGATTAAAACACCATCTGCCGTTTCTATCCAGACATCTTC
>SKKO01000356.1 GCA_007123715.1 Balneolaceae bacterium | reverse complement strand
CAGAACCGTTCGGAATATTGATTTGCCTCTCGCTGTTCGGCTAAATGAACCAGCAAATGGCAGCGAAAGCCTGCTGCCCGGCTTTACGTTTGTATGGTCATTGGCGGATAAGACAGAGAGATATGAAATTCAAATCTCAAAAGATCCTGATTTTTCTGATATCGTTTTTAGAAGGAGTACGGGTTTTAATGCTATCAATTCACCGGGAAACCTGGAGAACCTGACACAATTTTTCTGGAGGGTACGTGGTACAAACCAGAGCGGTGCAGGTGATTGGAGTGAAGTATGGACATTTACAACAACGATAGAAAAACCTGAACCGGTTACACTTGTATTTCCCGGAATCGGAGAAAGCCAGATATCCGTTACCCCTTTATTTTCCTGGAACCCGGGCAACAGGGCAACGGAATATATACTTCAGGTCTCTGAAACAGAATTTTTTACTTCTCCGGTAGTTGAAGAAAAACTGTCACAGCTGTCGGTTCGTCCCGTTACAGAACTCAACGTTGCCTCCATTTACTATTGGAGAGTGAAAGCTTTAAATGCAGGGGGAGAAAGTGAATGGAGCGAGGTTCAGCACTTTATAACTGAGGTAAATGTAACAGGCATCAGCTCCAATTATCCAAACCCTTTTAATTCAACTACAACCTTCCGGTATCAGCTATCTGATACACGGAATGTACTGATTGATGTGTACGATATAACGGGAAGGCGGGTCGCTGTTGTTGAAAATGAACAAAAAAGCCCGGGTGTTTATTTTACACGCCTCAGTTCAGAAAATTTCGCATCGGGCATCTATCTCGTCCGTTTTATAGCGGGCGATTTTATGGATATACAAAAAATATCGGTAGTCAGATAGCCTGTTTTAGGTAATGCTAAAACAATCCGCATCACGGATGATCGATTTTAAATACTTCGCAGATCTGCAACCGGATATCGAAAATCGCATATCATACGATCCTGGTGTAAAGCATATTCAGACTACAACCCCGAGTTCTGTTTCTCTAATTCAGCCACCAAAGGGTACCATTCAGAACGGACGCAAAACTTACCCATAGTATATAGGGTACCATCAGCCAGCCGGCAATTCTGTTTTTCTTAAAGAACAGCACCGTAGTGATAATGATTGCAGTAAGAAGAAACAGGATTTCCAGAAATGCCCAGCCAATCTCCTGCATGCCAAAGAATATCTGAGACCATAGCCCATTCAGAAACAATTGTATCAAAAAAAAAGTGATCGCCTTTTGTGCGCCGGAAAATCCATAATCTTTCCAAACCAGCCAAACAGCAACTCCCATCAGGGTATACAAAGTTGACCAAACCGGGCCGAACAACCATCCTGGCGGATTCCATGAAGGTTTGGTAATGGATTCAAACCACTCACCGGATGCAATTCCCGGTGAAACCTGTGACCCAAGCCAGGCTGTAAAATAGCAGAGTGCAAGCCAAAACAGCAAACCGGCAAAGAGAGTATACCGGCTTCGGAGAGTTTTTTCAGACATTGATAAATATGATTTTATTTAATTTAAAAGATAAATTTTTTGTCGCCACAAAAAAATGGAAATCTGGATAATCAGATCACAAACATTAATTAAAATAGCGCGAAATAAATTATCATTCCCAAAGTTTACCTTTAAATCATTACTTTTACCTTTCAAAAAATAGTCTTTATTTGCTTACCGGGTGCAGAACCCACTGTTATGTCTAAGAAGCTTTTGCCGTTCGTACTGTTTTATCTCTCTTTTGCCCAAATTCTCCTGTCGCAGAGTATGGATGTATTTGATTTGGAAGCAATGGAAATTCCACTTACCGGCCATATTTGTACTCTTGACCCAACCGATGAAAACGCTCACTTTCACGTTGCTCCAAGTCGTGAAATGCGAAAAAAAATTGAACAAGCAGCTTCAATGATGTTTGAGATTGATTATGCAATCGCGGCGAACAATTCCTGTGGTGATCAAAACTGGCCTGTTAATGCCGTGGATGCATTTGAATATGCACTCGGTATATGGGCTGTACATTTACGTTCGGATGTACCCATTCGCATCCAGGCAGTTTGGCAAGAGCTGGAAGGCGTTACACTTGGCAGCGCCGGCCCTACACGTATTATGAGGCTAAGAAGCATAGATGACAAAACCTGGTACTCTATTGCACAATTAACGGCCATGTCGGGCAGGGCACTCAGGGAGGAGATTGAAACCAATGACGGTACTGCTTTACGCCATGATATCAGGGTGAACATAAATTGTTCGGTAAACAACTGGTATTTTGGAACGGATTCACAAACACCACGAGACCGCCTGGATTTTGTTACTGTGATATTACACGAACTCGCACACGGCTTTGGTTTTTTTGGAAGTATGAACATACCCGAAAATTCACAAACAGGCAGCTGGGGAGGATCCGGGAGTGATCCGCTACCCTATATTTATGACCGGTTTGCTTATGACGGTAACTATTTGCAACTAATAAATGAATCGATATACCCAAACCCTTCTGAAGACCTTTTCCTTGCATTAACCGGGCAGCGCAGCGGCGTTTTTTTTGAAGGAGAAGATGCTTTAATGACGCTGGAAAATCAGCCTCAAAACCGTGTTCGTCTGTATACACCGAATCCGTGGAATTCAGGATCCAGTTACTCCCATCTCGATGAAGCTGATTTTAGCCGGTCCATTAATGCTTTAATGGTACCGAGAATGGCTCGTTCTTTTGCCATTCATACACCCGGGCCTTTACTTTGCGGAATGTTCAGTGATATGGGTTGGCCACTGGCTGAAGGATGTCTGAGTTTTCTCTCTGTTGATGCGATAATCGCATTAAGCAGTACAGAGCTTGATTTTGGCGTGATTAATGAAGGCGGCACAAGAACGAAAACATTGGTTATCAGAAGTGCTGCTGAATCGGTAGAAACATTATCCGGCACGCTTGAACTGGACAGTGAACATTTTTCAATAACCGGAAGTAAAAGTTTTTCACTGCAGCCAGGCCAGTCTGTTGAAATTGAGATTACCTATCAGCCCCTTGATATTGACGTGCATATCGCTCCTGTATTGCTTTATCATAACGCAAAAAATATCCAGCCGCCAATAGTAATTGGCCTTGTGGGTGAAACACTGCGGCAAAATCAGGTGTTTCATCTTGATCAAAGCTATCCGAACCCAATTGTACCAACCAATCCTAATCCAAGAATTCCATATTCAATAACCAAAAATGCCTATATAAAACTCGATTTGTTTTCCATCAGCGGGCAACACGTTAAGTCATTGCACGATGGCATGCAAAACTCAGGGCGTTACGAGATTGAAGTGGACATCTCAGGAATCTCATCTGGCCTGTATATTTACCGAATGATCGTAGACGGGGAATCCAAGTCGGGAAAAATGATGCTGTTTCGTTAGTTTATAATACTTAAGGGCCTAAAGTTCAGCCAGTTCTAATAGAAAATCTTTGAACTCCGGGGTATCATACCTGGCAAGACCTCTCTTTTCCAGCGCGAGCCTGCCATCTTTAGTAATCACATACGTTGTGGGTATAACGGTACTGTCGTATGTTTGCCTTGAACGGGTACGGTAATGATAGATCGGCATGGAGTAACCTCTTCTTTCCATGAACTGCCCGGCTTTTTCAAACTCCTCATCCATTGTTACAAGCACAAACGAAATATTATCCACGCTTTTCATCTCATTATACAGCGTTTGAATAGAGGGCATTTCAGCAATACACGGAGGGCACCATGTAGCCCATACATTCAGAAAAACCACATTCCCTTCAAATTCTGCCAATGATACCACCCGGCCATTTTCATCGGCAAAATAAAAATCCATACTCGCCGGGGGGAACTCTTCTGTTAGTGAGGGGATGCCAGGTTTGATAAGTCCTGTTGCCAGCAATCCCCTCTGCATGGTACCGATCACTTGTGTATGCCAGCCGGTAACATAGAGAAGTACAATCACGCCAATTAAAACACCCCATTCAATAATGGATCTTTTAAACGGTTTACTCTTTTGCTCTTTCATAAATCCATTCATCCCAGCTTAATTCTCATACATCATTATATGCTTCTGTGTATGTTTATGGCCTGATTTTAATGTCAATTTTACCGGTTGCCCCGCTTTCCCTGTTTCGCACAATCAACGCCTGTTCAACCCTGTTTGCGATTTCTTTAAAACAAATAGCCGATGCAGATGCCGGATCAGCAGCAACGATTGGAGTACCGCTATCGCTGGTTTCTCTCACATTTTGCCTGAGAGGAACTTCCCCCAGAAATGGGACTTCAAGGCGTTCGGCAAGTTTGCGGGCACCGTGTTTCCCAAATATATAGTATTTTTTTTCAGGCATATCGTCAGGCACAAAATAGGCCATATTTTCCACGATGCCCAGAACAGGTACATTCACTTTGTTAAACATCGCCACACCTTTCCGGGCGTCATCAAGCGCAACGGTTTGAGGTGTTGACACGATCACCGCTCCGGTGAGGGGTACGGTTTGTACAATGGTAAGCTGAATATCACCCGTGCCCGGTGGCAAATCAAGGATCATATAATCGAGTTCTCCCCATGCCACTTCCTGCATAAACTGCTTCACTGCGCTGGTAACCATAGGGCCGCGCCAGATCATCGCCTGATCAACATCCACCAGGAAACCCATTGATACGAGATGTACCCCATGCTTTTCAATCGGTACAAGTTTTTTTTGGGTGGTGATGTTCGGCCGTTCGGTAACTCCAAACATCGTGGGAACGCTTGGCCCGTAAATGTCGGTATCTAACAAACCAACTTTTGCGCCGGTTTGTGCCAGTGCTACTGCAAGGTTTGCTGCTACCGTTGATTTACCCACTCCGCCTTTACCCGAAGCAACCGCGATAATATTTTTCACCCCGCTTAAAACAGGTTCCTGCTGAGGCGGCCTTTCTGCTGAGGTTTGTGGCTGTTCACCCTCCAGCTCACGCTGCCGTGATATATTAATACCCACGGTGATATCCGTAACAGCATCAGGATCAATAAACTGGTGAATGGCAGCCGTGCATTCTCTTTTCAATTGGTCTGCAAGCCTGTCATTTTTCCTGGGTAGTTCGAGTGTGAAAGAAATATATTTTTCCTGGGTAATCAGATCCTGAATTAAATCAAGAGTAATCAAATCTCTTTTATATTCTGGATGAATAACCTGGGATAGTGCGCTTTTTACCTGTTCCTTATGGATAGACATGGGTCTTTAATGTTTTAACCTTAATTTTAGCGGTATAAAGATAATTAGAATCCAAGGCAATCTAAACGGAATATTAACACCCGGCGTTTCAATAGGTTGTTTTAATTCTTTGTTATTGGTTAACTTTCGGTTCTGAAAATTTTGACTAAAAGATTGTATAAAATTTTTGATAATCAGAATATCATCCGTTACGAAAAACGATAATTAAAACACTTTCTATCCATAAATGTTTGAGAGGCGCTTGAATGATTACCTGAAATTTAACAATCTAAACCATCATTATTAGTGAGTTCGAACTTCATAACTGATTTTTGATGGTTCCCTGTTTTAGTTTCAGATGTTCTTGTTGATGGCCCGTAACCAAAATTACAGCTTATGCTTATACGTACCCCCTTATTTGATGAACATGTTAAACTTCACGCAAAACTGATCGATTTTGGCGGATTCGAAATGCCCGTTCAATACACCGGCATAAGACAGGAGCATACTGCTGTACGTGAAAAAGCCGGGTTATTTGATGTTTCTCATATGGGAGAATTTTTTATTTACGGGGAAGGCGCTCTTGATCTAATACAGTCATTAACCATCAATGACGCATCAAACCTTGTGCCGGGCAAGGCTCAATACACAGCGATGTGTCATGAAGACGGGGGTATTGTGGACGACCTTCTTGTATATATGATCAGCGAAAATGAATATATGCTGGTGGTAAATGCATCCAATATTGAAAAAGACTTCAACTGGATAAAACACAATAATCCGAATAGTGTGAAGGTGGTAAACAAGTCAGACCAATTCGCACTTCTCGCATTGCAGGGGCCTGCCTCTTCACGTATACTTGGCAAGCTGACTTCAGTAAATATTCAGGAAATTTCATTTTATTCATTTAAAAAAGGAACAATAGCTGCACAACCGGATATTATTATTTCGGCTACCGGTTATACCGGGGAAAAAGGCTATGAGTTATATATTGATACAGCCAAAGCTAATGCCGCCAAAATCTGGGAATCGTTGCTTGAAGCCGGAAAAAATGAAGGCCTTGAGCCCGCAGGCCTTGGCGCCCGCGATACACTGAGGCTTGAAATGGGCTATGCCCTCTATGGAAATGATATCACAAAAGACACAACACCGCTTGAGGCAAGGATGGGCTGGCTAACCAAATTCAATAAAGAACATTTTATTGGCAAAGATGCCCTTATTAAACAAAAAGAGGCCGGCATCAGCCGAAAATTAATGGGTTTTGAGATCATTGAACCGAGGAATGTACCCAGGGCCGGTTATTCAATTTCTGATTATAGCGGTGAAGAAATCGGGTTTGTTACAAGCGGCACCCATTCCATAACTTTAGACAAGGGAATTGGGATGGGTTATATCAAAAACGAAAAGGCAGAGGTGAACGAAAAGGTTTATATTAACATCAGGAAAAAGCGGGTGGAAGCAAAAGTTGTTAAGCCCCCGTTTTTAACAAAGTAATCATTAATTGAATGGCAGAGTTAAAAAAAATAGACGTTTTTTATTCCGTACACACATTTCAGGAGGAAGAACTGCGAAGCAAAGCGGTCGTTGTGATAGATGTGCTTCGCGCATCATCAACCATCGTTACTGCTTTGCATAATGGGGCTAAGGCTGTAATACCTGTGGCCGACATGGGAGAAGCGAGCAAAATTGCACAAAATGTGGATTCCGATAATTATCTGCTTTGTGGTGAAAAAGACGGTGTGCAAATAGAGGGGTATGATTTGGGAAATTCCCCGCTTGACTATACCAGAGAAGTTGTAGGAGGAAAAACGCTGATTTTCAACACAACCAATGGTACTAAAGCGATAAAAAAATCAATCGGGTCTGCCGATATTATCATCGCATCTTTTTTGAATGTGAGCGCTGTTGTTGATACTCTCAAAAAACAGACGAAAGATATTGTTTTGGTATGTGCGGGATGGAAAGGGCGGCTGGCAATGGAAGATACCCTGCTTGCCGGCAACATCATTCATATCCTCAACGACGGAAAACTTGCCGATGAATCTACTGACGGAGCAAGAGTTGCATTTGGAATCTTTGAAATTTACAAACATGATATTGCAGGTGTTGTACATAAATCCAATCATGCCATGAGACTCAAAAAACTGATTGGGGATGACGACATAAACTATTGCTGTAAGTTAGATACCTTTGATATTGTTCCCCGTTTAAAAGAAGGGATCATTACGCTCCACGATGGCGAAAAATAAATCCAAAAATACTTTTTTCAGCAGCTTTACCTACTCAAGAAAAATGGAAATTGCCGGTATTCTGACCATGGCAATTTCTCTATTACTGCTACTGAGCATAGCTTCCTTCCATGCTGATGATTATGCCATTGTAAAAAGCATGACATGGAATTCTTATTTCAGCATTAATGCCGGAGAAGCACTGAAGGTTAATAACTGGCTTGGTGTTGCAGGTGCATATATTGCCTACTTTTTTGTAAATACACTTTTTGGATATACCAGTATTATCGTACCGGTAATAATCTCCATAACCGGCTGGCTCATCTTCCGCCTCCGTGATATCCAGGATATTCTTGTGCCTGTTGTTTACGGCCTTTGGATGATGGTACTTATTTCGACTATTTCAGGATGGTTTTATGTGGAATACGAAGCTTTTTCAATGTACTGGAGCGGCCACTCCGGAATTTCTCTTGCTGCTGTACTGCAAAATTTTATGGGCATCGGTTCTATCATCATGCTGTTTGTATTTCTGGTGGTTTCTATACTGTTGCTTGTTGAAAGAGACCTTCAGAAAATGATCGATAAGTTTAAAAAAACGGCATCAGGCCTCATTCCGTCAAAAGAGGCAATTACCTCAACAGGCGGGACAGCACCTGATGCCATACTGAATCGCAGACGGGCCGAAGAGGCAGAAAAGAACAACTTCCGTTCCGGAATAATCCGTGACAATCCCGCTCCCGATATTGATGATATTGTTGAAAAGTCTGAAGAGGAAGACCGGCTCAGAGAACTTGAACGAAAAAAAGAGACTGCCGAACTGGAAAAACTCCCTCCAAGAGCAATTCTTGAAAAAAGTGAGAAATCTGAAATTCACACAAAAGAGTCCGTAGATAAAGACAATG
Source organism: Balneolaceae bacterium (assembly GCA_007123715.1). Classification (GTDB taxonomy): domain Bacteria; phylum Bacteroidota; class Rhodothermia; order Balneolales; family Balneolaceae; genus Rhodohalobacter. Next base: position 9,152 of record SKKO01000356.1, on the reverse strand, counting down.
AAAATGATGATGTTGAAATTTCCGTCTATATCGGCAAGGGGGATGAAGAAGCCGGGGCACGTGAACTGGACAGGCAAAATAAAGTTAAAGCCAAAGAACTTCCTGTAATCAAATACAAATTTCCCGGAATTGACCTGCTTGATTCCCCGCCAAACGAAGGAAATGAAGTAGACCTCGAGGAGATCAAAACCAACAAGCGTATTATTCTTGAAAAGCTGAAGCGACACAAGATTGAAATCCTAAGTATCAACGCAATTGTTGGACCAACCGTTACGCTCTACGAAATTGAACCTGCACCAGATGTTAAAATCAGCAAGATCGAGAGCTATGCCAATGATTTAAAAATGGCTACAGCAGCACATGGTCTCAGGATCATAGCGCCTATTCCGGGCCGTTCGGCCGTTGGCATTGAAGTACCCAATAAAACCAGGGAAACCGTCTACATCAAATCTGTCATAAATACAAAGAAATTTGTTGAAACCAGCTTTGAGCTACCGGTTGCTCTCGGAAAAACCATCGAAAACGAAGTTTTTATGTTAGACCTCACCAGGATGCCCCACTTGCTGATAGCAGGGGCTACGGGTTCGGGTAAATCTGTTGGAATTAATACAGTTATAACCTGTCTGCTTTACAAATGCCATCCGGATGACATCAAGTTCGTTCTCATCGATCCCAAAAAAATAGAACTGGCCCTTTACCGGAATATACAGAACCACTTTCTTGCGGTGTTGCCCGGATCTGAAGAACCCATAGTAACCGATACAAGTGCGGCACTCGAAACACTGAAGAGTGTAACCAAAGAGATGGATGAGCGCTATGAACTTTTAAAAATGGCGATGGTCCGCGATCTGAAATCTTATAATGAAAAGTTCGGTAATGATGAACTCGATGAAGAACTCGGCCACAGGCATCTTCCCTATATCATAGTTATAATAGATGAACTTGCCGACCTGATGATGACAGCCGGAAAGCAAATTGAAGAACCTATCGCACGCCTGGCACAGCTTGCAAGGGCCATCGGGATACATCTGGTTGTGGCAACACAGCGTCCATCCGTGAACGTCATCACCGGTACCATTAAGGCAAATTTTCCCGCGAGAATGGCTTATCAGGTTGCATCCAAAGTTGATTCACGAACCATTCTTGATGTGGGCGGAGCCGATCAGCTTGTTGGCAGCGGCGACATGCTGTTCTCGAGCGGTGCTGGCATGACCCGTATCCAAAATGCTTACGTATCAGTAAATGAGGTGGAACGGATAACTTCCTTCATCGGCAGCCAGCGCGGATACATGAAACCTTTCGCGCTGCCTGTGGTTACAACAAATGAGTCCGGAATCCCTGATCCGCTCGATGACATTGATGATCTTTTCAAGGATGCCGCTAAAATTGTAGTGCTACACCAGCAGGGCTCGGTGTCTCTGCTACAGCGTAAATTAAAAATCGGATATAACCGTGCAGGCAGAATTATTGATCAGCTCTACAATGCAGAGATTGTTGGGCCGTTTCAGGGAAGTACCGCCCGTGAAGTTCGAATTTCAGATGAAGAAGATTTATATGAAATTTTTCAAAAACTTGGCCAATAATAACATTTATCGGATATTTCTGGCAGCCCTGCTGCCGGTTTTAGTTTCAGCGAATGGTCTGCATAATCAGGATACACCCGCTTTTGACAGCCTCAAACAACTTTTTGAATCCGGTTTGGTTTTTAATTCCACTTTTGTTCACGAATACAACGATACCTTTACCGGTGAACAGCAGCGAACCGAGGGCACCATCTGGGTCGCAAAGGATCAGTATAAAATGATTAGCGGGAGTAATATCATGTTTGTGGATGGTGAAATTTCACGTGTGTACGATAGTACCAGGAACCGGGTCATCATAAGCGATTATGAGGAAGAGGAAGATGACTTCGCTCCATCGCGAATGCTGCAGGGCGTTGATGATACATACTCGGTTACCGAATACCGGTATTCCAATGGAATAACCGAAATATTGCTTTCATCAAACGATCCTTTCGCAATTTTTATTCAGGTAACCATTTTTCTTGATGAAGAAGGAATTCCCATGAGAATTGAAGCTATTGATCAGGTTGAAAATGAACTAACCACCTTTTTTATTGAAGGAAATTTTTCCCCTGACGATTCTGAAATTTTCCATTTTCATTTTCCCGAAAGTGCCGAACAAATTGACCTTCGGCACGGCTCTTGATGAAAGTAAAAGCCATTAATATATTTATTTCAGTTGCTATTGCGGCTTTATTTATCTGGCTGGCCTTGAGGAATATGGACTTTGCTGAATTGGGGCTTCAAATACGATCGGTAACTTTTTTCTGGCTTCCATTTTTTGTTGTAACACTAGCTATCAGCCATTATCTGCGTGCTGAACGATGGAGGCTATTGATGCCCGATGAATACAACATTAACAGGGTTACCCTGTTCACCGGTGTTATGCTGGGTTATATGATGAACAACATTATCCCGCGTTTTGGAGAAATATCACGGCCGGTATATGTTGCCCGAAAAGAGAAAGTAAGTACCGGCAATCTGGTGGGTACGATCGTTGCTGAAAGGCTTTTCGACCTGATTATTATGCTTCTCCTTGCCATGTTAGCCATATTTTTCCTGATCCGCGACCCACTCTTGGTCCAATCCCTCCTTGGATTGGAAAAGTGGACTCTTTTTCATTATTCCGTTATTCCGGTTTTTCTGATCTTCATTATGGTCGGCATTTGGGGATTTTACAAGCTGATTTTAATGGCCGACAAAAGAATCGAAACTCAAAATCCGGTTCTTTCGAAGCTTGTGAGTATCGGAAAATCGTTTAGTGAAGGCTTGATTTCGTTAAACAAAGTAAAAAACTGGCCGGTATTCCTGATATTGACAGCCGGAATTTGGGCGGGATATATTTTCATGACATATTTACCGTTTTACATGCTGGATATGCAGGAAGTATTCGGGCTTCAATTTTTAGATGCCATTGTACTCACTGTGGTTTCTGCGATTGGAATCAGTATTCCCACACCTGCTGCTATCGGCTCGTTTCACCTGCTCATGCAGCAGGCTTTGTGGCTCATTTACCAGGTACCTTTGGCAACTGCACTTACGTATGCAACGATAATGCATGCCTGTTCAGTAATTTTCGTATTCATAATTGGTGCCTTTACCCTGTGGTGGGATAAATATTACACACTTGCCGTGCTGAAAAAACGTTAATGATTAAATATTCCTTAAAGATATGGTATCTTCCGGTACAAAAATGAAATCTTGCAGCATCAAATTACCCGGCGATTCATTATTTTCAGGATTCTATTATTCCCTCAGTTTGTATGATCAGACTAATCTTTAGCTTCTTTATCTTTCTTTTATTCTCCGGTATTTTCACGGATGCTGTTCCTGCGCAGCAGGTGCAATCGGATACCGAGCATTCACTTCTTCCTGATATCGATCCTCAGGATATTGAAATCCGGAGCCAGTTTCAGGCCAGATTCCCAGGCCTGAGAAGACAGCCCATTCTCGGTTTTAATCCTACACCGAGGGTTTTTCAGTCAGATCCGAATCGTCTCCCATTTATTGAAGATGAAGAAGCTGTAATGGCCAGTTTACCAATCGGCATACTGGACCGTGCTGAACCGCCAGTATACCGAAAAATGGGTTATACTGATCCTAAAATTGCATTTATGAGGGGCGGTATCGGGAGTGAAATATCGCCGGAAGCCGATATATTTGCTGTTGCAAGGTTAAATAAAGACAACTGGTTCTCCGGAAGTGTAAATTACCATTCAAGCAATGGCCACGAGGAAAGGGAGAATATCACCACTTCATTCCGGCTACTCAATGCAGATATTAACTCTTATAACCGTTTTTCTTCACGTACACTTGGTTGGTTCGGAGCAGGGGTAACATCCAACTTTAATCACATGCCACAGCTCACCACCACTGCTGAGGACTTACTAGACGTGAACACAAAGGTGGAGCACACCGGTTTTCGTGCATCCACTAATCTGGACATTGCAAAAACATCGCTTACCGGTGTTCAAATCCATATGGGCGGTTCAATTCATGAATATTCACTCCATTCAGGACTAAGTGAACTTGGCGGGGTTTCCAATGAATGGGCTGTTGCTGCAGGCGGTTCCTACTCAAGACTGGGTTATAATATCAATGAAATACACCGTTTAAAACTTTCCGGAAAGTTTGGCGGATTAGAACCTCTTACCGCTGAAACGTCACTTTGGTCTGTTTCCACGCTTTCTGCACATTATGAGCGTCTTTTTAATTTCAGGACGGATGTGAAAGCTGCTCTCGGTTTCAGTGGGGTTTCCGACGCTGAAGATGACTTTGTGTTCTATTTTTCTCCTGAGCTGGAGATAAAGCACACCTTCTTTACAGGCTTCAACTTACGCGCCATAGCATCGGGTAAACCAAATCATTTGTCATTGGGGCAGGTTCATCGTCAAAACCGGTTTTTTGATTTTTCATCGTCTCTCAGACATCAGTATGAATGGATGGCTCTTGGTGAAGTTCAGCTCGAACCATTTTATGGTACAAAAATTATTGGTGGTGCAAGTTTTCAGAATATCAAAAATTATCTCTATTATTCACGAGCTAATGCACCGGCAGGTTTTGACAATATTGAAGCAGGTTATTTCACCGCACAATTCGAAAATGCCAATCTGTTCAGGGCTTATGGCGGCTTTTCACAGGATTTAAGGCCCGATATTTTTTGGCTGAGCCTGGATGGATACTGGCAGGTACCCAGGCTTACAGACAGGGATGTAAAAATCCCTTATACTGAATCTTTATCACTTAAAGGTACTGTGTCCATAAGGCCTGTCAGAGAGTTGCTGATTGAAGGATGGAGTGAATTTGTTAGTGGGAGACAAGATCATAATAATGAGAAATTATCGTCACATGTACTTATTGGCAGCAGATTTGAGATATCTTTATCAGACAGGTATGGTGTATACGGTAAACTTCTAAACTTACTAAACGAAGAATACGAACTCTGGCAGGGTTACCGCGAACGAGGCTTCCAGGGTTACGTTGGCTTCACAATTCTGTTTTAATTATGGACTCAGAATTTATCATTGCATTTAAAGAAGTTTTAAGGGAGGAATTGATTAAAAAAAATAGTGTGGATATTGATGGGCTTGGCCATTTTGAAGTCATGCATCGCGAGCAGTATCATAAAAGATACGACACTGGAAAGGTTGTGTTAATGCCTCCAGCCGATCTGTTGCAATTCAAATCAAATACCAAAAACCTCCCATGAAAATTGATAAACAAAGGCTCATTGAGCTTCTTGTGAATAAAACCGGGATGGAAAAAAAGGAGATTGAAGAACAGCTCGATCATCTTATAAAGCGTATTCTGGATGCTGCAAATCAAGGTAAAGCTCTTGAAATAAAGGAATTTGGCTTATTTTACTTTAATGAATTCGGAGAGCTGAAATTTGATCCTTCCGATAAATTAAGTACGGAAATCAGCTTTAAATATGCCGGTATGAAGCCTGTTGAAATTGAGCCGGATCGCAATTCTTCTATAATAATTACTGAAGATGATGATGAATTAGACGATATTTTCGAAAATCAACCTGATACCACTCAGGATATTACCGATGATTCAGTCGATGATATTGACAAACTGTTTATCGAACATAATAAAACAAATAAGCCAATTCGTGTAGAATTGGATGATGATTTTTTTGATAAAGAGCTTACTGATGATGATGATGATGTGTTTGATTTACTGACTGATTTGCCAGAGGAACCGAAAACTAAAAAAGCAGCCTCAAAGGTTAAGAAAAAGGCGAAACTTTCGACTTCAAAACCAAAATTAAAACGAACTCCAAGACTCAGGCAAAGTAATACCGGCATCTGGGTGATTGTCGCATTTTTACTGATCGCCCTTATCGCTGCAGTCTTATATTTATGGATGTCAGGTTCTTCAACTACTACACAACAGCAAGCTGTTGTGACGCCTCAGGCACAACCCGGTACACAGGAGCTTCCGGATATTACAGACGACATAACCCAACCCGGGAACAATAATGAAATGGAACCTGTACCCGAATCCACGGTACAACTACCGGATCCTGCACCTGTAACCCAGCCAGGTACCCAATCCGTACCGTCAGATCAGCCTTTTTACGGTCTAATGGGGGAAATAAACCTGGAAGCTGTAAATAGCTATGGAATCGTCCTTCATTCGTTCAACGAAGAAGCAATTGCCAGAAATACCGCTAACCAGCTTAGAATGGAAGAAGGCTACAGGACTCAGGTCACTGCCCGTACGGTTTCAAACAGAATAATGTGGCGTGTAAGTGTTGGTCAGTTTGAATCACTGGGAGATGCACAAGCCGCAGCAACCCGGCTTCCCGAACCCTACAATAATCAAAATTTTATACACAGAATACAGAATAACTAATTACATAAATGAATATCATCAATTTACTAATGCTCCAGGCTCAGCCAATGGAAGACGATGCACTGATCGAAATGTTGCAGGACGATTCTTCAATGTCTTTCTTTGAAATTCTTTCCCAGGGCGGGCTTCTCATGATTCCGCTCTTTATTCTGTCCGTCCTTGCCATCTATGTGATTTCCGAAAGGTGGCGTACGCTCGAAAATTCGAAAATGGACATTAACCAGATGCTCAATAATATTGAAACGTTGTTAAAATCAGGCAGCCAGAACCGTGCCATTCAGTATTGTGAAGAATTTGATAAACCCCTTGCCAGAATTCTGAAATCCGGTATCCGCAAACTTGGGAGGCCAATACTTGATATTGAAAACACAATAAAAAACGCAGGAAAAAAAGAAATCTTCAATCTTGAAAAACGAATGAACTGGCTTGCAACCATTGCAGGTGTGGCTCCGCTTATCGGATTTACAGGAACAGTTACAGGTATGATTCGTGCTTTTATGGATATCCAGTCTCTTCAGGGGAATGTAAATCCAAGCGTACTGGCCGGTGGTATATGGGAAGCGCTAATCACAACCGCAACCGGCCTTATTGTGGGTATTATCGCTTACGGTTTCTACAACTATCTCCAGGGCAAAGTAAATCGCATGATTTTTGAACTTGAGAACGCCTCGGCTGATTTTATTGACCTGCTGCAAGCTCCTTCACCCAAAAAAAAGCATGAGGTTTAATCCATGAATTTCCGGGAAGACAGCGAGATCAAAGAACCACTGTACATGTTTTCACAGTCGTCATTGACGGATATTATCCTGCTGTTGCTCATTTTCTTTCTGCTCACGTCTTCCTTTGTAACCAACTTCGGAATTCGTGTTAATATACCACAGGCAGAATCAAGTGTCACAACAGATGCCAACCAGATTTCAGTTGCCATCACTCCTGCAGGAGACTTCTTTGTGGAAGGTGAACAGGTTGTAAGGACAGAATTACCCGGTGCTATCCGTACGGCACATCAGAATAAGCCAAATGCTACGTTAGTAGTACGTGCAGACAAAGATGCCCGCGTTGACGATGCCGTCAGGGTTATGAATATCGGAAGGGCACTGAATATGAATATTGTAATGGCAACTGAGCAAAACTAACCCCTTATGCTGGAATGGTTTAAAAAAAATATCTACGACGATGAAGAACGGTTTGGAATAACCATTACAGGAATACTCCATCTTATACTCATCATTATTGCACTTCTTTATACCGTTCATTTTAACACACTGAACCGCTCTGCTTTCATGGAAATAACCCTGGGAGAGTTCAGAAGCGGAACTATTGCGCAGAGGGCCGAAACACAGCGCGAACAGGTGGCCACAAGGCCAAATCCCGCTCCTGTACAGCCGGTTGAACCCGATCCAACCATTACCCGGCCTGTGGAAACCCCTCAGCGTCCTGTTGAAGAAACCACCAAGCCCGTAAACCTGCCCGATGAAGTTGAACAGATTGTGAGTGACGAGATAGTTCAAACACCCGAAACAGATTTAATTGATCCTAATGTAGTTGAAATTACTGAAGATGTGATTGAGGAAGTTGCACCACCCAGAACTCAGCAAGCCGATCAAGTTCAGGAGGGTGTTGCCGAAAGCGGAGATGTACGGGGAGCGCGGGGAGCGCCTAATGTGGACCAGGGGCTTGGACATGACCCGGACCGTTCAGCTCCTTACGATTTGCAATGGGAGGGTGAACTGAACCGAAATCCTATGGTTCAGCCGCTGCCATCAAATCGCACAAACGAAGAAGCTGTAATAACCATACGGTTTGAAGTACACCCTGACGGCTCTTTAGGCAGAGTCATTCCCCTGAGAAAAATGAATCCCGAGCTGGAACGAGAAGTGATGCGAACCCTCCGGAGCTGGAGATTTTCACGTCTTCCCTCCGGCGTGCCCCAGGAACCACAGTGGGGAACCATCACATTCCGATTTGTTCTGGATTAGTTTTGTGTGAAAATCTGTAGCAGCATTATAGTTTCGGTAGCTCACAAATGTAAGCTCAGGAAGCCGCCTGCCTCACTATTTCAGAACTGTTATACAATACAAGTATTACTTCCATCAAAAAATTGAATTCAAATGAAAATAACAATTTACCTGTTATTGAATACTTTTCTTCTCATGTCTTGCGGCCAGCCTGAAAATCAAAACCCGCAAATGGAAGTAACTATTGAACCCCCTCAGCCATTCGAACAATATTTTGATGCCCTCGCTATACAGTGTGGAAATGCCTATCCCGGAGGTCTGACCGTCGAACCACCCGGAGATGAAATGCTAACCGGCACGGAGCTTCTCATTGTCCATTTCCGTGAATGTGAGGAACACCGTTTAAAGATGCCTTTTCATATTGAACTTGAAGAAGACGAGGATTGGGACCGCTCACGCACCTGGATTTTCACCAGGCATGAGGATGGACTGGAAATACGCCACGACCATCGAAAACGTGACGGCAGTGAAGATGATGTAACCATGTACGGCGGATTCTCGGTAGGAGAAGGAACGGCGATACGGCAGGAGTTCAAATCTGTGGAGAGAACCGAAGAGACAGGACACTTCCGGGGCTGGCGAATTGAAATAGAACCGGGAATACGATACACCTACGGAACCATCCGTGATACCACCTGGAGCTGGCGGGTGGATTTTGATCTCACCGAACCCCTCGATGAACTGCCTCCCGCCCCCTGGGGCCATTAGT
>SKKO01000186.1 GCA_007123715.1 Balneolaceae bacterium | reverse complement strand
TTAATGCCGGCAGCAGCCTTTCTGCACTGAAAAACGGAGGGGATGAAATTGTAATCACCAATGCCGAAAACGTAACACTCGATTCGCTCCGATACAATCCGGGCTGGGGAGGCAGTGGTGTGGCCCTGGAGCGCAGGCGGGCAGGACTGTCGCCACTTTTCCCGGAGAACTGGGCGGAGTCTCCAAATGAAATGATGGGTACACCCGGTGCTCCGAACGAAGTGGAACGGGATTTTAACCTGACGGCTGCATCCGTGAGAGCATTAAACCGAAGGCAGGTCAGGGTACACTTTAATTCCGCAATTGATATGAATGAGGTTGTTCCCGGCAACTTTTCAGTCGGTTCGACAAATCCAGTTGATGTTATACCGGAAGAAGTAAATCGAGTCTTGTTGCAATTTGATTCCAATCTGTCAACCGGCCATCGAACGCTGACCATCAATAGTGTGCAGACTCCGGGTGGATTTAGAATAGCTGAAAATTCTGAGTTCAGCTTCACGGTTTTCGATGAATTTGAGCCCGGTGATGTAGTGATCAATGAATTTATGTATCGCCCGCCCTCAGGTTATGCCCGCTACGTTGAACTGTTTAACAATTCAGGCAAATTGCTGAACCTTCGGGACTGGAGATTGCAGCGAAGGCAGGTGGCAACGGAGCCGCGGCGAATCATTTCCAGCGAGGACCTTCATTTTCATCCAGGCGATTACATTGTACTTACGGATGATGCCGTTGCATTGACAGAAATGTTCGGCAATCGTAATTATCATGAAGTTTCCAACTATCCGGGTTTTACGGTGTCAGCTGCTGACCAGATTCGTCTGTTCACCGAACGGGATGTGCTGGCCGATTCACTCGGGTATATCCCTTCCACATGGGGTGGTAATGGTGTTGCACTGGAAAGGCTGAGCCCGGATGTCTCAGCAGTCATGCGGCAAAACTGGGCTGAATCACCAGGTGAACTGCCGGGGACCCCTGGCTTACCCAATGCAGCCATTCCGGATACAAGCCCGCCGCGACTCTTGAGTGCCGGCCAGTTCGAAAACAAGGGCTTTATACTTCGTTTTGATAAACAACCCGACCGCAATTCAGCAACCAACCCGTCTGGCTATTCTGTCAGCCCTTTCGTGCCGATATCCATGATTGAATTGAATCAGGACGAGGTGATATTGTTTGCTGGTTCAGAACTCCTGAATGGCCAGGTTTATGAAATTCTGATAAACGGCATATCAGATATTTTCGGGAATATGATGGAACCCGTTACAGCTACGGTACGCTATCTGGAATTTGGAGAAGCTGCACCAAAACAGATAGTGATCAATGAAATTCTCTACAGAAGGCTACAGGCCGGGAGTCCTGAATTTGTGGAAATTTATAATCGTTCAGATCAGAACTTTGACCTTTCAGGATGGAAGTTGTCTGATGCCACAGGCAGTACAACGATTCCGGATGGAACAGCTATCCTTGAGAATGATTATCTGGTATTTACAGATTCGCCGGCATTTGCGGCCGGATCGGAAAAAATGGTATTCCTGCCCGGCTTCAGGTCACTAAATAACACGGGAGATGCGGTTGTTTTACGAAATGGTTCAGATGTAACGATTGACAGTGTTTACTACCGGTCATCATGGCATAACAACCCGGCCGGCATCTCACTGGAGAGGAAAGATCCGGCTGCTCTGTCAATAGACCCTGTCAATTGGGTTCCCAGCAGGGACAAACGCGGGTCTACTCCTGCTGAGCAAAACAGTCAGTATGAAATGGATGTGATGCCTCCCGAAATTATGTTTGCAAATGTGATAAGCACGGATTCCATTGAAGTATTTTTTAATAAATTTATAGATCTGGTCGGCAGCAATGAAAAAATCCGGCAACAGATTACTTCAGGTTCTGCAGGATTTAACAATGGGAGACTTAATACGCGATTTTTCATAAACGGATCAGAGGTTTTTGTTCTGAAGTATGATCCTCAAAATGCAGACAGGATTATCCTTGATGGTTCATCATTCCAGAAGGGTGGCGAATTACACCTGGCGGTTGAAAACCTATTGGATTTTCAGGGGAATAGTTTGCCGGAAGCCAGCCATCCCGTTGCGCAGCCTTTATCTCCCGGTGATCTTGTGATTAACGAGATTATGTTTAACCCAATCGCTGACAATCGTGATGGATTGCCGGATCAATCGGAATACATTGAAATTTATAATCGCAGGCCATATGCCATTTCACTGGAGGGAATTTTCCTGCATGATGAACCGGATGAAAACGGACAGGTGTCCCGGATAGAGGCAATATCCAATTCGCGAAAATGGATTCCGGGCGGAGGATATGTATTTTTTTATCCTGAACCCCATGAGAGGCCGTTTGGGAAAAGCAGGACGGCGGCCTTTTTTGAATTGCATGACGATCTGGAAAGATTTGCGTTAAGGGTTAACAGAGCAACATTGAGTCTGCCCATTGCAGGCCGTGCCATATACCTGGCAGACAGTACCCATGCCACCATCGACAAAGTTGAATACAATCCTGAATGGCACAATCCGAATCTTGTTGATACCCGGGGTATTGCACTTGAACGAATTAACCCGGATTTTGGCTCTGATGATCCGTCGAACTGGGGATCAAATGCAACATTGAAGGGTGGGTCGCCCGGAAAGAAAAATTCCATATTCCAGGAATCCGGAATGGCAGCGATGAATGGCGGAATTTCTCTAGAGCCAAATCCTTTTTCTCCTGACGGTAATGGTTTTGAGGACAATCTGTTTATAAACTATCTTTTTGATGAACCTGATTATCTTCTCCGAATCCGGATATTTGACCGTTACGGCCGATTGGTTCGAAAACTGGCGGAAGGAATAAATGCAGGTTTTGAAGGAACGGTGATTTGGGATGGGCGTACGGATAGCGGCCAAAAGAATCGTATAGGGATCTATATTGTTTTGGTGGAAGCCTATAATAGTTCTAGCGGCAGAAATCTTACTTTTAAAAAAACGGCTGTTTTAGCGACACAATTTTAATGTTTCTAATAACACACCCTATCAGCAATTTTACACGGCTGAAACACGTGATCTCGTTGCCAAAACATTCATCAAAGATATCGAATATTTTGAGTATGAGTTTGAGTGAATAAAGCCATGAATTTTCTTTCTGACAAATGAATGAGGACTAATAGATATATCAAAAAAGGGAATTCTTTTTTGATTTTTTGCAGGTGAGGGAATATTTTTTATTAGAGAGATTAGTTTTTCATTATTCACAAGCAATAAGAAGTCATGAAGAAAATTGTCATTTTATTCATCTTCGGATTTATGGTGGTCGTTAGTTGTGATCGTTTAAAAAATGCTGATAATGTCATCATTCCCGCTAATCACAGTTTCAGTATCGAATTTATTGATGAAAACGGAAGCCGTGTTGAGCATTTCTCCCACACTTCTGCGGGTGAATATGAAATAGAGAATAGCGTTGGTTTGTTTGGTGATGATTTTATTCCGCCGGAAATCGTTGAGATGATTACATCACAAATTCCAATCACGCCTGAGCAGCTGAAACGGGATCAGATCTATTTGCATGCTGAAAAGGAAGTTGATGGTGAAATATTTCACGTTACTCTCAACTTCAGGTTCCAAAATCAGGATGAATGGAGAACCGGAACCCAAGATGTAATGCAATATTCTGAAGAGTTTTGGATCGAACGTTTCAGAAATTCCTGGGAACGATTCAGAAGTGAAGACCCATCAGGGTCCACCGGTTTATATCCGGTACCTGTCTCAAATTTCAGTCCGTTGCCATCACAAAACGTTAGTGTTAATTATCTGCAATCCGGTTTTGACGGGATATCAAAGCCCTATTTTTTCCATTCTTTGGGTGGTGCGGTTGAACTCGAAAAAGTTCACGATCAGTTCCTGCAAGGACTGTTCAACATCGAACTTCTGGGACTGCCGAATGAGGTATATCAAATGGATGAATTTCCCGAAGAGCTGGATACGGTCAAATATTCCGTTGCCGGGCACTTTACCGTTTTGTATGGTGATTACGAGGATCTTGCTGAACTTCGTGCCAATTTAGACGGCATCACATTTTTCTTTTTTTAAGACAGGGGTGTAACGTAGGCTGCCGTTATGCCGCCATCTACTAAAAATTCCGTTCCTGTCATAAAAGAGGAATCATCGGACGCAAGAAAAAGCGCGGCTTTTGCCATCTCTTCAGCTTCACCGAAACGGCCCATCGGGATATGAACCAGGCGCCTTTCTTTTTTTTCATCGGTATTCAGAAACTTCATCAATAGCTCGGTTTGCAGAGGGCCCGGGCAAAGGGCATTCACCCGAATTTTTTCGCGGGCATGGATAACGGCAAGTTCACGTGTGAGTGCAAGTACGGCTCCCTTGCTCGATGTATAGGCAACCTGCGGTGTGGCAGCTCCCATCAAGGCAACAAATGATGCGGTATTGATTACAGATCCGCCTCCGGCACGCCTCAAGGCCGGTATACCATATTTACATCCAAGGTACACACCCTTCGCATTAATATTCATTGTGAGGTCCCAAATGGTCTCTTCAGTTTCTATAGCACCACCGTCATCCGAATGCATGATTCCGGCGTTATTAAACAAGATATCGAGCTTTCCATATGTGGATTCGGCAAATTCCACCATGTGTTGGCAATCTGCTGCCCTCGATACATCCGTTTTGATAAAAACAGCATTTCCCCCCATATCGATGATTTTTGATACAACTTCATCACCATGATTATTTATATCAGCAATCACAACACTTGCCCCTTCTTTCGCAAAAAGGAGAGCCGAAGCTTTTCCGATACCACTGCACCCTCCTGTAATAAGGGCTGTCTTATTTTTTAATCTCATGTAGCAGGTTAAATTTGTTCAAAGTATCGTTTACGTTCCCAGTCGGTCACAGCAAATTTGTAGGCATTCAGTTCTGTTTCGAAGAAATGGACATAGTGGTTAACTGCTTCCTCGCCGAATGCTTCCCTGGCAAAGCTGCTTCTTTTAAAGTGCCCAAGTGCCTCGTCCAGGCTTCGTGGTACATCCCGGAGATCTTTTGCAGCATATTGGTCTCCACTGAAACAGGATGGCGGATCCTGTTTCTCCTTTAGCCCCTTTAATCCCGATGCAAGGGATGCAGCAAAAGCAAGGTAAGGATTGCAATCTGCTCCGGGTATCCTGCACTCTATTCGCAGGCTGTTTCCTTCGCCAACGACCCGGAACCCGGCCGTCCTGTTATCATAGCTCCATCCCATTTTTGTAGGTGCCCAGGAGCCATCAAGATAACGTTTGTATGAGTTGATGGTAGGTGCATAAAATACCATCATTTCTGGCACATGTCGTATCCAGCCGCTCAGAAACCAGCCAAACTCTTTTGAACCCTTTACAGGGCCAAAATCTTCATTGCCTACAAAAATATTGGAATCCTCCTTCCAAAGGCTGATGTGAATATGACAGCTTGAACCGGCTCTGTCCTGATGGTATTTGGCCATGAAGGTGATGGAAATTCCCTGTTCATCCGCGATCTCTTTCAGGCACTGTTTAAAAATGATATGGCGGTCGGCCATTTCAAGGGTGGGAGCATACCGGATATTGAGCTCGTGCTGGCCAAGGCCCCACTCTCCCTTGGAATTTTCCACGGGAATACCTGAATGCTTCAGGTTTCGGCGGGCGGCAGCAGTAAAATGTTCGGTGCGGGTTCCCTGCAAAATGTGATAGTCTTCAATATACCAGCCGGCAGGAGTGAGATTGTGAAATGCTTTTTCATGACCCGATCGATAGTCATCATCAAAAAGGTAATATTCGAGCTCTGATGCAGCAAAAGAGTGATAACCGGTCTCTTCAAGATTTTTCAGTTGTTGCTTTAAAATGGAACGCGGCGCTACCGGGATGGGTGTATGATCCTTCTCATTTTGCAGATCACATATAACAAAAGCGGTTTTTTCAAGCCATGATGCAATCCGTAATGTGCTTAAATCAGGAACAAGATGGAAATCGCCATAACCAAGATTCCAATTAGCAAATTCGTAACCCTGAACCGGCTCCATAGGCATGTCTGTGGTGAGCAGGTAATTGCAGGCGTGCGAGCCATGATTTTTCACGTTTTCCAGAAAAAAATCCACATCATACCTCTTGCCCATCAGTCGTCCGTAGTGATCGGTAAAAGCTGTAACAACCGTTTCAATTTCTTCTGCTTCAGCCTTAAGGTGCAATTCGTCGATGGTTAGAATTCCTCTGTTTTTAATCATGACAGGCTATTTAATTCAATTTTAGTGGTTAAGACAATTCAGATTTTGTATTCATGCGAAAATATTAAAAAAAGAATGCATTACGAATAGCTTGCTTTATGTTTAAGAATTAAGAAAATTCCGAAGATAGTTCCCAATCAAGGTACGGTCAGCTTTTTTTTCTTTAAAGCTTAGTAAAGCCGCCGATTTTTTTTCATTGTCATCAATTTTCAGGCGGCGTTCAAACAGATCGCGATTATATGCATTTGTAAACTCCGGATGGCCCTGAATCCCAATGAAAGTTTTCCCAACAGTAAACATTCCAACCTTGCAAAGAGCTGATGATGCCAGTATGCTACCCTCGTCCGGTAATTTTGTAACCTGATCCCGGCAAAGCATCAGTACATGATAATTTTTGTTACCGAAGTCCATCCATCCGTTGGTTTGTTGTATTTCAAATGTATGGATACCAATCAGAAAGCCGTGCTGCGATTTTTCGACTTTTCCGCCCAGGGCTTGGGCAATCATCTGGTGACCAAAACAGACCCCGATAAATTTTTTACCGGATTGATAAACCTGCTGCGTTAGTTCCTGTAATTGTTTGATCCAGGGAATGTCATCGTAAACAGAAAATCTTGAACCGGAGCAGATAAATGCATCATATTTTTCCGGTTCGGGAAAATTGCCGTCACAAACATAAAATGCATCCATCGGCAACCGAAATAAACGGTTGAACATTTCAGGATAAGTACCATGCTCGGGCTGCAAATCTGCCGGTACATGGTCGCAAACAAGCAAGGCGATTTTCATGAGCCTGATATCCTCAAGTGATATGATTTTGGCCTGGTGAACTGATCGTAGCCCATGGGAGATAATGTACAGCCACGGCCGGATTGTTTCACTCCTGTCCAGGCGAGTTCCGGATCAAGGTAATCACATCGGTTCATAAAAAGTGTGCCGGTATCAATTTTATTTCCAAGATTTACGGCTCTTTCGGAGTCGGTAGTCCAGATGGATGCGGTAAGCCCGTATTTGCTGTCGTTCATCAATTTTACGGCTTCTTCATCATTTTCAACAACAGAAATGCAGGCAATGGGTGCAAAAGTCTCCTCGCTCATAATTTGCATGCTGTGATTCACCCCGGTTAATACCTGTGGGGCAAGCCACGGCAGATCGAGATCGGGGAAATCACCGGGTTTGATATGCGAGATTGCCCCCTGCCTGATGGCATCTTTCACAGCATCTGCTGCTGTTTTAGCATTTGAAATCCTTGCCATAGGGCCAAGTGTGGTTTCTTTTTTTGTGGGGTCACCCAGAATATAGGATTTGGTAAGCCGGATAAATTTTTCCAGGAAATCATCATACCTGCTATGATGTACATAAATCCTCTCAATGCCACAACATGACTGGCCGGAATTGAAAAAAGAACCATCCACAAGATTTTCGACTGCAAATGGTATGTCCGCATCCCCGGCAACATATGCGGGGTCTTTACCGCCAAGTTCCAGTGCAACGGGAATGAACCTTGAGGAAACAGCTTTCTGTACCGCCAGGCCGCCTTCCACCGATCCGGTGAAAACTACTGACGAAATTCGCTCATCCTTTAATACACGGGCAACCTGCTCATGAGTAAGATGCAGATACCCGAAAACCCCCTCAGGTAAACCTGCTTCCCGAAAGGCTTCTTCAAAATGTTCGGCGCAAAGAGCGGTTTGATCAGAATGTTTCAGTATCACCGTATTACCGGCCATAATTGCCGGAACGATGGAGTTGACTGCAGTGAGGTACGGGTAATTCCAGGGGGCCAATACCAAGGCCGTTCCAAGGGGTTCTTTCTTGATGTAACGGTGAAAACCTTCTTTTTCAGTTGCGGTAATTTGAGAAAGGGCTTGCTCTGCAATCCTGATCATATATCCGGCACGTTCTGAAAAACCATTCAAAATCTCGAAGGGTGAATACCGGATTGGCCTGCCCATTTGCATCGTGAGCTCAAGACCCCACTTTTCAGCATTATTTTTAAAATAATCCACGACGCGCATGCATACTTCAGCACGGTGCGCAATAGGGACCTGCCTCCAGGTGTTGAAGGCTTTTACAGAATCAGCGAGTGTAGATTCGATCTTTTCAGATTCGGCATACTCACGCTCAATATAGACACGGCTATCAACAGGACTGATAATTTGAAATGATTTATTCATAAATTCATGACAACTCAATTATATGGGACACTGGAAAAGTCTTCCGGATTTACAGGTGTAAATGTACCGCAAATCCCGTATCACTCAAAAAAATCTCAAGAGCAGTTGAAAAGATTCTTTGATATTTTGACAACTGTTTTATCCATAAATATCCGCTGATGATGAATAAAGGCAGAGGCATTGTAGCAGCCGGCCATGAAGAAACCGCAAAGGCAGCTGCTGAAATATTACGTGATGGCGGTAATGCATTCGATGCGGCAGTTGCAGCTCATCTGGCAGCTTGTGTTGCAGAGCCCGTATTGTCGTCTTTTGGAGGGGGCGGTTTTTTACTTGCAAAAACAGCGGCAGGAAAAAAAATAGTGTATGATTTTTTTGTACAAACACCTCTAAAAGCAAAAGACCCATCAGAAGTGGAATTTTACCCTATTACGGCAGATTTTGGTACTGCCGAGCAGGAATTTCATATTGGGCATGGTTCAATAACAACTCCCGGAACCGTTCGCGGATTGTTTGAAATATATCGCGATCTCTGCACCATGCCAATGAAACGCCTTGCAGAACCTGCAATTGAACTGGCACGAAGCGGGGTGAAGCTGAACCGTTTTCAGGCTTATGTACTTGACATCATCAAACCGATTTATCTCGCCAATGATGATGTAAAAAAGCATTATGAAAGCCGCGTACAACCCGGAACAGTGATGAAAGAGGGAGAAACCCTTGTGATGAAAGAATTTGCCGGCCTTCTGGAGATTCTTGCCATAGAGGGCGATTCATTTTTCTATGAAGGCGAAATAGCCGGCATGGTAGCCGAAATGTGCAGGGTTAATGGCGGGCATCTTACCAGAGATGATTTCAGGAAATACCGGGTAAAAAAAAGAGAGCCCCTGGAAATCAGCTATCATCATTCAAATGTCATAATCAATCCGCCGCCAAGTTCGGGAGGCTTGCTGACCCATTTTGCGCTTCATCTGATGAATGAAGCAGAGATCTATAAATATCAGCCCGGAACTTACGAATCACTTCGGATTATGGCGGAAGTTCAGTCCGCAACCGAAATGGCACGGCTTGAGTCTCTGTCAGAATCCAAAGAATTTGAAAAATCACAGCTGTTGAGTGATCCCCGATTTCTTTCAGTTTACAAAGAAAGAATAAAATCGAGGCTGAAAGCAACCCGCGGTACAACCCATATCAGCATTGCAGATCGTGATGGAAATATGGCAAGCCTAACCACTAGTAATGGTGAAGGCAGCGGAATGGTGGTGCCGGGTACCGGAATTGTGATGAACAACATGCTGGGCGAGGAAGATCTTCATCCAAACGGGTTTCACTCGTGGATGTGCGATCGGCGCATGACATCGATGATGAGTCCGGGTATTGTTGTGAAGCCAGGCGGTGAGCATGTCGTATTTGGGTCGGGTGGTTCAAACCGGATCAGAACGGCTATTTTACAGGTACTGGTGAACCTTATTGATTTTGAAATGAACCTCGAAAAAGCCATTAACTTTTCAAGAATACACTTTGAAAAAGGGTTTTTGAATATTGAGCACGGATTTCAGGATCCTGTACTGGCAAATCTTTATACAGATTATCCTTCTCACAAAATATGGAGTGACAAAAACCTCTTCTTTGGAGGGGTTCATGCCGTCAGTTTCACGGGCAATAGATTTGAAGGGTTCGGCGATCCGCGCCGTGGTGGCGTAAGTATGATCGTAAAATAAATATGACTTATTGAATGTCAGGCTTTCCGCTCTGTGATTTGTAAAATCTTTTGAAGCCCTTCAACGCGCTGCTCATCTGCAAGCTTGCCATAGCTGTTCATCAGGTTCCGAATGCAACGGGCCAGGATATCTGCTTCAACGGCCTTTTCGAGATGTTCGGGGCGGGGGTCAATCCCGTTTTTTTTCAGAAAATAACAGCATTGATTGTAGGTAACCAGCGATCCGCCGTCAAAGGGATCAATCAAAATTTCCTGGTTGTGTGTTTTGTACATCAGCATAAAATGGATTGGCATGTTCACACCGTGAAAAGGAAGATCCAGCCTGCGGGCTAAAAACATAACAACGACACTGAGCATGATAGGGAGCCCCTTCCTGCGATCAATAACCCGGTCCAGGTAGGCATTGTCGGGGTTATGATAGTCCTGAGCATCACCACGAAACCTCAGCTCCCGAAAGACAAACTGAAGCATAATCTGCATTTTTTCCATTAGAGAAGGTGTGTATGCGATATCGCTTCCAATTACTGCACTGAGTTTGTCGAGCTTTTTTCGGTAATCCTCTATTCTGAGTGTAGGATTTCCAAACCTGCAGAGCACCAGAAGTGCGTCCTCTAAACGCTGTCTGTTATCAATACCTTGTTCAGCTAAACCGGAAAACTCTTCAAGAATACTGCCAAATGTAATGCTATAAATAATCTCATTGATTGTTTTTTTCTCCGAATCTTTTACAGATTCTGTCCGGTATTGATCCAAAAGGGGGACAACCTGTTCGCCAAGCTCATCAAATCGCTTTCTCACCCCAACCTGCACGTCGGGGTCAGGATCTTCAAGAAGATAAATCAGGGATTGAATTTCAGTTCTGTTGGTCATATAAGGTTATCAAACTAGATAATTGATGAAAACGAACAGTTTAGCAACACGAACAAAGATCAAAGTATTCCCGTGTATTGTCAACTTTGTAAAAACATACGGGTTATATTCACAATTTTTTTCATTTAAAAACCATGGATCCTGATTATTAGATGCAAAACTAATTTTCTATGTTACAAATAACTGGAATTGTCCCGGTAGTTGTGTTTATTTGAGTTGCAGATAATGAATTTTGGAACTTATCTTAATTTATAAATCTATTATTATACTTCTGATTAATAAATGAATAAATATGGATCTTACCAGACTGCACGATATGGAGACATGGCAATCTTCATCGCTGTTTGTGTAAGAATTTTTGGCCAATCACATTTGAAGACGATATTATTGAATTTGTTTCAAACCTGTTCGATTGGCGGCGATTTTGGTATATCCCGGTTGAGGATTGCAGTAAACATCTGGTTGGACAACTCAATATGAGAATGATTTTCAGGTAATTTAATAACATGATTCATAACATCAGATCGGTCAGTAATTCCGTTGGCAAAGTGATGATTAATAATCCTGTTGCCAATAGTACCAAACAAAACTATATGGCAATTACAGCACGTTTATTAAGAAGGCTTCACAGCGAGATTGATAAAACACCGAAAAACTGAATTTTAAGTTTTAATATTTAAAGCCGGGGCACTATGGGAGAACTAGTTTTATCCATTGCGAAAGATCCTGAATCAAGGAAACTTTTTTTAAAACACCTGCTGCACGATGTTGAAGCCATCGAGAGAATGCTGGATGGGAAAATGTTCGAATCCGGTGTGACCCGAATTGGCGCCGAGCAAGAGTTTTGCCTTGTTGACAATCATTTTAAGCCTTCTCTACATGCCCTCGAAATTCTGGAAAAAATTAATGATCCTCACTTTACCCCGGAACTTGCACGGTATAATCTTGAAATCAATCTTGATCCATTAGAACTTAAAGGCAACTGCTTTAGTAAAATGGAAGAGAACCTCAAGTCACTGCTAAAGAAAGCAGAAAATGCTGCAGAATCTTTTAATGAGAAAATCATCCTTACCGGTATTTTGCCCTCTATTGACTATCGTGCCGTTCAGTTAAAATACATGACCCCGAAACCACGCTATGAGGCACTGGCAAATATTATCTATGAATTGAGGGGAGAAGATTTTGAATTGAATATTTCCGGAGTGGATGAGTTGATTCTGAGCCATAACAATATTCTCTTTGAGGCCTGTAATACCAGCTTTCAGTGTCATTTGCAAATTGAACCGGATCAGTTTCCGGATATGTACAACTGGGCACAAATGCTCTCGGGTCCGGTATTATCGGTATGCGCAAATTCACCTTTATTACTCGGAAGGCAATTGTGGGCAGAAACCCGCATTCCGCTTTTCCAACAAAGTATCGATACCCGCGGTAAGGGTTACCATCTGCGCGAAAGAGAACAGCGTGTTACGTTTGGTAACAGATGGATAAAAAGTGTAGCGGATGTTTATAAAAATGATATCGCCCGCCATACTCTTCTTTTTATGACCGATATCAAAAAAGATTCTCTCGAACAGCTCGAAAAGGGCAGGATTCCGAAACTTGAGGCGCTCCGGCTTCACAATGGCACCATTTATAAATGGAACAGGCCATGTTATGGCATCTCAGACGGTATTCCCCATTTGCGAATTGAGAACCGCTACCTGCCATCGGGTCCAACCGTTGATGATGAAATAGCCAATCTAGCGTTCTGGGTTGGATTGATGAATAATATGCCAAAACAATTCAGCAATAACTGGAATGAGATCTCTTTTGAAGAAGTAAAAGAAAATTTCTACAAAGCCGCGATGTGGGGTATTCAAAGTGGAATGATTTGGGATGGTAAACTTATGTCGGCCCGGGCATTGATACTTGAAATTCTGCTGCCAATGGCCAGGGAAGGACTTGAGGCCAAAAAAGTCGACAAAAAGGATATTGATAAATATCTGGCCATGATAGAAGGAAGGGCCGAAAATTATGCAACCGGTTCGCGGTGGATTGTGAACAGCTATAGAAAACTGAAAAAAAAACTGGAACGGGATGAATCGGTTGTTGCCCTGACAGGAATTATGTACAGCAGACGCTTAACCGGCGAGCCAGTTTATAAATGGAAGATTGCAGAAATAGAGGAAGCCGAACAACTCGATATGCAATATGACATTGTCAGAAACATCATGTCGACCGACCTGATAACCGCCAATGAAAATGATCTGGCGCAACTTGTTCTGAAAGTGATGGAATGGAGAGACATCCGTCATTTGCCTGTTGAAGATAATCGTGGAAATTTAAAAGGAATTATTACAAAAAAGCGGCTTCTTCGTTATCTTGAAGATTCCGAAACAGGGGAACTTGCCATTGCTGCTGATGTGATGGATAAAGACCCGATTACTATCGGGCCGGACGAAGATGTAAAATTCGCTATTCTTTTGATGATCGATAAAAAAATAAGCAGTCTTCCGGTTGTAGATAATGGTGAATTGATTGGTATTCTTACCGATAATGACACTGCACAGATTTGGCAGAAGATGAAGAAGCGCAGTAATGTTAAAAACTGATAAAGCACAGCAATTTATTTTAGATACAGAAAGAGTACGCTGGAGTGCCGGGATTGATAAAACAGGCCCCGTTGTTGTTTTGTTTGTAGGTATTCACGGAAATGAAGCCGCAGGTATTGCTGCGGTTGACCGAATTGCACAAACGCTGAACAGAGAGCCGGGGAAATTGCGTGGATCTGTATACGCAATAACCGGAAATCTTGGCGCCCTGGTGCAAGGGGTTCGCTATATTGATGCCGATTTGAACCGTATTTGGGAGATGTATAATACGAGAAAAGATTTCTCCCGTATGAATGGCGCTAAGCAACCGGCAGAATTTTCGGAAAGCCTGGGAATAAAAAAAGCCATCGAGCAAATACTGGCCAGACATGAAAAAAGTGCATCCGATTTTATTTTCGCTGACCTGCATACTACTTCATCGCAAAGCTGTGCTTTTCTTTTGTTGAACGATACGCTTGCCAACAGGGCAATTGCGCGAAAATTTCCTTTGCCACAGATTTTAGGGATCGAAGAAAATATTCAGGGAACACTTTTAAGCTATGTAAATAACCTCGGATACAGGGCGTTGGGGTTTGAAGCCGGTGCGCATTATGATGATTTGTCGGTAAAAAGAAGCGAAGCTTTTTTATGGCTGTTGTTGCATTACACCGGGATTCTCGAGTTAAATGGACAGGAAATCAATGAGTTCGAGAAAATGATTCAGGCTCAGGCAGGTGTACCCGACACCTATTATGAAATCCTGCATCATAAACTGGTAGACGACCCGGAAAAATTTGAAATGATGAGCGGTTTTGAAAATTTTGATCAAATCGAAAAAGATACACCGCTTGCCTACGAGGAAGGAAGACTGATAAAGGCACCCATATCAGGCCGTATTTTTATGCCGCTTTACCAGAAAAAAGGCCATGATGGTTTTTTAATTATAAGAGAAGTCTCGGAGTTCTGGCTTGAACTGTCATCTTATTTCAGGAATAGTTTTGTTCATACCTTGCTTAAATATTTGCCCGGAGTGACTGTAGCAAGCAGGCAGAGTTTTGAAGTAGATCTTCGGATTGCGAGATTTCTCGTCAAAGATATTTTTCACCTGTTGGGTTACCGGGTTACTGAAAAAGATGAGTATATGCTTATCTGTTATAAGCGGTAAACATTCGATATTGCATAATATGTTGGATTCTATGTCAGATTATCAATTTGTTGACGGTACACGCCTTGTATCAGTTGTTGAGGCACTGATTTTTGCCAGTCCCGGGCCAGTTTTCTGGAACAAATTATCAGATATCATTAGAGAAAGTGAAGAGGAGCTGATACTCGATAAATTAAACATCTACAGAATTGTGGAACAACTTAATGACAGATATGAACAAAATGACCTGTCTTTTCGCATTGTAGAGGCAGGCGGCGGTTTTACATTTGTTACGCAGCCCCGTTATTATCCCTGGTTAAGCATTTACCAGCATGAAAACGCATACCGGAAACTGTCGCAGGCAGCAGTTGAAACCCTTGCCATTGTAGCCTATCGGCAGCCAATAACAAAGCCCGAAGTAGACAGTATTCGGGGCGTGGACTCCGGATATATGTTAAGGCAGCTGTTGGAAAAAATGCTGGTGCAAGTTTCGGGTAGGGCCGACACGATAGGGAAACCCCTTTTGTATAAGACTACAGATACTTTTCTGAAACATTTTGGATTAAACTCTGTTGATGAATTGCCCAAACCCCGTGAAATTGATGAGATTCTGAAAGATGATGACATGGCAGAACACCGCCGCCTGCTGATGGAGAGGCAAATGGAGCTTGAAGATGAACAGGCAAAAGAATTATTTCAAAACGCAGAAAACGAAACCGATGAAACTGACAGTTAGTGAAACTGTAAAAGAATAATTATTGTAAGAATTCCGATGTTTTTCTATCATAATTAATGAACAACTAAAATTAAACATATCTATCCGTTATGAAAAAAGTACTATTCATGTTATCGGCCTTCTTTTTTGTTTCTTCGGCTGCCACTGTAAATTTTGCAGTAAATGAGGATGAAGATACATTGCTGGGATCCTGGATTTTTGCGGTTAATGAAGCTCCATGGGAGTACAGCAAGGGTAAAGTGGTGTTCGAAAAAGATGACGATAATGAACTTTCCGGGAAAGTAGTTTTCGACACAGGAAGGCAAATTCCCATTCATGCAATAAACCTCACCGAATCCACACTCTCATTTGAAGTGAATGTGGATGGTAATTTTGTAACCTCATTTATGACTTTAGATGGGGATATGATGACAGGGCATGTAGAAACCGCTGAAGGAAACATGAATTTTTCTGCACAAAGAGAGATTTCCGAGGGTTAGAAATAAGATTGAAGCCCAGATTCAATAAGAGTTGATTGTATGCGTATAAAGTGTGTATATTTATACACACTTTTAAAAATTAAGTTGATTCTGGTTTGGCAAATAAAAGCATTACAGCATCTTTAATCCTGGATCGTCTGGGAATCAGTGTTTCCGGGATTTGTGCTATTCATTGCCTGGTGGTTCCGGTCATCATATCTACTCTTCCACTCTGGAGTTTCGCAAATTTTCTGCATAACTGGCTGCATCCGGTTTTTATATTGATATTGATTCCTACAGTCTATTTCGCTGCCCGCCGCAGTCATTTCGACCGTACTATAACCCTTATGCTTATGACAGGGTTAGCCTTTATTGCTATTGGCTGGCTTTTTGGTCATTTCTGGCTTGGCTTATTATTTGAAACAACCCTGACGCTGCTTGGCAGTGGTATGCTTATCGCCGGCCATTGGTTTAACTACCGTCATCACAGGGTATGCAGCAATAAAAAACATCATCATCATCCAATTACGGATAAAACTTAGGGATAGTTATGAAAAGGCTCAATTTCACCCTCGATCAATCCACTGTTGAACTGCTGAATAAACTTTCTGAAAAGTATTACGAAGGCAATAAATCGCAAACCGTTCGGGCAGCGCTCGAAAGCCTTGCAGCGCGGGAAGGGCACGACGGCTGGGTGGTTACAGGATATACGCCTTTGCGGATTGATCATGATGTGCAATGCCATACCTGTGGTATAGAACTTCCCGAAGGCAAAGTTCTTTTTAGACCCGTTTTTGAAAAAGGCAACAGCCCGCTGGCAATCAAACATATACCCAGCGAGGAATGGCTCGACTGTCAGGTTTGTGTGGAAAAAACTTAAAGACATTGTCTTAAGTAAATAATTTACCATATCAATGTAATGGAACTGATATTGAAGTGAGGATTAGCTTAATTATTTAATTTTTTTGAAAAAGGAAATAAAACATACCTTTGCAAAATTTTCGGCTATACTGATTGTAGCGGGAATGGCTGCATTTTTGATACATCCTCTGGTTCATGTAATAACCGATACTTCAGGTCATTATGATTTGCCCGTCTCACCGGATCAACACTCTTCATCTCAGCATGAGGATTGCCTGATATGTGTACTGGCTTATTCTCTCTCCTCAGAATTCTCTGAATCCGGAAATAGTGTTAAATTTGACACTAACAGTAATTTTTTTATCTGGAAACCGGTATTCACGCCCAAATCCACTGAGTTTGAATTTTCATTAAGAGCCCCTCCCGCAGTTTTATACGTTTAACATAACATTTCTTCATGCGGTACCAGATTGTACCGAATAACGTATAATCTCCGGGTTTTGCCCGGATAATCAGATATTCATGATGAATCAAAAAGTTCCCCGTTTTACGAGTTTTTTATAGTCACTCCAGTGTGCATGTGGTTGATAGCCCATGCACACTTTCAAAAAAAATTAGTCACATGAGCGCGTGTCCGGCTGGGTGCCGGCACGTGCCATTTGCTAACTCAACCCAATCCAAATCTTGAACACGCAATCGTAAAACA
>SKKO01000084.1 GCA_007123715.1 Balneolaceae bacterium | reverse complement strand
AGGGGCCGCTGGTCCGCGGGTCCAATGCATCCTATCTGTTTAATTACCGATACTCCACACTCGGGCTGCTCACGGATGTCAACATCATACCAAGTGATCAGCAGATTCGATATCAGGATCTTTCATTTAAGCTGAACGTGCCTACCAAATCGGCCGGAACATTTATACTTTGGGGAATCGGGGGGAAAGATAAGGTTCTTCAGCCACTTGAAACTGACCCGGACGTATGGGAGAGTGACTGGGACAGAAATAGAGCCGACTGGATGGTGGATATAGGTGCAGCCGGCCTTACTCACAGGCTTTTTACAGGAAACAGAACCTATATCAACACAACTCTTGCCGCTACAGGCATGAAATATTACATGGAAGCCGAACGTCAGGATGATAACCTTGTACCCTATCCAGACCTCCTTGTCGATGATAACTCCGGCACACTGAGTTTCCATTCATACCTCAGCCACTCATTCAGTCCGGCATTTTCAACAAAAACAGGAGTAACCTTAAAAAGCTTACACTACAATCTCGACATAAACAGTACCATCGACAGCGACCCTTTCACCTATCGAAATCTGGTTGATGAACGTGGCAGCAGTTCAGCCATGGAATTCTATACACAATCAAGTTACAATCTCTCGCAAAACCTGTTGATGAACACAGGTGTACATGTCGGGTATTTTGCACTGAATAACTCGCTTTCTGTTGACCCGCGTATTGCCTTCAGTCTGAATCTCAATAGAAACCATGCGGTAAGCCTTGGTTACGGACACCACAGCCAGATGGAAGAGCTCAAGATTTATATGGTAAAACAGCAGGAAAACGGGGTGGTTTCACTTCCGAATAAAGATCTCGGGCTTTCGAAAGCACACCACTTTGTTCTCGCCTACGACTGGCAGATCAATCAAAACCTCCGTTTTAAACTTGAACCCTATCTGCAGTTACTCTACGATGCTCCGGGTATCGCCGGCACATCTTACTCATTGATCAACTTTAAACAGGAGAGGGCCTTCGGGGATGCATTGGAAAACAACAGTATCGGCAGAAATTTTGGAGTGGATGCAACATTTGAGCGTTTCTTGAGCAACGGTTACTACTTTCTGTTAGCGGGATCGGTTTTTTCATCAAGGTATAAAGCCGATGATGGAATATGGCGCAACACCCGGTATAACAGAAATTTTGTAGCCAATGCACTGGTTGGAAGAGAGTTTACCTTTCAGAACAACAGAAAGGTGCTTGGCATAAACACCCGGTTCAATGTTGTGGGCGGCGAACGTGTTACCCCAATCCTGGAAGAAAAATCAGCAGAACGGCAGTTGGTATTCTTTGATGAATCTCAGGCATTCAGCAATCAGTTAGCCACAACCTTCTATGCACACCTGTCGGTTACCTATCGGATCAATCGCCCGGGCCATTCAAGTATCTGGGCACTTCAGGTAAAAAATCTTCTTGGCCAGGCCATGCCGGAAGGCTACAACTACAATTACAAAACCGGGCGAGTTGAGCTGGACAAGAGTGTGATTGTAATTCCGGCTCTCAGTTACAAAATTGAGTTTTAGTGGTAAAATTTGTGACAAAAGTCCCCCCCTAAAAAGGGGGGTAGGGGGTGTTAATTAAGGCAATCATACTCGCCACGAAGCCACGAAGAATAGTGAAGGTCACTTTAATAAATTTAGGGGCATTTTTTTGATCAAAGCTCTCAACCCCACTTCGTGTAATTTCGTGCCTTCGCGTCTTCGTGGCAAAAAGTGGTAAATCAGTTCAAACTCGACTAATTTAAACAGACATGAAAACAAAAGGACACATACATAAAGATTATACCCAAATAGCTGATTCCTTCTCAAAGAATTTCGAAGAATTAGGAGAAATTGGAGCTTCACTATGCGTGTATCATCAGAATGAAAAGGTAATCGATATTTGGGGTGGATATAAAGATTTAGAAAAAAATAAAAAATGGGATGAAGATACTGTTGTTCCCATTTTTTCCACTACAAAAGCAATAGCCGCAAGTTGTGTGGCTTTATGTCATAGCAGAGAACTTTTTGATTATAAAGATTACGTGTGCGACTACTGGCCTGAGTTTGGATCGAACAATAAAGAAGCCATCACAATTGAACAATTGCTTCAACACAGAGCAGGGCTTTCTGCCACCGATAAAAAGTTAGATATAAATTCTATCAAGAATCGGAGGCAGTTACACACATTATTAGCAGAACAAAGACCACACTGGCATCCGGGAGATCATCAAGGCTATCACGTATGGAATATTGGCTGGTATATAAGTTCATTGCTGAAAAGGATTGATCCAAAAGAAAGATTCTTAAAAGAGTTTGTAGAACAAGAGGTACTTCCAAATATTGAGGGCGAAATTAGAATTGGAGTTGATGAAACTTATGATTGGGCGAAGATTGCAACGTTAAAACCTTTTTCAAAATTGAAAGGCTTATTTTCCATGCCCTCCAGGTTTGTATTTGAATTTTTTAAGCCATGGTCACTTTCGTTTAGATCAATGTTAAATCCCTCGTTTGTAACCAACCACTCCAATTTTAATAAACCGGAGATTCTTCAGTTAGAGATTGGAGCTGGTGGCGGAATTGCTAATGCAAGAGGACTTGCTTCCCTTATGGATTCTTTAACAAATGAATCTCATCCTCTGTGCTTAAAACAGGACACATTCGAATATTTGACAAAATATCCCAAAAAGCCGGAAAAAGGATGGGAAGATGTTGTCTTTAAGCAAGATGCGTTCAGATTTCATGCCGGATTTATGAAGCCATCCGATAAACATGATTTTTCTAAATCAACAAAAGCGTTTGGAGGATTTGGTGCAGGAGGAAGTTTTGTTTTTAATGATCCTGATAACAAATTGACAATTGGCTACACAATGAACCATATGGCATCAGAAATGATGAACATGAAAAGGGAAGTAAATATTCGGGATTCAGTGTATAAAACTATTGAGCCAAAGCTCCCGAAATACGCGGGCTGACCCCGGAATATAAAACTACTGCCCCCAACAATAGCCGGAATCTTCACTGCCTCGCGGAATAAAAGAGGAACTTGTTTCGATTTTTTACTTTTCACTCCCAATAACTCGCCGTATTTTAGATAATAATGTCGAAAACTCAGGTGTCTGAAACGGAACAAAAAAGGAGCTATAAGTGAATCAACCATATTCTGAAACCATCAAGAGAAAAACCCGCCGAAACCGGATTCTCTTAACCCTGTTATGGATCTGGATAGTTATCCCGGCAGGTTTGTCGGCCCAGGTAGACAGAACAGACAACGGCATCAATGACGGTACCATCCGTACCTCCGTCAACAGCCACTATGTTCTGAATATCCAGAAGATGAAGGGCACTATCACCCTGGATGGAGTGATCGATGAGGAGGACTGGCTGCGGGCAGATGTGGCAGAAGACTTTTTTATGGTAACCCCGTATGACACCAGCTACAGCGAGGCGAAATCGGAAATCCGCATGGCCTATGACGACGATGCCATCTATCTCGCCCTCATCTTTTTTGACGTGATCGATGCCCCCCGCGTGGTGGAATCGCTCCGGCGGGACTTTGCGTTTGGCACCAACGACAATTTTCTGCTATTCCTCGATCCGTTCAACGATCTCACCACCGGCTACTCCTTCGGCGTGAATGCCGCCGGCGCGATGTGGGACGGGACCATGAGTAACGGTGCCGCGGTCGACCTGTCCTGGGATACCAAATGGGAAGTAGTGGTCAAGGATTATGACGACCGCTGGGTGGCCGAGATGCGAATACCATTTAAATCAATCCGGTACAGGGGAGGGCTGGACCGATGGAATATTAACTTCTCGCGGCTCGACCTGAGTATCAACGAAAAATCTTCCTGGGCACCGGTACCGCGGCAATTTCCAACGGCATCACTCGCCTTTACGGGAACCCTCCAGTGGGATCAGCCGCCACCCGACCCTGGCTTGCAGCTTTCGGTAATACCCTATATTTTTGGCGGTGCATCACGCGATTTCGAATTTGGCGATGAAACAAGCTACCGCACCGACTTTGGAATGGATGCCAAACTCGCACTCACTTCTTCTCTAAATCTGGATCTGACCTACAACCCTGATTTTTCGCAGGCAGATGTGGATCAGCAGATCATAAACCTGGACCGGTTCGAGCTTTTTTTTCCTGAAAAACGGCAGTTCTTCCTGGAGAACTCCGATCTTTTTGCCAACTTTGGCTCAAACAGGGTCAGGCCATTCTTCTCAAGGCGAATAGGCCTTGACGCACCGGTACTTGCGGGTGCAAGGCTCAGCGGGAACCCGGGCAGAAACTGGAGAATCGGCGTGATGAATATGTACACTGAAGAGTCTGATTTCGCGCCGGCCAGCAACTTCTTTGTGGCGACGGCGCAGAAGCAGGTCTTCTCCCGATCCAACATTTCGGCCATTTTGGTGGATCGCCAAAATGTAGATGAGGTTGCCTTTGCAAATATTGGTTCTTACAACCGCACGGGCGGGCTCCAATTTAATCTCGCTACGCAGGACAACCGATGGTCAGGACGTGCGTTTGCATTCAAATCGTTCACGGATGGAGTGGATGAGGGATCCGATTTTGCACAGGGAGTCAATCTGGCCTACTCCCGTCAGAAGATCCGCATAGAGATTTTACAGCAGTATGTGGGTGACCGGTACTTTGCGGGTGCGGGTTATGTGCCGCGAACCAATTTTTTTCAGCTTGAGCCCACGGTTACCGTCCGCTTCTATCCGAATGATTCACCGATCGTTTTTCATGGATTTCAGGCGAGTGTGGAGAGCTTTTTCACTCCGGACGATTTTCGCATGACCGAGCGCGAGAGCAGTCTGGGGTATTTTTTCAGTTTTCACAATCTCAGTCAGATCGATATCGTGACGTCACACAATTTTGTAGAGCTGCAACGCGATTTTGATCCGACCAACTCCAACATCGAATTCCTGGAAAGAGGAACAGATTACAACTGGCTGAACACGTTTGTGCGATACCGGTCGGATACCCGGAAGCTTTTCCGATACTCGGCTGCTGTGGGCAGGGGCGGGTTCTACAATGGGAACCGTACATTTTTGCAGGCGGATGTCAACTATCGCTATCAGCCTTATGGCAGTGTGTCTATGGTGGCTAGTTACAATTATCTCGAACTGCCTCAGCCCTGGGGGAACAACTCATTTTGGCTGATCGGGCCGAAAGTGGATATTACCTTTACACCTACAGTTTTCTTCACAACCTTTGTGCAGTACAATGAGCAAATGGACAACCTAAATATTAACAGCCGGTTTCAGTGGCGATACAGCCCGGTCTCTGATATTTTTATCGTCTATACAGACAACTACTTCCCCGAAACCATGGACTCCAGGAACCGGGCCGTCGTTTTCAAGATGAACTATTGGTTTAATTGATT
>SKKO01000082.1 GCA_007123715.1 Balneolaceae bacterium | reverse complement strand
TCAGAAAATTTGATATCCGATTGCAGATATTCGAAGTATCCAGGATCGAAAATTGCATATTATCCACGAGCATCCGAAAAACATTGGATTCGATGGTTCAACCTACATTGAGTAAAAGGCGAAAAACCTCCAACGACTATCGCTTGATCTGAGTTCAGCCAATATACATCAACTGCCCCCTGTTTTGCCGGATTCGTATTTGTAATGTACGCCTTAGAAGCTCACTGGCTTGCGTTGTGGGGTGGGTATATGATTTGATGGATGGAGATGGGGCCTCGGGGGCCGGAGAAGTTCACCGGCGTACTATTGGACTAATTGTTCTTCGAGGCGGCGTAGTTGTTCAAAATAGCGTTCAATGAGCCGCTGGTACTGCTCGGAAAAACGGGTATAATTGGGATCTTGCATACGGGCACGAATTTCCTGCTGCAACTCCTCAAGTGTGATGTCGGGTGGCAGTACCCGCTCGTATTCGAGGCGGGTCGTACCTTCTCTTTCATCTTCTTCACCCCGTTGCTGCAGTGATTCTTCGGCATTCAGCATTCTGGACAAGATGTTTTGCTGGCGTTGAACCATGAGTGGATCGGTAATGCCGCCACGCATATCGTTAATAGAATCCTCCACATCTTCAAGCATTCGCTGCAATTCGCTAAGCATGCGGTCTCCCTGATCCAGTGCGCCACTATGCTGCAACTCCTGAAGCTGTCTTCTGATTTCATTCTGCTGGCGTGCAATCTGGTCGAGCCGTTCCGATTGTTCACGTGTGAGACGGTCTCCCTGCAAGTCATTTATGAGATCCTGAAGCTGCTGGTTCAGCATCTGCTGGTCACCCGACATATTTTGAAGCTGCTGAATCATTTGTTGCATACTCATGCCGCTGCCCATCCCACCGTTTTGCTGGTTCATAAGCTGATCGATCAGGGAAGCAATCATGGAAGTAAGGTCATTGATTCCGCCGAGTGATTCGCGTGTAGAAATACTGGAGCCTCTCTGGCTTCTTTCTACCATCTGTTCCATGGTACGTCCCAAACGTTGTTCTACTTCAAGCTTTTTCCTGTTGATCTGGTTGGGAACTCCGGGCAATTCGGCAGATACCTGGAAAAGGGTATCTGCCACGATTGAAAACTGGTCGCTGACATTCTTTTGGATACGTGTAAGGTCAACAAAGCCCTGGCTTCGGTTTCTTGTATCAGAAGCTGTTTGAGTGAGGTATTCCTGCATGTTTGACAGTTCTAAAAGAGTATACAAAGATCGCTGAAGGGCCAGAATATTTACATTGAGTTGTTGGCCACTCATTTGCTGAATAGATTGCCTGAACCGTTCGGCTTCAGCCTGCATTTGCTGTCCAATTTGCTGCTGTTGTTGCTGCATTTGTCCGGGCGGGCTGCTTTCTCCGTTCGCACCGTTTTCACTGTCTTCGCCATTTTGTTCACCTGGTTCAGATTCGTTTAACTGGTCCATCAAATCCCTGAGCTGTTCCCGGATACTTTGAAGCTCACGCTGTCCGTCTTCTTTCAGTCTCCTCAGGTTTTCTTCCGACCGTCTGGGCGGATTCTGATCGAGCTGATCGAGCTGATCAGAAACATGATCAAGATCCTCTTGGATGGTTTCGAGATCCTGGGAAAGCTGTCCTGTAGTAGTTTCCTCATCTCTCAAAATACGTTCTGCCATATCTTCGTACTGCCGGGCAAGTTTGTCAAGGTCGCTATTCATTTTAAGGCGCTTGAAAAGTTCGGCCGTTCTTTCAATGCGTTCACGGTAGAGCTGTTCATTAAATGAGACGTTTTCCAGCGCGCGTTCCAGGTCCTGTGTTGATAGGTTTTCAAGAGCTCTTTGAAGTTCTTCCATGGCTTCTCTGAGTGCGGGATCATCCAATTCTCTCATAAGCTGCTGAAGTTCCTGGTAAGCCCTTCTCGTTTCATCCGAGATTCGATCGTTCCCTTCAATTTCCGACCGCATTCTGTCAAACTTTTCATTAAGATTTCTTACAGCTTCATCCATCATGTCCTGGCGTTCCTGTATATCTTCAAGTATCTGGCTTTCTTCAAATCCCCCTTCCGGATTCTGCTTCATTCTTTCGAGGAACTCTTGGTATTCCTGCTCCATCGAATCGAAATTTTCAGAGATCTGCTCAAGTTCACCCTGGATGTCACGTTCACGGCTGTCGAGTTCATCGAAATATTCAGAAAGGGATGGAACCTGTATTACAACTTGTTGCGATTCGCTCATTTTGTAACCGGAAAACCCGTCATTGTCCCAAACCCTGATGGTAAAAGTTAATTGATCACGCGGCCTTAGCTCATGTTGGCGAAGATCCCAGTCTACTTGTTCCATTCTTCCGATACGGGGGCGATCAAGTGTTTTAGTTCCTGTCTGGGCTTGTTCAACGAAAGCTCGCTGGTGCTGCCAGTGAAGTTCAGCTCTGGTTAATCCAAAATCATCTGTCGCCTGATAAATAATAATCATATTTCCGGGATCGGTTACCATTACCGTTCCGGTCGGTTCCTGGATTACTACAACAGGATACTGGTCTTCTCTCAGGTTGACAACCGTACGGTACGGATTCCTGTTTTTCAATCCTTCATTATTTACCATTTCAAACCGTAGAGTATCAGGATTTACCGGCTGTATGCTCAGTGTGAAACGATTACCCTCAGAATCTTCAGTATCCATATTTTCACTGTAGACATTGCTGATAAGCGAAACACTATCTACTGGTTGATTTGTTCTTCCTTCAAATCGGACGGTTGAGCCGGGATAAAGATTAACCTGTGAGAAAGGGTATTCGAGCCTGTTTTGGGAAAGTCCGGTGTATGACGGCGGTAAAACAGTTGCTGTCAGTTCATCGAACCGGGGCTGCAACTGTGCCCTAACAGAGTACTCCTCACTTAAAAAACCATCCATTTCTACCCGGTATGTAATATCATTAATGAGATCAATTTCAGGTGATATAAAACGGTTTGCATCAGACGGCCTCATCTGGCGCTGCCGAAACTCTTCTTCAACACCCGTCTTGAATTCGAGAGTCACATTATCGGGCAGCCTGTTATCTGTAAATTGAATATTAACCAGTACCGATGAGCCCAGCTCAATGGTGGTATCTGCCGGTGCTATAATATAAGTGAAGGGATTTGGCTGAGTGTATTCGGACCAAAAATGCAGAGTACGCTGTGTTTCACCCGGTTTGAGTGCTGCAACGAATATGAAAATAGTCAGGGATAATATGAAACCGGTAACAGATGCCTTGTAAAATTTATTTGACTGCTGCCGGTGGAGATAATTCTTTAACTGGCCAGAGAGTACTGAGAAATCTGTACCTTCAATATTTGAAGATAGTGCCGCCAGGAAAAATCTTGATTGATGTTGTTTTTTATCAAGGTACAGATCAACCGCGCTTAAAATGCTTTTTTGCCCTGTGGATTGAAAGAAATCCTCGTAAAAACGCCGGAATGAAGATCGGATCAGGCTTTTGAAAAGGAATATACCGGCTCCTGCGGACAGGAAGATGATTGCAACTAATGAAATGGTTTTGGATAAAACCGACAAATAGATGTTAGCTTCGGCTAAAATAAGCAGGATGAATCCGGAAAAAAAAACCGCGGCCAGTGCCGAAATCACAGCAATCCATCTTCTTGAAGAAAGCTTTTGATGGGCTTTTTCAAGAATGGAGATGATCTGTTGAATGTGATATTCTGCTTTTTTTTGATCGGGCATATACAGGATAATTGGGCCTGTTCTTGTCAGTGTTCAATAACGCAATGAAAAGTGATTTATGAGAGATCAGCTAAAGAAAGTGAATCTTTCATTAAAAATTTCCCATTTTCTTTTTTTACAGTTACTATTTCATGAGCTGAATCGTGCTCCAGAAAAAGATACCAGCTACCGGCTGCAGCATGATTAAGAAAATGCTCTTTTTCTTCCAATGTTTGTACCGGAGCCATATCGTAACCCATTATCCAGGGCAGGGGTATATGGGCGTAGGTTGGAATAAGATCGGCCGCATAAACGATGATTTTATCCTCATGTTTAACCACTGGAAGCAGCTGCCCTTCTGTGTGTCCATTCATACATAGTGAATCCAAACCAGGTTCAAACTGATGATTGTCAGAAGTGAGTTTAAGTCGGCCACTGTTCTGAATTGGGTCAAGATTTTCAGAAAAGAAACTGGCTTTTTCACGTTCATTGGGGTTAACTGCGGTTTGCCAGTGTCTCTTATTTACATGATAATTTGCATTTGGGAATACTTCTATGAGATTTCCTTTTTTATCGTATGCGGTTGTCCCCCCGCAATGATCAAAATGCAGATGGGTAAAAATGATGTCGGTTATTTCTTCGGGTTTTGTTCCGGTTATTTCGAGTGAACGGAGCAGATGACTGTGTTCGTAGTCCAAACCATAGATTGCCGACATTTTTTCGCTGAACTTGTCTCCGCTTCCCGTATCAACCAGGTAAATTTTGCCGCTTTTTTTGGATTTGATAAGCAGGCTTCGCATTGCCATTGGGATACGGTTTTTTTCATCAGGGGGGATATACCTGCTCCACAAAGTTTTCGGTACAACACCAAACATGGCACCTCCATCGAGCAGAAAGCGTCCTGATTCAATTTTATGAAGTTGAAAATTGCCAAACTCAACCGGATAAATAGAATTCTTCATAATGCAATTAATAGGTGTAGACAAAAATAAACAAAAAAAGCCGGTCTTGCAGAAACCGGCTTTGTTAGGACATTTTTATTTCTTTTCAGAAAGAGGGTATCGGATCAACCCTGTAGAGTGTGTCGAGCAGGGTAATTCCAATCAAAAGGAGAAAAAATGCTATCGACATGACAAAAAGCAAAATGTTGAATTTACTGTCCCACCAAAGGTTCATGAAAAAGGCAGAAACGATTAATGCTTTTACCACTGCAATGCCAATTGCAACTACAATATTCCATGGTTCAGGAATATATATCCATGTTACAAAAACTGTCAGAAAGGTGAGTATAAAAAGAGAGGTCGCAACTCCCCACAAAAATTTAGCTGATGATATATGATGATGTGCACTCATTGTAAAATTTTTCTTTTTATGGTTAGTCAATCAGGTATAGTAACGGGAAAAGGAATATCCAGATGATATCCACAAGGTGCCAGTAGAGGCCGGTAATTTCAACGGGTGTGTAATAACCACTGTGGAAAACCTTTTTCTTCGCTTTAAAAATAAGCCAAACCATCAATCCTATCCCTACCAATACGTGTACACCGTGCAGGCCGGTCATCATATAGTAGATGCTGAAGAAGATATTGGCCTTTTCATGAGCTATCCCCTCATAACTGTAATGTGAGCCGGGAAGAATTCCTTTTGCAAATTTCTCAGAGTATTCGAAGTACTTGATAACCATGAATACGCAGGCAAGGCCTACGGTAATCCAAAGGTTAATAATAAGCCCTTTTATCTGGTTCAGC
>SKKO01000293.1 GCA_007123715.1 Balneolaceae bacterium | reverse complement strand
TGTGGATAACTTTGTGGAAAAGTTGTGGAAAAAAAGTTGAAATTTTTGTTGACAGGCAATTGGATATTATGCAATTTATAAGTGGATGCAGTTGTCATGAGTGCTACGGCAGGATTGATAAAAAGCTGAAAACTCCGCAGCTTGTTTGTTTGAAAAATCCCACAAGATGATTTAAATGAATGTATCCCGGTACTTTTTTTATGCCCACCTGTTTGCATTCCAATGTGCTCTTTCATCCCCTTCAAACGACGCGAGCCAGCAATTCAAATTCCGAAAACGGGAACATCCTGATAGAAGTGCAGGGTAACGGCCCCGGCATTCCCGATGAGATCAAAGATAAAATCCTGCAGCCGTTTTTTACCACGAAGAAGGGGACGCAGGGTACGGGACTGGGGCTAAGCATTACGCATGATATTATTAAAGCCCATGGGGGTAGTCTGAGTATCAGCTCAGAGCCCGGTAAAACTACCTTTACAATATGTTTAAAAGCAGATTCATAAGTTATAATGATAATATTTTCCGGTATTTTGAGTCTCGGAAAAGATCCTTCAGAAGCTGATGTTCCAATGTTGTAATGTCAGGTGCAGGAGATCGGCAATAGGAAGAAATTCATCGGACGATTCGGCCCAGAATCCTATGAACAACTTTTATGGCTCATTTTTTGAAATACTCAACCGTTGACTTTCTTCTTGCACATTCACACTTTTATACTTGATTCTATACTGTCAAACACCAAACTGGCTTAAGTGATGGTCCAGGTGGTAAGCAACCAAACCCATCCATCTTTGGCTGCTGATTTTCCCAAAATAAGGGTGCATGGCATATTCAAAATCCACCGGAAGCTTTGAAAATTCCAAAATATATTCTTTTAACTGTAGTTTATCGCTTTCAAAAGCGACAGGTTTCGTGCCTTCGCCTTCAACCTGATCTAAATCCTTGGGGGTTGGAACGGTTTTGCCGGATTTGGCTAAAAAAAGTATTTTTAGCGGATTTACCCTTCCATCTTGTATAGCTTTTTTTCTGCCCATTGCCAGCCGTAACTGATCGGTGCAGTGGCATATCATTTGATGTACATTCATTTTTCCAAACCGGGGCTGTAGTCCGGGCTGGAGTTTATCAATACGTTCCAAAAAATTTTCAATCTCTTCACTTTTCATAACAAACCTATTCATCTTCAAACATTTCTGCTATCAGATCGCCATGTTTCTCCTCAATCACCCTCCGTTTCACTTTCAGGGTTGGGGTTAACTCTCCGGTTTCAACCGAAAACTCATGGCTAATTAAACGAAAATCCCGAATTTTTTCATGGGAGGCCAGATCTTTAGAGAAGCTCCGAATCTCCCTGCTGTACAGGTTTCGAGTGGAGTCGCTTCTAATGAGTTCAGTATTGCTCTCATAATCGATGTGGTTCTGTTTGGCATATTTTTTTAAAGCTTCAAAATTGGGCACTATCAGGGCGCCCATAAAACTTTTCTTTTCACCAACCACAACAATCTGGTCAATCCACGGGCTGGTTTTAAAGAGATCTTCAATCGGGCCGGGGTAAATATTTTTCCCCCCGGCATTTACAATCATGTGCTTGATTCGGTCGGTTATTTTCAGTCTTCCGTTTACAAAACGGCCTACATCACCAGTATGCAGCCACCCTTCCTCGTCGATCATCTCTTTTGTAGCCTGTTCATTATTCCAATACCCCTTCATGGTGTTAGGGCCACGGTTTAAAATTTCTCCTTCTTCACTATCCAGGGCTGACGGGTAATCCTCACCACTCAATCGTGCTGTCAATCGTCCATTTTGCAGGCTTCGTATCCCAACCGTAACACCGTTTACCACTCTTCCTACGGTTCCCATCACCTCTTCACCGGGGCGATTGCATGTCATAACCGGCGAGGTTTCCGTGAGCCCGTAACCTTCCAGAATGCTCAGTCCGGCCGACATAAAGAATGTGCCAATATCTGCCGGAAGTGCTGCGCCACCCGAGACAAAAAAGCGGATTCGACCGCCCGT
Source organism: Balneolaceae bacterium (assembly GCA_007123715.1). Lineage (GTDB taxonomy): Bacteria > Bacteroidota > Rhodothermia > Balneolales > Balneolaceae > Rhodohalobacter. The sequence continues at coordinate 15,574 of SKKO01000293.1, read as the reverse complement.
CCGTTGTTTCAGTTTATCAAATACCAGCCTGTCGGCCAGCGTTTTCTGGAGGCTGACCAGCCCTCGTTTCCCTTTCCAATATTCTTCACCTACATTTAGTGCCCAATTGAATATAGCCTGCTGTATGGCACTTCCTTCCTGCACGTTTTTATGAACCAGGTTATAAATCTTTTCGAAGAGCCGCGGTACGCTAACAACAATGGTAGGCCGTGCTTCGAGCATGTTTTTGGCAACCGTATCCACACTTTCTGCATAGAAGACTTCAACACCACCCGCAATGGCTGCATAATATCCTACAGTACGCTCAAAAGTATGGCAAAGCGGAAGGAAAGATAAACATCGGTCATTTTCATCAATCTTAATTGCATCGTGTATAGCTTTTACGTTACTCACAATATTACGATGAGAAAGAATCGCACCCTTTGGTTTGCCGGTAGTGCCCGATGTATAAACCAATGTTGCAACATCCTCTGGTTTTGTCTGAATGGCCCTTCTTCTTAATTCATCCGCATGTAATGATTCCGCTTTCAAGCCTTCTCTGCATACGGTATCATATAATTTCACATTACCGTTCTCAAGATATTTTTTTACTTTTGGTTCATCAAAGGCAATAATGCTTTCCAGTTCAGGGCAGTTGTCAACAATTTCAACCGCTTTTTTTAGCTGGATTCCGGTAGAAACAAACAAGATTTTTGCGCCGCTATCCTGCAAAATATATTCACACTGGCTGGATGGCAGAGTAGAATAAATTGATACATTGATTGCACCCGTCATTTGAATAGCAAAATCTGTAACAGCCCATTCATATCGGTTCTCACTTAGAATGGCAACCCTGTCACCTTTTTCAACTCCCTTATCCAATAAATAACTTGCCAGTACGGTTACATCTTCTTTGACTGCGTGCCACGTAACCGGCTTATAATCTGAAGAAGGTGTCGTTTTATAGGCAAACGCTGTTTTGGTAGAATTTTCGTATTTTCTTGTGAGGTTGATGAAAAGGTCTGTGAGTGTTTCGAACGCGACAATTGCTGGCATAATAAGTGAGGAAAAGGATTGGAGTTACTAATATGCTTTGTATAAAAAGAAATAAACAGTTTGGTTTATTGTTATTCTGTAAGTCAGGTTTGCATAGAAAATAATATATTCAATGTAAGCCAACTTTCGTAATATCAACCCGATCTTATCCGCTCTGCTGATCGCTTGTTGAAAGAATATTTATACAGGATCAATCAAACCATAACAAAACCGGGATTTCAGAATCAGAGAACCCGGGGTACGAATGGTTTAAATAAACCGTTTTTGTTATTTAAATAAAGTTAATTCAAAACACATGGCACACCAGGCACCGGAAGAAACCATTCACTTGGTAAAGGAAATATTCAGAACCTATTTAAAAGAAAAAAATCAACGTCAAACACCTGAGCGCTTTATGGTGCTTGAGGAGATTTACAGCTCAGACGGGCACTTTGATGCAGATGAGATTTTCTTTAACATGAAAAATTCCGGTACCCGGGTATCGAGGGCTACGGTCTATAATACCCTTGACCTGCTGATTGAGTGCGGACTGGTGCAACGCCAGCAATTCGGAAAAAACCAGTATTATTATGAACGCTCATATGCCTACCAGCAGCATGATCATATGATCTGCAAAGAGTGTGGCGTTGTGATTGAATTCTGTGATCCGCGGATTCTCGAAATACAGAAACTAATGGAAAAAATTCACAACTTTAAGGTTGACGGACACTCCCTTCATCTGTTTGGTACTTGCAATGATATCGAGGGATGCGAGCGAAGGCAGGAAAGCGGCAACAAGATTAAATCTTTGGCTTAAGCCGGGTTGTGGGCAAAACCGGAACGTGTTTCTTTACGAAACGTTGAATTGTTGAACTGAACTTTTGATATTAGCCTTTACACTTACACTTTTCACATCAACCCACGAGGTTCCTGGGTGCGCCCCATGAATGAAATTCAAATCAGCAATACGTAAACGGTTGATATTGTGATACAGTAGCTTGCAGCTCATGCCCGTACAAATCAAAACAGGTACCCGTTTATCAAATCAGGAATAAACTTTTGTATCCCGAATAAACTTTTTTGCTGCCCATCTGCTGCCATACCATCCCATAATAACAGCGAGAAGGATCATTCCACCGGACAGGAAATACCACTTCCCGTATGGCCAGGAAAGTTCTCCAGCCTGGGGGATAAATCGGGGTATGAGCGACTCAAATCCGGCAGTAATCACCAAAGCGGCAAAGCTGCCTGCGATCAATCCCTGGAGTACTCCTTCCACCAAAAAGGGCCGTCTTATAAATGTATTTGTTGCCCCCACAAGCTTCATTGCACGAATCAGATCCCGTTTTGCATAAATTGTGAGCCGAATAGTGTTAAATACCAGAATAATGGCAACCAGCAGGATGAATACCCCGATGGATATCCCGGCAATCACCAGCACCTCCGTACGTGCCTCAATGGTTTCGAGCAAAGCCAAATTAAAGCGAACTTCATCCACTCCTTCATAGGCCCGAAATTCCTTTACCAGTGAGTCAACCTGAACAATGCTGAGTTCATCCGCGATTTTCACGCGAAAAGATGCCGGTAGAAAGTCGAGTGAGGCAATCGCCTCTGCTCCTATTCCAAATTCCTGCTGAAACACTTTTGACGCACTGTCTTTCGAAATGTAGGAAAGTCCTGAGATTTCCGGTTTAGTTAAAATTAATTGTTCGATCCGGCTGGTTTCCGGTTCACTGATCTCTTCAAGAAATATCTCAACCTCAACCTGCTGGCGAAGAACCTGTGCCACTTCATAGGCATTATACCCCACACGAAATATCACACCGATCAGCAAAACGGCTATGAATAGAGAGAACATAGATGTGAAAGCCGCCAGTTTAGCTCTCCCAAGCCCGGCAATTCCTTCTTTTAAAACATAACCTGCACTCATTTTCGCATATCTAATTTGTAAATAATACTCTTATCCCAAACCGGAACCGGCGTTCCGGCATCGGATATCCTGTTGATTCAAAGTAGCCCAGTTGCCCGGCACGATCAAATAAATTTTCCCATTTCAGCAATATCATAAACCAGCGCACACGGGCCGATACATCAAGGTCTACCCGGTAATATGACGGGTTAAAAAACTCGTTTGTTCCATGCTGCCAGCGATTCAGCGGGGTTATAAATTCAGCCGTCCTGAATATCTGAGGGGATAACATACCCGATAACCCGGCTTTTACATAAGTAGCTCGATCAAACAGGTAATTTTTCCAGTAAAAGTGGCTTTTTATCCAGATTCGATCGCCCGAGGTATTTAAAATTTGATTAATGGGGTTCATACCTGCCGATGAGAATGTTTTATATGTTCCTGAGACTTCCCCTTCAAATATCCGTGAATCAAGCGTAAGCCATGCTGTGCCACTTAATACTTCGTATGGATCAATAGATGTAAACCGTGCATCGCTGCCAATAAATATTCCATTTATCGTTTCCCTGTAATCACCGCGAACACCTATTGTCAGTATTTCAGACAGCCCAAATGAAGCTTCAGCTCCGGCACTCAATGATTCTTCATTCTGAAGCTCCTCATTACCGGAATATTGAGCAGATGTCCAGTATAACGCCTGTATATCCGGGGCACGGGATAATTGTCCGCCAAATAAAGCAAGTCTCAGCCGTTCAATCGGTGTTATTACGATCCGTCCGGAAATTTCTGTTGCCATGCGCCCGTCATTCCACGTTGTGACCCTTGCCCTTGCATCTACATTCATGAAACGGGTTAAGCGCTGAGATCCCATAAATTCACCTTCAGCTCCAAGCCAGCTGTTCACCGTAAGATTTTCCTTCTCTCGTTCATTTAGTAAAAATGTACGGGCAGTTGCTGTGGCTGATGTGTTACGAAATCCGGCCCGGTGCCTTGCAAAAAGTTCAAGTTTTGCAAAATCGGTAGCTATACTATCGGTCGCTGAAGTGAGTTCCCATGCATCGCTTTGATAATGCAGGCCAAATTTTGTGGAAACATCCTGATGGATATTGCGCCGGTTGTGAATCTGAATGAACACATCATTTGATGATTGTGTGGAATTTGCACCATTTATCACAGGACTTTCAATAAACCGGTTAAATGCAAAAAAACGGGGGTCGGTAACATTGTATCCAAAAGGCTCCTGCCTGTCCAGCGAATTACTAACATAATTAAACTTTACCAGCCAATTTTCATTCAGTTGATGATACAGTCTGGCAACTACTTGTCTCCCTTCCACACCTTGCCTTGAGTATCCTCCTCCATCGCGCCTGTCCCAGAAAGAGAGCTCAAGATTAGTGGTTTTCAGGAAATTCTGGGTGAATGAAAATTCAAGATTCCTGTGATTGTATTTACTCTCATCGAAATTGAGGTAGGTGCGCGGTTGTACGATATAGTGGTCTCTGAGGCGTACATGTGCATCATAAACGGCTCCGTAGTCAGCTTCCCTGAATTCAGATATTTTATGCACAGCCAACCGGTTCCAGTTTACTGCACCTGTTAACGGATCATTGAGCCTGAGGCCCTCCATTTCCAGGTTCATGTGCCTGCTCTCGAAGGCATGAAGTTCAATGGCATCCATCCGTCCCTTTGTACCCATCCGGTATGTGATGGCGCCTCTCTGCGGATAAAACCGGTCGAACAAATTCACAAGCTGTATCCATCTCAATGTACTGTCGGATTCGGCAATTTCGAATCCTTCCTGCATAGCATAATTCCAGACATGTACGGTATCGGGTTGTGCGCGGCGCTCTTCATCCGGCGGGGGTTCTTCCCATGGTTGTCTTGCACCTTCGATTACCTGCAGACGTGGCAATACAGGTTCACGGTCTCTTATTGTTAAACCCGGCACCGCTCTGTAAATATCATCGACTGCCGTTGTATCGCTCCGGATAATTTGAAATTCCAATATTTCACTGATGGGCTCAATTGATCTTCCTTCCGGGGCGCCCTGCAGAATATCCTGATAGAGGATGAAAAAAATCATCCAGAAAACTGATAAGTAGGTCAAGGATAATGGGGTTTAAGTTCGTATGGGGTTCCCTGTATTCCGAGCAACTGCCTGCGAATGCATTCCAGAACTACCATTGCCGTGCGTTCTTTGTTAATAAGCCTGTTATTGGTAAATATCGCTTTTAACGCAAAATTGTATCCTTGAATTGAAAATCCCATCCAAACAAGGCCAACGGGTTTTTCAGGGGTGGCGCCCCCCGGCCCTGCAATACCTGTTGTTGATATACCAATATCTGCATTAAATGCCTTTGACACCCCATCTGCCATTTGTATGGCAACCGTTTTACTTACTGCTCCTTCCCGATTGATATCATCAGCATCCACGCTCAGAGTTTTAATCTTTATCTCATTTGAGTAAGCAATAATCCCGCCTTTCATGTAGGCACTGCTCCCGGGAATATTGGTGATTTCATTGGCCACAAAACCACCCGTACAACTTTCAGCCACGGCAATGGAAAGATTTTTCTCCTTAAGTATGGTTCCAATCACCTCTGCGAGCTTCAGGTTTTTTCCTTTACCGTAAATATAGTCACCTGCACGTTCATTTAGTTGACTCCTGAGAATTTTCAGTTTTCCGCCTGCCGCTTCTGGTGTATTACCATTTGCACTGATACGTATCGTTACACCAGACGGATTTGGCAAATATGCAATACCTACCCCGTTTGCCACGAATTCCTCGAGACTGCCCACACGGTCGCTCAATGTACTTTCGGGAATTCCGGCAGTTTTAAAATATTCGGTAACCCATACGTCCTGCTCCGGAAACACGGTCTTGATTTTTGGCATAACCTCAAATTCCATCAGGTATTCCATCTCATAAGGCACTCCCGGAAGTAAAGCCAAATAGTTACCGTTACGATGAAACCACATACCCGGAGCCGTACCCATTTTATTGAATAGTACTTCACAAGCTTGGGGTATCATAGCCTGTTCCCTGTTGGATGCAGATAGCGAGAACCCTCTTTTTTTAAATATACTCTCAATATGTTCCATTACCGGTGCATGTTCCACCAACTCCGATTCAAAAATTTCGGCAACCACTTTTTTGGTTACGTCATCGTGAGTAGGCCCCAACCCGCCGGTTACAATGGTTAAATCAGCTATTTTCAGGGATCTAAGTACTTGTTTCCTGATAATATGCGGATTATCAGGAATTGTGAATCCTCTTGAAACCTCAAAACCTGATTCAGTTAAGTAATTACCAATCTTAGAGGCATTGGTATTAATGGTATCGCCTATCAGCAGTTCGTTTCCTATCGAAATGACGTGTGCATTTTTCATATCATATGAAAATAGCAGTTTGTAGAACAAGCAGGAAATTTTGGTTATTTAAAAAGCTTTTTAGCAATGATTCTTTTTTTAATTTGATTTCAAACCGTATATACGTTTTCAAAACTGAGAATCTTATAAAAAAAAGGACTTGTTCTCAGTTTTATACAGTTTCTTAACAGGAAAATTTCAGCAATAAAAATGCTGACTCTCTTTAACATTTAATTGGTGAGAGTTTTACCTTTACAGCGTGGAAAAAATACCCAACATAATAAGCAGCTTCAGATTGTTAATGGCCCCGGTATTTCTTCTCCTGTTTATACAGGATGATATTTTATTAAGGGGTCTAAGCCTGCTGGTTTTTCTTATTGCCGCCCTTTCCGACATAGTTGATGGATATTATGCCCGAAGATATGATCTTGAGAGTGATTTTGGTGTATTTCTCGATCCGCTCGCAGACAAGTTTTTGACATTTGCCGGGTTTGTCTGCCTTCCGTTTCTTGACCCCCAGCAGTTTCCATGGTGGGCAGTTGTACTTATTGTGATACGTGATATAATGGTTACCACGCTCAGGATTTTTGCCACCCGCCGTGGAATTGTTCTCGAAACCCGCACAACCGCCAAAGCAAAAACCGCTATCCAGATGGGATATCTCTACGTTGCATTGCTATTCGGGTTTCTGATTTTATTTGGTGGTGGTTTCGGTGAGCTTGTCAGAACCATTTATGCGACAAATATTTTCTTTTGGGGAATGATGGTTGTTGTAGCCATCACGGTATACTCGGGAATCGAATATCTTGTGGTGAATCGCAAGTTGTTCAATGCTTCTGCTCATGGCGCAGATTAAGCTGTTTATCGGCACTTTCTTTGGTGCCGGATTGTTACCGTGGGCACCGGGTACGTGGGGCAGCCTGTTCACACTTCCTTTTATCTATCTTGCAGCATTTAGTTTTCACACTGCCGGTTTATCCATTTTCCTGTTACTTACCATTATACTGGCACTCTGGAGCGCCCCTGCAGCTGTAGAACGCTATGGTGATGATCCCGGCCGTTTTGTGATGGACGAAAGCGCAGGGCAGACTATCGTTTTTCTGCTTGTCCCCTTTCAAAACTCCTTGAATACAGATATATGGATCCTTTTGGCAGGTTTTCTACTTTTCAGGATGTTTGATATTTTTAAACCTCTTGGCATTAGGGAATTGGAAAAAATCAGCGGGAAATTTGGTATATTGCTCGATGATTTACTTGCAGGTGTTTACGCTCTCATCTGTCTTCAGGTAATCCTCTATGGTTTCACCTTTTTTTGACAGATATAGCATATAGCCAAAAGGATGTTTTCGAAAAACTGAGGAGAATCAAATCATGCCAGAATTAGTGTAAAATTTGAATAATAAGCAGTTAAGAAACAGGTTTTATATTTGGCATACATGAAAAATCAGGCGCGACGGCCTTTTTGAATTTACCATAAGAATTTAATTGACGTTTACTTATACATGATTTTAGACAAACCATTTTCAAGGGAACTTGCCAAATCTCTTTTGGAGATCAATGCGATTATACTCAGGCCAAACAATCCATTTACCTGGGCATCGGGCTGGCATTCCCCGATTTATTGCGATAACCGGCTAACATTACGCTTTCCGGAAATCAGAAACCAGATATCCAAGGCTTTTATCCGGATTATCGAAGATAAATATGGCGATGTGGATGTGATTACCGGAACAGCCACAGCCGGAATACCACATGCAGCCTGGGTTGCTCAAAATTTCGATAAACCGCTCGCTTATGTTCGTGCGACGGCCAAATCTTACGGATTGGGCAACCAGATTGAAGGAGGTGTGGACAAAGGACAGTCGACTATTGTTATTGAAGACCTTATTTCTACCGGAGGTTCGGTCATGTCGGTGATTAACGCACTTCATTTTATCGGGGCTGATGTGAAGGCTGTACTTAGCATCTTTACATATGGATTTGACAAAGCCACTCAAAAATTTTTGGAAAAAAATATTCCGGTATTCACACTAACCGATTACACCACACTCATTGACGTGGCACTTGAACTCGGGCGTATTAAAGATGCAGATTTACAACTTCTGAATGCCTGGAGAAAAACTCCCGAAACATGGCCGAATTAGATTCTGAACCGTTACAATTTGCAGCCGCGGTTTCTGCTATCATGCTAACATCGGGCCGAAAATTATCCCGGAATTTTGCTTATTATCGCTCTGGAAGGTTTCCCGCTGAATTTGTTTACAGAAATGAAATGGTGTTAATTTGCCACAAAATAAGGATGGATATGTTTGGGATGCATAATCTCATGCTAAACCCTGAAAAAAGCTGCACCCCCTTTCTTGTTGCAATTGCCGGTGAAATCAATGACTCTTTTGAAGAACTTCACAGAAAAATTCTTTTTTTTGACTCTTCAATCATTACCGGAATTATACCAGAGATAGACAAACAGCGTTCCTTATGGAAGCATTACACCGATGAGCATTTTTACGGTGAAAATTTAAATAATATACTCGAATCGCAGATTCCAGAATCAATAAATACGATTGAAACCGGCATCCGGCAGTTACCCTTATTTACTCGATGCTGATCAGATTTTTTAAGCTATTTTTAAATATAAACATTCACTATGAAGTATCTTTTACCCATCATTAGTATTCTTTTTCTTGCCGGTTGCCTCGATTCAAGCAGTGACCCTTTTGGTACACCCGTTGACGAAACCGATTTTCTCCGGGAAAACGCAAACAAACCGGGAGTTATCGTAACAAACAGTGGTCTGCAATATAGAATTATTGAACAGGGCGATGGCGAACAACCTTCTGTGGGCCAGGTTGTTTTCATTAATTATACAGGGAAGCTCGTAAGCGGACAAACATTTTCCAGGTCGGACGGCCTGGATTACCTAACTCTGACACAGGATGTTATGGCTGGCTTATTTGAAGGGATACGATTAATGAATACAGGTTCAAAGTATGAATTTGTGATTCCAAGTGAATTGGGATTTGGTGACAGCCCCCCGGCAAACACACCAATCAGGCCTGGATCCGTTTTGATCATGGAATTAACGCTCGATTCCTTTTTATTAGCCCCAAATCAATTTCTTTCTCAAAATTCAGAAAATGAAGACATTCTTGAAACAGCCAGCGGGTTGCAATATCGGGTTATTGAAGAAGGAGAAGGTGATAATGTGGCAGCCGGAAATACCGTTCGCGTGCGCTATAACGGCACACTTACAAATGGGTTAGAGTTCGACCGTTCACCCGGTAATGATACGGTAACATTTAATACCTCTCAGGTAATACCCGGTTTCTCTGAAGGGCTCAGGCTGATGAAACGAGGTGCAAAATATCAATTATTTATTCCGCCCAATCTCGGTTACGGGGCACAACCACCCTTCGGATCAGTTATTCCCCCTAATGCCGTATTGGTATTTGAAGTGGATCTTGTAGATATCTTGTAAGATTTGGATATCATTTCATTGCTTCATGATCAAAGTTTATGATTTGGCTTTACTCTTGTTACCGCAGTAATTACAATTGCCGTAGCATTATTCAAAAATTGAATTAATAATATTGAGAATTGATTCTTATTTTTTAATCTGAAAAAAATTCGGAATCCAGGTATGATGAACAAAACCTTTTACATCGAAACGTACGGCTGTCAGATGAATTTTGCGGATTCGGAGGTTGTAAATTCCATCCTCATGAGCCAGGGTATGTTGCCGGTACAGAGTGCCGAAGAAGCTGATGTAATCTTTGTAAATACCTGCTCGATCCGCGAAAACGCTGAATCAAGAGTATGGAATAGGCTTAAAGAGTTTCGTTCACTCAAGAAAAGCAGGGGTGATTTAATGGTCGGGGTACTGGGGTGTATGGCTGAAAGGGTGCGCGAGCAAATCATCGACAAGGAAAAACTTGTGGATATTGTGGTGGGGCCCGATGCATACCGCGACATTCCAAACCTGCTTGCCGAGGTGGAAGATGGACGCAAGGCTGTAAATGTGCTCCTTTCACTTGAAGAAACCTATGCCGATATCAGCCCGGTACGCACCAGCGGTAACGGAGTTACGGCATTTGTTTCCATTATGCGGGGTTGTGACAATATGTGCGCATTTTGCGTAGTGCCTTTTACCCGTGGGCGAGAACGCAGCCGTCCGCTGGAGAGTATTCTAAGAGAAATTGATGAGTTAAATCATCAGGATTATAAGGAAGTTACACTGCTTGGGCAAAATGTTAATTCCTACAAATTTGAAAATATTGATTTTACGCACTTAATGGATGAGGCAAGCAGCCTTTATCCCGAAATGAGATTCCGGTTTTCTTCCCCCCATCCCAAAGATTTTCCCGAACCACTCCTGCATCTCATCGCCGAAAGACCCAATCTTTGCAGCTACATTCATATCCCTGCTCAATCCGGAAGCAGCAGTATGCTTGAGCGAATGAAGCGGCCTTATACCCGTGAGCAATACCTGGTTTTAATCGATAAAATGAGGGCGATTATTCCCGGCGTATCTCTCTCTACCGATATTATAGCCGGATTTTGCGATGAAACCGAGCAGGAGCACCTCGATACCATGAGCCTGATGCATGCCGTAGAATATGACCTTGCCTATATGTTTGCTTATTCGGAGCGCGAACGTACGCTTGCTCAGCGCAAATACGAGGACAATGTACCGGAAAAGGTTAAGAAACGAAGGCTTACCGAAATTATCCGGCAACAAATGTCAATTCAGGAAAAAAACAATAAAAAAGAGATTGGACGCCGGCACCTTGTACTTGTTGAGGGTACCAGCAAGCGGTCGGATCAACAACTTTCAGGGCGCACGGATACAAATAAAATAGTTGTTTTCGACAGAGAAAAATATCTAAAGGGAGATTATGTTGAGGTGGAAATTACCGACAGCACATCTGCCACACTCATTGGAACTCCTGTCGAAAAGAGCTCGATTGCACGTTTTTATTCTGTACCGGCATACGCCTGACCCTTTTTTTCAGGATACATTTCGATACGTATCAGATTTGCGTATCTGTGGCATGCAGGCTGTTAATTGTCACAATCAGGAGATTTAACAGGATATTTATCGGATTCAGGTGTATTACAGTAATATTTTTCTGATCTTTTAAGTATACAAAATTAACGTATATCACTTAAAAAATCATGAAGGATATCAAATCTTTAAAAAAAGAATTACCCGGTTTAGCGATAAAACTAAAAAAATACAGGGAAGTCCTTCTGGCTAATCTTGTGATGGTGGGAGAAATACCGGCGCCTACTTTTCAAGAATCGAAACGCATAGAATTTATTCTGAACCGATTTGATGAAGCAGGCCTCACAGATTCATCCATTGATGATGCTGGAAACGGAATTGGTGTTCTTTCAGGCACTGACAGTAAAGCAACATTATTGCTCAATGCGCATGCAGATACCATTTTTTCAGAAAAGACAGACCATACCATGCAGATTTCCAGTGATACCATAACCGGCCCGGGAGTCGCAGACAATGCGATTGGGCTCGCTGCCATGGTTACCCTGCCATATATTCTTGAAGACCTTGATTTAAAACTCAAAAACGATCTTGTTTTGATGGCGGGTGTAAAAAGCCTTGGACGAGGCAACCTCGAAGGGATGCGGTTTTTCCTCGAAAACAGTTCATTCAAGATTAAAAATGCTATTTGTGTTGAAGGAATTCAGCTCGGGAGGCTAAGTTATTCATCGATAGGGATGCTTCGCGGTGAAATCACCTGCCGGGTACCGGAAACGTATGATTGGTCGCGTTTTGGAGATTCAAGTGCCATTCTCACACTAAATGAAGTCATAAATAAAATAAATGACATGCGGCTTCCGAGACGGCCGCGCACAAGTATTGTGATGGGTTCCATTGAAGGGGGGTCATCATTTAATACAATTGCAAGAGATGCCACACTCAGATTTGAAGTAAGATCAGAATCTCAGGATGTGGTTGAACGCGCGGGTGAAACGATCCATGACATCGTACTGGAGGTCTCATCCAAAACCGGCGACGACGTAGAACTCGACATTTTTGCAAAACGTATTCCCGGCGGCATTCCTTACGCACATCCGCTTACACGCTGTGCACGGGTAGTGATGGAAAGCCTCGGAATTGAACCCCGTCTGGCACCAAGCATCTCTGAATTATCGGCACTCATCGATAAAAAAATCCCAGCACTTACCCTTGGTGTTACCATTGGTGAACGCACTTTTAAAACCAACGAAACTATTCAAATTGAGCCGATTTATAAAGGGCTGGCTCATCTCATTGGAACCATATTAGCTATAGACGGAGGATATTGTGAGTAATCTTCAAAACTGGATTAACAAAAACACCTATCACCATTCTGAATTTTGGGATTTAAAAAAACTGGTTGAGATAAAAGAAAAGAAGAACCTGACGATCTCTTTATGCCTCCCGACACTGAACGAGGAAAAAACCATTGGAAAAGAGGTAATTATTTTCAAATCAGAACTGATGGAGCGGTACCCTCTACTGGATGAAATTGCCGTTATTGATTCCGGATCTGACGACAATACACTCGAAGTGGCAAAAAATTTTGGTGCAGATACATATCTCGCATCCGATATTTTACCAGGCCTTGAACCAAAACGCGGTAAAGGAGAAAACCTATGGAAAGCTATTTACCAGTTAAAAGGAGATATCATTGTGTATGTTGATGCCGATATCAGTAATATTCATCCAAGATTTGTTTACGGGCTTGTTGCACCACTTATTTATCGCGACGAAGTTAAATATGTGAAAGGTTTTTATGACAGGCCGCTCGCATTTTCAGGAAATGTTCGTGCATCCGGTGGCGGACGAGTTACCGAAATTCTTGTTCGTCCACTCTTTTCCCTTTTCTTCCCTGACCTTACAGCTATGATTCAGCCGCTTTCCGGCGAGTATGCCGTAAGGCGCGAAGTGCTCGAAAAAATCGCGTTCCCTATTGGCTATGGAGTGGAAACATCGCACCTGATTGATGTTTATCACATGTACGGACTTGAAGCCTTTGCTCAGACTGATCTCGATAAAAGGGTTCACGAAAATAAACCCACGCAGGCACTCGGCAAAATGTCCTTCGGCATTTTGCAAACTTTCATCAAACGTGCAAAGGCCCTGGGTGTATTTGAAAAGGCAGAACACGAAACCATTTTGCGTCAATTTCAGGTTCGGCAAAACCAGTATGAGCAAAACCTGATCGAAATTATCGAGGAAGAGCGTCCGCCTATGATTGAGAATGCAGAGTACAGAAAAAAATTTGGTAAATAATACATTAAAATCATATTGAGTATATTTTTTCGTGTATCAACCATAGAAGGATATACTGATCCAGAATCGTTTCTTATCATCACACTTACAAACGGGCTAAACATATGCACTCCATGAATCTGCATAAACGATTTATTGACTTGTCAAAGCCCCTCGTACAGATTGCGACGGGTACAAATCCAAAGCTTAACGTACTGGAAAATATCCGCGTAGTAGCCTTCGATTTTTACGGTACTCTTTTTATTTCAGGTGTTGGTGATATTGGAGTAGATGACGGTGATTTTGATTTGGGAGTTATTGAAAGGGTACTACAAAATTCAGGTGTTTCCATTCACTCTGATGATGCCGTATCAGAATGTTTACGTATATATAATGAGGTAGTAAAACGATTTAAATACGATAGCAAAAAAAAGGGAATTGAGTATCCGGAACCGGATATCCGGAGTATATGGCAATCGGTTTTAATGATCCTGAGAAAATCTGACCGGATCAAATTCCGGGAAAGCAGCACTCTTTATGAACTCATCTCCGTAGAGTTTGAAGCACGGATGAACCCCGTTTGGCCAATGCCCGGATTAATAGAAACACTCTTATTTTTTGAGAATAAAGGCCTTGAACTTGGAATTATATCAAATTCACAATTCTACACCCCTATTGTTCTCGAAGCTTTAACCGGCTATTCACTTCAAGAGCTTGGTTTTTCGGAGGAGCTGCTGCATTGGTCATTTGAAGAAAAAATGAAAAAACCGGGTTTAACTTTTTACGAGAATTATATCAAAAAAGTACGCGCTGTGGTTCCGGACATTAATCCGGAGAATATTTTATACATTGGCAACGATATGCTGAAGGATGTATATCCCGCACACACCGCAGGTATGAAAACAGCACTTTTTGCCGGTGATAGCCGTTCGCTAAAGTGGCACAGGGATGATGAGCGTTGCCAAAACCTTGAGCCTGATCTGATTATTACAGAGTTACTGCAGCTTAAAGACTGTATTCACTGATAAATTTACTAATCTTATACCTTAATCCATATCACTTCAAAAGGTTTCAATTCAGCCTTTCCATTTGCAAATAATTTTCTGCCCGATAAAATGTCGCTGTACTCTTTACCTCTCTCTATGGGAATAGAGTTCCCTGAAAAATCAACTTTTCTAACATTATCGGTTACATTCGCCAACACCAAAACCTGTTCTGTTTTGTCAGGATCCCAGCGAAGCAGGCAAAATATATCAGGATCAATATCATATACCTGCTGCCACCCAAACGGGTGAAATGCCGGGTGTTTTTTCCTTTTTTTTATAATCTCTTTAAGCTTATAAAAAACTCTGTGTGTGGTTGTATCTGGATCACTCAATTCTTCTTCCAGTTCATCATAATGCCATTTTTTCCGATTGATGGCACGATACCTGCCGGTGATAGACACACCCTGAATATTGTTTGGTGTAGCCAAAAGATTATGGAAATAGATTCCCGGTACTCCTTTAAAACTTAGCATCAAAATCTGGGAACAGAGATAACGCCTGATCTGCAGCGATTGGTTACCGTTCAGGGCGCTGAACGCATCAAAAAAGGTAATATTTAGTTCATATGGGCTTAAAGTCCCGTCCGGATTTTTCTTCTCCGATACAAATCCGCCTTTCTTTTTTATATCGCTCACCAATTCATCAAATTCCTCCTGAGGTACCAGGCCTTCAAGCGGCCTTACACCGATACCATCATGGGAAGCTGTAAAATTAAAATATGTACATCCAAAGGGCAGCCGGTTCAGCGATTTTACCCACTCGGTAAGATAGGATGCGTTTTCCGTTAAAATGGCATGCAATAATAGTGGAGGCAAACTAAACAGATATACCATATGCGTTTCATCACCATCACCAAAATAGCTGATGTTTTCTTTATGGGGAACATTTGTCTCTGTGATGATGGTTGCATGAGGAGCAAAACAATCTGTAAGAGTGCGCATCAATTTCACAATTTCA
>SKKO01000287.1 GCA_007123715.1 Balneolaceae bacterium | reverse complement strand
CTTTATTACTCCCGGCAATCACTCAGATAGCAAAACTACTGCACCAATTGTAACCATTGTACAACCCGGCCAGGAAAGTATAGTTAAGTGGGGAGATCAGGTGAGATATCGTATTACTGTTTCTGATATCCATGACGGTGATTCAAGATTTGGCGAAATTAAACCCCTCGAAGTACTACTGGAAACCAGTTTTGTTACTGATTTGAGTAACATTAACATAACACGAAATACTGATTCTTCACATTTCAGAGTACACGAAGGACTATATCTGATGAAAAAATCGACCTGTTTTGGATGCCATTCCGATAAAACCATGCTTGTTGGGCCTTCTTTTTCGGATATTTCTGAAAAATATCCACACAATACCGAAACGCTTCATACTCTCGCAATGCGTATTGTGAATGGCTCGTCAGGAAAATGGGGCGAAATAGATATGCCGCCTCATTACGATCTTTCAGTCAAAGAAGCTGAAAAAATTTCCGAGTACATTCTCGAACAAGGGGGCAGAAAGAACAGCTGGGTTTATCCCGGGCTTGAAGGGGTTTTCAGGATTATCGAACAACCGGCAGGAATAAACACTGGTTACTATGTTCTGAACGCCAGTTATGCAAACAACGCGCCTGACCCTGCCATTGGCCTGCACTCCATTCTCATAGAAATCAGATAAGTCTTCATTTCAGAAATTCTGTTTCCATGCTGCAGGATCAACCCCATAGAATGACTGCAGCATCCTGTAAAGATCAGGCATTGTACTATGTAGCCGGCCTGATCTTTCAAAAAAAGCTTCGGTTGCCACTGAAAAAAATTCAGCCGGATTTTTTGCTCCATACGAGTCTAAAATCGTGAATCTTCCCGTACTGCTGTCGCGTACCAGCCTGCGGTATGCTTTTGCCAAAATTCTTGTCCATTCATCATCCCTCAGTGTTTCACCATCCAGACTTACACCTGCGCTGAGGCCGTAACGGTCATCCAGCAAATGAGAAAATTCATGGTAAATCAGATTTTGGCCATTTCCTGATTCATAAATATCCCGTTCGATGTCTCTCCACGAAAGCACAATATTACCGGCTCCCCAGTACTCGCCGCTTCTTGATTCATAGCCTTCAGATACAATCCCCCCTTCAAATTCTTCATTTACAGGGGCTACATAATGTTTGGGATAAACGAGTATTGCCTGTAAATCTCCGTAATAATCTGCCGGCTCCTCCAGTATCAAAACAGATGCATACGCTGCAATTACCACCTTTATTTCTTCCGTCAGCGTCAGACTGCCACACCCTTCGAAGTGTTTTTCGTCAAGTAAAATAACCAGCCTGTTCCGTAAAATATTCTTGAGCCGATCCGGAAGACGGTGATAAACGGGCACTTTTTTCCTTAGAATATTTTCCCATGTCTCCGGGAATGACTTGCTTAACAGCCATTTTCTTTTAAAAAAGCGAACTATTGGCACATGTCAGGGTTTGTTTTCTATCCGGGTATCAAAATTCAATGTTGAGTCGAATGGGTTCAGGATTCGTATTTGGGGGTCAAATCAACCTGTCAGCGTGCGATAGCTCATGACAGCGTTCGGCACATGTGGTTCATATACGGAAAACGAAATGCGCATTACTGGCTGTACAACCTGTCAGTATAGCCATTATTTGCTATTCCTCTTCAACAATTACAATTTTGGTAATTGTATCACCCTTCCTTATTTCATCAATCAAATCAACACCTTCAACAACTTTACCGAAAACAGTGTGGTTACGGTCCAGATGAGCGGTATTTTTCCGGTTATGGCATATAAAAAATTGTGAACCGCCGGTATTTCTGCCTGCATGAGCCATGGAAAGCACACCCCGGTCGTGATACTGTTTATCACCGTCAAGTTCGCAGTTAATTTTATATCCGGGTCCGCCGGTACCATCCCCTTTCGGGCATCCACCCTGGATCATAAAACCGGGAATTACGCGGTGGAAGGTCAGCCCGTCATAAAACCCGTCTTTGGAAAGTTTAGTAAAATTCTGAACAGTTCCCGGTGCATCTTCAGAAAAAAGTTCTACTTCCATTTCACCTTTTTCCGTATGGATAATCGCTTTATGCATAAATATGTTTTTTTTGTTAAATATTGAAAAGAAGATAGAGTGACAGTAAATAATAATCGAACAAAATTACGTTTTACTTCTGATTAATTCTTTTAAAAATTATCCCACATATTTCACCATTTTACAGCATTATATTGCATCATTCTAAAAATAGGAACATATGCCTGTTTTCTCAGTTAATTTTATTTAACCGAATCGGCTTTTTATAATATGAACAAAAAAAACAGAAAAAGAGGTAAATCCATTAAGTACTGGTTAACCGGTGCATTGCTGCTCCTGTTTTTTGCTTCGCTTGCCTACTTCATTCTGATTTGGAATGGTTATTTTGGACCAATGCCCGATCGTGAAGAACTGACAAATATCAGAAACTATCAGGCTTCACAGGTTTTTTCAGCTGATGGCGTTTTACTTGGCACCTATTACCTCCAAAACCGTACAGAAGCAAATCTCGATGAAATAAACCCTGTTTTGATCGATGCATTACTTTCCATCGAGGATATCCGCTTTTATTCTCACAACGGGGTGGATAACAGGGCGCTTGCACGCGTTTTTGTAAAAACATTGCTGCTCGGAAAAGACTCCGGCGGCGGCAGCACCCTCACCCAGCAGCTTGCCAAGAACCTTTTCCCCAGGCAGCGGGATGGCTGGCTATATCTCGCGGCAGATAAGGTGAGAGAGATGATTATTGCGCGCAGAATTGAAAATATTTACAGTAAAGATGAAATTCTTGCTTTATATCTGAATACCGTTTCCTTTGGAGAAAATATTTTTGGTATTGAAATGGCCGCACGCCGTTTTTTTAACAAAGAACCTATTGACCTTGAAATTCATGAGGCGGCTGCCCTTACCGGCATGTTGCGTGCCACCTCCTGGTACAACCCCCACAGAAATCCCAATAGTGCACTTCAACGGCGGAACATAGTTATTCGCCAAATGGCACGATATGGTAAAATATCTTCAGAACTGGCCGACAAAGCCATGAGTTTACCCATCTCCACGAACTACTCCCTTATTACAACAAGCGATGGGCCTGCACCTTATTTTCGGGAACATCTGAGGCAGGAACTCACAAGGCTGCTCAATGAAAATGAAGCCCTTGATGGAAAGAAATACAATCTCTACACCGATGGACTTATCATTCAAACATCCATCGATTCACGTGTTCAAAAAGCTGCGGAAAATGCCGTTCATACAAGAATGAGAAATTTGCAGTCTATTTTTGACGGCCAGTACACATCAAGAATTATATTCTCGGATGTAGATGATCCTGCTGTCATAAGAGCATGGGAGCAAACCGAACACTATATACAACTTATAGAAGATGGCGCAACCGAACAGGAGATTCAAAAAGTTCTTTACGAGCCCGTCAAAACTCAGGTTTTTACATGGAATGGATATGAAGAGATGACGTTGTCTCCATACGATTTACAACGCCATTATCTCTCATTTCTGAATACAGGATTTTTTGCTATGCATCCCGGCAATGGAAATATACTTGCCTGGGTAGGTGGCATCAATCATCATCATTTCAAGTTCGATCATGTTAAATCCCGCCGCCAGGCCGGATCAGCTTTTAAACCGATCGTATATGCTGCAGCCATCGAAAACGGAAGCCAGCCATGTGATTACATGCGCAATGTACTTACACTCTACAGTGATTATGAGGGCTGGATGCCCCGAAATGTGCGTGATGAATATGGAGGGAGATATTCCCTGCAGGCAGCACTGTCACAATCAATCAACACCATCACTGTAGAATTATTGATGAACACAGGCCTCAAGGAAGTCATTCATACAGCTTCGAGGCTTGGCATCCAGTCTGCCATTCCTGAAGAACCATCCATTGCATTGGGAGCGGCCGAAGTATCGTTACTTGAACTTACCGCTTCTTACAGTGCATTCCTGAATGACGGCATTCCCGTAAAACCAAAAACCATCACGGCAATTTATAATTCTGCGGGTAAGCTTATTTTTGATTTCAGTGATGGCCCGTTAACCACTGACAGGGCTATTTCATCTGAAACTGCTGCTGCAATGGTCAGTATGTTATCCAAAGCGGTAAATGAAGGAACCGGTCAAAGCCTCAGAAGTCAGTTCGGCATTACCCACGCAGTTGCCGGTAAAACCGGCACCACTCAAAATTTCGCAGATGGCTGGTTCATTGGTATGACTCCGGATATGGTTTTTGGAAGCTGGGTTGGAGGGGCCGTGCCACGTGTTCGTTTCCGTAATAACCTCGGATATGCATCGCATACGGCCTTGCCGATTGCCGGCCATTTCCTTAGCAATCTACGGAATCAAACAGGCTTGAATCCGCAGCGAGATGGTTTTTATCCACGGCAACTGGAAACAAGATACGATCTCACATGCGAAAATTTTCTGGATGATCGTTTCCGGGATCGTGCCAGGGACTATTTCACCCGAAGAACAGTTAATGAACCGCGTGAAGCCCGGACGATAGACCCGCAGGATGAATCCCGTGGGAAAGGGTCTGTTTTAAAAAGAATTGGAAACATATTTTCCAGAAACAGGAATTGATTGCTGTACCCATTCTTTAGAATATTTTCCCGGATAGTACCATCCGGAACGGCAGATGTTGTAACCCGTTGATTGATCACCGGAAAGAGTATTCCATGAACAAACCATCGGATTCCTGCTCACGAATGCAACTGCACAGAATCCGATATTTGCCGGGCAAAACCTGATCAGCCAACATCTCCGTGCCAAGGCTTATATAATGCTGCCAGGTTACAGTTCTCAGATTTTATCAAGCTTTTTTTCAATTTCTGCATCCAGCAACACCGGATTTTCTGTCATTTCATCTTCAGGTTCCTTCACAAGGAACCACGCGAGACACGAAAACGCCACAGTTACCGAACAAATAACAAGCAGAACAGTTTTATTATCTACTGCTTCTACGATATCCCCCACCGCAAAACTTGCAACAAGCTGTGGCAAAACAACCGAAAGGTTAAACAATCCCATGTAGAGTCCCATCTGGTTTTGTGCAATTTTTTGTGACATAATCGCGAAAGGCAGGCTGATGATAGACGCCCAGCCGATCCCCACTACCATCATTAGAATATAGAGTACATAGGGAGAGTCGCCCAGAAAAACAATTGCTGCATAGCCGATAGCCATTACGGCAAGAGCAGTTCCATGG
Source organism: Balneolaceae bacterium (assembly GCA_007123715.1). Lineage (GTDB taxonomy): Bacteria > Bacteroidota > Rhodothermia > Balneolales > Balneolaceae > Rhodohalobacter. The sequence goes on along the minus strand of SKKO01000287.1, from coordinate 12,355 downwards.
GTTTTTACCCTGCCAAATTTATTGGCCATCGGCTCGAGAATCAGAACCGGGATAATGGCGGCAATCAGGTTCAGTGAAAAGAAACTCCAGTTTACTACTGTGCCAACCCCCTCGTTGGTTAGATCCGGCATTCTGAAATCTACAAAAGCAAAAAAGTAGATAAACATGCTTTGAACCCCAATCCACGAAAATGAGTGGGCAGCGAGCACTTTTTGAAAACCAATTTTCCCGGCTTCTTCTTTCGATTTGCCATGTTCACTTTTAAAAAGGGCTTCTCCAATCAGATATATCGTCATGATGAGGGCAAATATCTCAAAGTAATAACCGGGAATTTCAAATCCGCTGAGACGTTTTACAATTGCATAAATTCCATAGATCAAAAAACCCCAAAGCGGGCGGATAGTAACAAGGATCAGACTGAGAGAAGCGTTGCTGATATTTGCTGTTTTATCGCTAGTACTGCTGATTTCCTCAGCTATTTCACCTTCATCTTCACCATAGCGCCCAAGGTACTTTGGCTCCTTGATAAAAAACGGTGGTATTACCGAAAAGAATAATACCAGGCCAACGCCAAAATACAGGAGCGGTATATTTCCAAAAACGGCTCCGATACCATACGAGAGTACACCGAACGTTCCCGATACTGTCTGCATCCAGGTGTATCCCTTGGTGCGTGCCCGGCCTTCGGGAGTTACATCCGCAATTACTGATCTTGTGGGGTTAAATGACACATTAATGGAGAGATCCAGAATCATCGATACTAAAATGGCTATACCAAGGATGCCTTCAAGGCCAAGGCCTGCCTGAATGACTCCAATATTCGGCAACGCAAGCAGCATGAGAGAGGCAAGTACCCCTCCAATTACGATAAAAACGCGCCTTCGCCCATTCCAAACCCAAACATTATCACTAATTATACCAATGATAACCTGGCCAATTATACCTGCAATTGGCCCGGTTGCCCATACCAAACCGATATCTGTAATTTCAAGTCCATACTGGTACGTTAATAGCCAGCTCAAAGCGGCAATTTGAACAGAGAGAGCAAAACCCATTGCAGTTGCCGGAAGGGCTAAAAGAGCATAAAAAGAGTTCGTTAGATTTTTTTGAATGTTCAGCATCGGTTAGTATAGTCTTTGTTGTTTGGTATCTGTAGCGTGCAGGTTCTCTAAATGGTTTAACTGCTAATTTTAATGAAACCATTTAGATTTTCATAAAATGATTTTTTTGTGTGATGGATTGATGAATATTTTTTCCCAAAACTGCCATAATGGTGTTTTATTGCAAGTTTATCACATGTTATATAGATTCCTGTAAAGGATAAACAAAGATTTTCTAATTGGATCAACCACTTCCGAAATATTATAAAATTTATGAGGAACTGCTAAGCGGCATCAGAAAGGGAAAATATCAGGAAAATGATCTCTTCCCAAGCGACAACGAACTCGTTAAAATTTATAATGTGAGCCGCGGAACAATACGGGAAGCCGTTAAACTGCTGTTCCAGCAAGGATATTTGGTGCGTAAACAGGGTAAAGGCACTTTTATAACCTATAAAAAAATAATACAGGATCCGGATAAGCTTATCGGGTTTACCGAGCTGATGAAACAGCATAATCTTAAACCCTCTGCCAAAATTATAAAAAAAGAAATCACGGCGCCTGCTGCCAATATCAGCCATCTGATGAAGCTTCATTCAGGTCAATCTGTGGTTCGCCTTGCAAGATTACGGTTCGGTGACGGCCAGCCACTCATCATTGAGCGCTCCTTCTTTAATTACGACCTTTTCAAGCCTATTTATGATATGGATCTCGAGCAGAATTCCATATTCGAACTGTTGTATAAACATACCGTTACCAGGCTTGGAAATGCACAGCAGCGAATCGAAGCCGTTAGCGCAGGACGCGAAGAAAATATCTGGCTCGAAGTGGATTTGCGAACACCATTATTGCTTATAAAACGACTTATTACAACAACCGAAGGTACAATCTTTCAATATTCTGAAGATGTTTACAGAAGTGACAGGATTAATTTTTCAACACAAACCGTATCCTATAATCCGGATAACGGCATTCAAAAACTGCCGCTGAATCTTACCGAAAAAGATTGGGTTTGGTAGCTTGTAAACGGCCAATTGAATTGCCGTAAAGCCTCAAAAACCCTCTGATTTATCGAAAAAGATCGGCATTTCAGTTGACAATTTAATCCCGCTTTACCATCTTATTGATAGGTTGTATAGACAACCACACAAGAACCTAATCTGCCAGACATGCCTGAAAAATATATCTTAGCACTCGACCAGGGTACCACCAGTTCCAGAGCCATCGTTTTTAATAATAAAGGCGACATCATTGGAACCGCTCAGAAAGAATTCAAACAAATCTATCCGAAAGCCGGCTGGGTAGAGCATGACGGAAATGAGATCTGGAGTACCCAGGCAGGTGTTGCCGCCGAAGCCATTACCGGTGCGGGCCTCAATGGCAATAATATTGCTGCCATCGGGATAACAAATCAGAGAGAAACAACCCTGATATGGGACCGAAAAACCGGCAAACCGGTTTACAACGCAATAGTATGGCAAGACCGCCGCACATCCGATTATTGTGATGAACTGAAAAAAGATGAAAAAGTGAGCAGAATGGTGAGGGAAAAAACCGGCCTGCTTCTCGATTCCTATTTCTCAGGAACCAAAATTAAATGGATTCTTGACAATGTGGCTGGAGTTCGGGAAAGAGCCGAACGGGGTGAACTTGCATTTGGCACCATGGACACCTGGCTTATCTGGAATTTTACACGGGGCGATGTTCACGTTACCGATGTTACCAATGCCTCCAGAACAATGATTTATAATATCCACACACTTGAATGGGATAAAGAATTACTCGATTTATTTAATATTCCCGAAAGTTTATTGCCCGAAGTAAAATCATCAAGCGAGGTTTACGGAACAACCAAAACCACCATCTTTGCCTCTAAAGTACCCATTGCAGGAATTGCCGGTGACCAGCAGGCAGCACTATTCGGCCAAAGGTGCATTGAAAGCGGAATGGTAAAAAATACGTACGGTACCGGGTGTTTTATGGTCATGAATACAGGCGAACAACCCATTGAATCGAAAAACAACCTTCTAACAACCATTGCCTGGCAGGTTGACGGAAAAGTGGTCTATGCACTGGAAGGGAGTATTTTTATTGCCGGTGCCGTTGTGCAATGGCTTCGGGATGAACTTGGATTGATTCGAAAGTCTGCCGATGTTGAAAAACTGGCGTCATCCGTAAAGGACAATGACGGCGTTTATCTTGTACCTGCTTTTGCAGGGCTGGGTGCCCCGCACTGGGATCAGCACGCGCGTGGCACCATTGTGGGGCTAACCCGGGGTTCAAATGCCGGCCACATCGCCAGGGCAGCCATCGAAGGAATAGCATACCAGGCACTGGATGTTTTGAATTCTATGGAAGCAGATTCTGGTATTGATATCAAAGAACTCAGGGTTGATGGTGGCGCTACAGCCAATAACCTGCTGATGCAGTTCCAGGCAGATGTTTTAAGGGCACCGGTCATCCGGCCAAAAATACTTGAAACAACGGCTTTAGGTGCTGCTTACCTCGCCGGCCTGGCCGTCGGTTACTGGAAGAACCATGAAGAGATCAATGAACAATGGCAGGAAGACCAACGTTTTGAACCGGCTATGGGTGCGGACGAATCCACAAAACTTGTTGATGGCTGGAACAGGGCGTTGAAGGCAGCCAAGGCCTGGTCAGGAAATAACAGTCAATAAATTATTGAAGATAAAATCAGAAAGAAAATGGCCTTAAACAGAGCGGAAATATTACAGGAATCCATCAGTAAAAGAGGATATTTTGATATCATTATTATTGGGGGCGGCGCTACCGGGCTTGGTGCTGCCGTTGACTCGGCTGCGAGAGGGTATTCCACTCTCCTTTTAGAACAGCATGATTTTTCAAAAGGAACGTCAAGCCGGTCAACTAAACTGGTTCACGGTGGTGTAAGATACCTGCAACAGGGCAACGTTTCTCTGGTACTCGAAGCATTGAGAGAAAGGGGATTAATGATTCAGAATGCACCTCACCTTGTCAGAAATCAATCATTTATCGTACCAAACTATGACTGGTGGGAAGGGCCTTTCTATGGTGTAGGCATGAAAGTATATGACATGCTCGCGGGAAAACTGGGGCTTGGGCCATCCAAGAATCTATCCTTTAAAAAAACGATTGAACTGTTGCCTACCATCGAACAAACAGGGCTGCGTGGCGGTGTGATCTATTACGACGGCCAGTTCGACGATTCCCGCCTTGCAATAAATCTTGTTCAGACCGCAGCCGACCACAGTGGGTTGCTACTGAATTATATGAAAGTTACCGGGCTTGTAAAATCCAATGACATGGTTGATGGGGTACAAGTCACAGATCAGCTCACCGGGCAAAATTATACTTTCAATGGCAGGGCAGTCATAAACGCTACCGGAGTATTCACAGATGATGTGCTAAAAATGGACAATCCCAATGCCGCTAATATCATCGCACCAAGTCAGGGGGTTCACCTGGTTATTGACAAAGAATTTTCGCCGGGGAGTTCGGCTATCATGGTACCACACACCGACGATGGCAGGGTACTCTTCGCTGTACCCTGGAACGGTAAATTAGTGGTTGGCACCACAGATACCCCCATCGAAAAACCCTCACTGGAACCAACCGCACTCGAAGAAGAAATTGAATTTATCCTGAAACACGCGTCACAATATCTTACCGGAAATCCACAAAGAAAAGATGTACGAAGTGTATTTGCAGGGCTAAGGCCGCTTGTAAAAGCTGGAGATGGCAAAAATACGGCATCTCTGTCAAGGGATCATACCCTGATCATTTCAGAATCCGGACTAATAACTATAACGGGAGGCAAATGGACTACCTACCGTAAAATGGCTCAGGATACCATTGATCAGGCTGCAACAGTTGCCGGTTTAAATATCAAAGAGTGTGTAACTGAAAACCTTCGAATTCATGGCTGGCTTAAAAATGTAGACATGGACGACCCGCTTCATCAATATGGGTCAGACAAGCCGGGAATTCTGAAAATCATTGAACAGAAACCTGAACTCGGGGAACCTCTCCATAAACGCCTGCCATACCTTAAAGCAGAAGTAGTGTGGGCAGTAAGGGAAGAAATGGCAATGACCGTTGAAGACGTGCTCTCAAGAAGAACAAGGGCGTTATTACTCGATGCAAGAGCCAGTGTGGATATGGCTCCGGAAGTTGCAAAATTAATGGCTGAAGAAATGGGCCATGACAAACAATGGCAGCTTGAGCAAACTGAAGATTACAACAAAATTGCCCATGCTTATATCCTGACAGATTAATATTATTATAAACCTGGCGCTGACAGCATACCATAGTCTGCCATACACAGAAGCCCCTAATTTTGCCCCAAAAACCGGGCAACCCCACATGAGAGATCACACTAAAAAACTTCGTGCACCTTAGTGTCATCGTGTCTTCGTGGCTAAATAGTGTCTTCTCCCAAAGGGATTTCTACGGGGGTGGCTAAAACCTCACTGCCTTTCCCTCGATTTTTGAATCTGTCACCGGTTGCCGACATTCCTGAAACAAACAAGGGAATTATGGGCACACATTCTCGAGATCAGACAAACCCCTAAGAAATCAGTTAATATGGTTTCGTGAATGATTTCCAATCAAAAATGTTATCATTATAGTTACACGAACTTATCACGTTAATCATTCCATCTTGAAAAAACATATTCTGATAACCGGAGCAAGCAAAGGGATTGGCTTTGAAACAGCTAAAATTCTTTGTGAGAAAAACTGTACTGTTACAGCGGTATCCAGGTCAAAAGACAGACTTGAGGAACTGGCAAAATCAAGCGATCATATATCCACTTTAGCTGTTGATATTACTGACCCCGACGCTGTATCACTTATAAAAAAACATCTTTCGGAAAACAAACTGCTCCTTGATGGAATTATTCATAATGCCGGATTACTGATCAACAAACCATTTATTGAATTGACCGACAATGACTGGAAGCTTCAGTTTGAGGTGAATCTCCTTGCACCTGTTCGAATTACGAGGGCGTTAATCTCATTATTAAATAAAGGCAGCCATATCGTAAACATCAGCAGTATGGGTGGTTTCCAGGGGAGCGATAAATTTCCCGGTCTAAGTGCATACAGTGCGACAAAAGGTGCTTTGTCTATTTTTACAGAATGCCTTGCAACAGAATTCTCTTCCGTTGGTATATCTGTTAATTGCCTGTGTCTTGGTGCTGTTCAAACCGAGATGTTGAACCAGGCTTTTCCGGGCTTTAAAGCACCGGTAACATCAAAAGAAATGAGCAGTTATATTGCAGATTTTGTTTTGAATGGCCATAAATTTTATAATGGGAAAATTTTACCTGTTGCAATGAATAACCCCGGTTAATTATTAAATTCATCAACCAGAAAAAGGTATAAGAATATGAAAAATAGTATACTCGCAATTGTCATGTTTTGTGTTTTTAATCTCACTTTTTTTGAGAAAAGTAATGCACAGTCTGCAGAATTAATTGGCGGCAATCTATTAAACGGGGCACTGACCGGATCTGCACTAAGCCTTGCAGTAATGGGACTTAATAATGAAGGGAGTTTCAGGACCCTGCAAATAGGATTGGGCGCGGGATTACTTGCAGGCACTGGTATGGCCATTTATGATGTTGCATCTCTGCCTCCCGGCCAGCAATTTTTTATTTCAGGAATTTTTAATGATGGCCAAAACAGCTCCATTATAGTTTTGCTCGACACTGCTTACGGTGCAGCACTCGGTATGGCGGTAGGAACAGCAGTGATTTTAATTGCGAATAAATCGTTGGTTAAAGGAGTTCAATATGGTGCCAGTACCGGTGCCTGGATTGGGTTTGGTGTGGGCCTTGTAGATAGCTTTGTGATTGCAGAACGTAATCGTGATTTTATTTCCTCCGGCATTTTTGATAAAAACTCTATTCTGAGTTTTGACGTTGGCACCCGATCCGAAATAAATCTGTTGTCACCCGGCATTGCAATCACAAAGGATTTGAAAGTAAACTCACTTACAACAAACCTGCATCCTGTACTGAATGTGATCTCCGTAAATAAAACATTTTAAGATATGGTTGGTTATTCTATGTAACATAGCACATGCAAGAGCTTTGTACAACAATGGCAATATTAATTGCGTGAGAAAGGGCTCTGGAAAATAGAATGAGGGAGATTAGAACATAATAAATGGGCTGCGTGAATCATGAACATCGCACACCGCAGGTCACTCATCACATATCACAAAATTGAAATTTATGGTAATCAGGTAAATCAAAAGAACGTTCAGCCAAGATCAGATAAACTGATCTTTCCCTGAAATAACTAGTGTCGTGTCAATAGTAGCCACTAATATTGCCCCAAAAAGCGGGCAATACCATATTAAAGATCACATCAAAAACTTCGTGTACCTTCGCGCCTTGTCCCAAAGGGATCCCTTCGGGGGTGCCTTCGTGGCGAAACCCTTCCTGCCTTTTAGGGAACCAATGTTTTAAGAATACTATTGTATAATGTAGAAGGTTGTATTGCGGATATATTTAACCATATAAATAATGGCTTCAATTCATTCTTCTGAACTTCCCAAACTCAAATTGATTGTCTTATGAAACGAAATATAATCCTCCTTTTGCTTTTGTGCCTCTTCAAACTAAGTCTCTTTCAGACTGCAGATGCTCAAACAGTCAGAATTATCGGGAATAACGCAATGTTTGGTGCATTAACAGGCACCGCGCTCGGCACAGCCACCATGTTAATAAATGATGAATCGAGCTTTTCCAATCTGGAAGTCTGGGCAGGTGTGGGGATTTTGGGCGGTGCCGGAATTGCTGTTTACGATTTAACTACCGCAACACCAGGACAGGATTTAGTGATTAACGGATTTTTTAATGAAGCAAATAATTCCAGCTTTATCATTCTGCTTGATACTGTATATGGCGCAGGCGTGGGTGCCGTCATTGGTTCAGCAACTGCTTTGATGGGCAGTAATTCACTTATCGATGGCGTTCTGAGCGGAGCAGGATACGGCGCGTGGATTGGTTTTGGTTTTGGCTTGTTCGATAGTTTGCTTCTTGCCGGCAGAACCACGGATGTAAATGCAGGCAGGTTTCTCAATAATGAATCCCTGTTTACTTTAAACCACCATAACTTCAAGCTAAATCTGATTCAACCCGATTTAGTCTTTTATCACAATCTCGGCAACAACACACTTACAATGGAAATTGAACCTGTATTGAATGTTTTATCTGTGAAAAAAACCTTCTAAATATTTACTTTTGTTCCTGAACCTTTGCAGTTGCGAGAGACCTAAGCAGTTCCCTTACTGTATTTACATGCCCGGATAACGAAGAATTTATACCATCACTTAGGTAATACCAGGATTCTGGGGGATATCCCATACGTCTGCCAAGAGGGTCTACGATATAACCCCGTTTTCCTGTGATAATTTCCCTGACTGAGGCAAGGTCTCTTTCATCGATCGTAAATTCAAATAGTTCCATTTCTTCAAGTAACCCGGGAATAATGGGTACAGGTGTTATCCATACCGGCGGATTTTCGGTTACAGTTGCTATGGCGTCATCAATTGTTGACAGGTTTTCCCATGTTTCAGATAACGGAATCAACGTTCGTCCCGGAGTAAATGAAAGCCGTTGGGCATCATAAGTGCCAAGACTGATGATTACCCAGTCAGGTTCATGCACAAGCACGTCCCTGCCCATTCTGCGAAGAGCGTCTGCCGAAGTATTATTGGAAATACCTGAATTAATGAACGTAAAATCAGCTTCCGGCACTGTTATTTCAAGAAGGTATTTGAAAATTTCGAACCATCCCTGCAGATCGTCCGTGGAAGAGTCGCCAAGTGCTACAATGGTATCATTATCCCCGAATGGCATTTCGTTGAGCCAGTCAACAATGTCATCTTCCTTTAATAATTCAAGTGCTGCTTTGTTGGCGTTCTCGCGAAAGGTTCGTTTAAGTTTCACATATTGATCGGTATCAATACCCATCAACCCGGCAAGTGACTCCTCATTTTCTATACCGGGCAATAAAGGATATGTTTTACCGATGCTTAAAAATTGAAAGAGATATTTTTCCAGGGCTTCTTTTTCTTTTTCCGTTGCTCTACTCTGTTTCATTTAATCCTCCGAAAGAAGTTGTTCAACTAAGATTGGCAGGCCTTCTGCCGCCCTTCTTTTAATATGTACCCAGTTTTCATCGAGATAGGCTTCAGGTACAGAAGGATCTACTAGATATTTGGGAATATCGTCAGCGGCAAAGTTTATCAATCCCGCTGCAGGATAAACCGCTAGAGATGTACCTACAATAATAAATATATCTGCATCGGTTACAAGGTCATATGCCCTTTCAATCATTGGAACTGCCTCCCCGAACCAAACTACATTCGGTCGCAACTGAGAACCGTCAGCAGCTTTATCCCCCAACCTGATTGGATCGGCCCCGATATCAGTAATCAGGTTTTCATCTGTTTCACTTCTCACCTCGCGCAGCATTCCATGCAGATGAACCACTTTACCAGAACCCGCCTTTTCATGTAGATCGTCTACATTCTGGGTGATTATGGTTACATCAAATTTTTCCTCAAGATTTACAAGAGCATGGTGTGCCAGATTGGGAACCGCATCTGCAGCTTGTTTTCTGCGTATGTTATAAAAGTCCAGCACAGTTGCTTTATCCCTGTACCATCCTTCAATCGATGCAACATCTTCGATCTCATAGCCTTCCCACAAACCTCCGGCACCCCGGAATGTGGCCAAACCACTATCAGCACTGATTCCCGCACCAGTCAAAACTACAATCTGTTTCACAATACTTTTTCAGGGTTATGCTTTAATAAATTGAAGCCAGGCGCTACCATCCTCGTATTCATCAATCACGTCAGGGTTTTCATTACTTGAAAAGGAAGAAATGCTGGCCGAGATTTCAGATCGAATTACTTTGAGGCTATTCATAATCATTTCACTGTTGAATCCGGTTTCCCCAAGGCGGATAGTCATATTCATCGTTACGAGTCGACCCAATGCCTTGCCAAGTTCTACATGATGCCTTTGCCCCATCTTGGCATCAACTTCGAAATTCAGTAAATCTTTAAAGTAATCGACGGAATGTTCAGTGAGATTATAGTTTTTCAAAAAAGTGTACAAATTTGTCTCTTTTGATTTTCTCATCATTTTCAGCACCGATTCACTAATCTGCTGGTACAATATATCATTTGAGCCTTCAAAAATCTGGAAAGGTCTGCTGTCTACCAACGCCCGGCCGGCAATATGATCAAGTCTGTATCCTTTTGCGCCTACAAGCTGCATAAGTGATTGGGATGCTTCATGCATATAGTCTGTTACAACGCTCTTTATGGAATTGGCTGCAACATCCATCCTTGATGTATCCAGTGAAAGCGGAACATTTACACTGGTAAAATAACTCATGGCAGAGCTCATTGTAAAATATGACTGCAAGCGTGCTAATCTTTCTCTTACCTGGTCATATTTAATAAGGTTTATTCCACCTACAATTCTTTCCTTACAATGTATAATCGCCTCGTCCAGCATGCGTTTCAGGTGACCGGTACTCATGCCCGGAAACTGCAGCCTGCTTCTGTGAAGGATGTCCAGCATCATTGTTACCCCTGTAGAATTGGGTTCAAGACGGTATTCCGAAGGAACTTCAATATCAATTTTGTTCCTTCCATAAGGAAGCATGTATAAACCAAGATTTTTATAGTATTCGAGTACATCAATGCCGCCGTTCGAACTGTCATGAATAAAAAAACCGATATCCCGCCCAAGGTCACCATGCTCATCATAACCTCTTGCAGTTATTAACCAAAAATCGGCCCATCCGGTCAACCCGGCCCAATGTTTTAATCCGGATATTTGGTATGAATTTGTATTTTTCGAGAAAGAAAAACCCGTTTGCATCTTTAGTGCATCGGAGCCATAGTCCGGTTCGGTGATCATTAAACCACCCATATTTTTCTTTTTGATGAATTGGTTAAATACATTTTGTTTTGCCTCATCTGAACCGTAATTAGCCAGCGGCTGTAAAAACAGGGCACCATTTATACCCATCATCAAAGACAGGGGAAGTGACTGGTATGAGGAAGCTTCCAGCATAGAAAGTGCTTCACTTGTTATTGATCCCCGGCCATTATATTCAGCAGGTATGAATGTAGAAAGAGGGCTGCATTCAAGTACTTCCCTTAGTATATAAGGAGGTAACCCCCTGTTGGTGAGCAACTGATCCTCATCATTTCTTTCGTTAAATAATTCGGTCAGTTTTTGTTTATAGTCTGCTATAAAAGAAGAAATATCCTTTTTTATGTTGAATGATTTTGAGATTTCGATATTCAATGTCTTTCGGTTTATTTTTTTTTAAGCGTGATGGCGTCAGAATATAATGAAAAACGCTTTTTATTTCATTCTATTGAATCCCATTTAATAAAATTCCGGGATATGTATTGACTGTAAACTGTAACAGGTATTAAACACCATGTAACAATATGCAGTGTTATTCCTCATTATAAACATCAATTATTTTGCATTGATAGTTCACTGTTTTTTAATATAAAATCCTGGATTGTTAATAACAGCAATATAGAGTCAAGAACTGGTGTATTCGTTGACTCACAAAAGGGGGTCGTCCCGGTTGGATGTACTCGTGGCACTGGGCCGGATAGATGCGGCAGGTGCAGCCAATCGGCGATGAGGGGCTGGGGAGGGGCACTTTGAAGGTTTGTGTTTGGAGTGGTATTTCCTGCTTATTCATGGGTTTTTAGTTAACATAATCTGAAACGCATTCGACGCAGCCATGATCCCCAGTGCCGGAGGCATGTCGATATTATAGCCCCGCGATGCGGATTGTTTTTACGGATGACAGGTACAGAACCTTCAAATCAGGGTCATGCGTTGCAAAAAACAGGAATTTGGATATCAGATGATCTGTATTGTGGTAACAGAACCAGAGCCAAATATTTCATCGAATAGGTGTGCCGGATCTATTCTGCTCCGGCGGGAGCACCCTGTATATAGATTGTGCAGATACCCAAACCACCAGGCTCCGGAGGAGCCGCCTGTACCATTCATTCAAAAAAAGCGAAACGGGTATTTATCCTTTGAATATTTGTGTTTGGGATGATAGCTCCTGCTTTTTCATGGTTTATAGTGGTAACGGAACCAAAGCCAAACATTTATGAATGGGAGTGCCGGATTTATTCTGCTCCGGCGGGAGTATTCTTTTCCTGTTTTGTGCATGGCATTGAT
>SKKO01000276.1 GCA_007123715.1 Balneolaceae bacterium | reverse complement strand
TCTGGGCGATTGCTGAAAACTCTCCTTTCACAGTCACTCTATTTCTGCCAATGCATTAAAGTCGATAATTCAGGTTAGTACAGAATCAGTTGCGTGGAATCCTGCACCTTATTTACACCTTTATAAATCCTCCACTACCACAACCGGAGCTATAAAAATTCCTTCCGTCACTGTTATCTCTCCAAATGGCGTTCCTTCTCGAAATGTTGCTGCACTAAACTCAAAACTTCCGGTTGCTGTATTACCATCAAATTCAGTTATTTCAAGTTCTCCGCCATAACCCTCAATGGTTCTGTAGTCTGTCCCAATTAAATCTTTATTTATATGTGTGTAGTCTGCAGTCCCTCCAACAATCTCCCATTCACCCAGTTCAAATACAGTTACAGGGATAACTTCATTTTGTAATTCTACTCCAATGCCAATTCTGAATTCGCGATCTGCGACTCTTTTATCATCGAAAATTCCTAGTCTTAATACGTAACGCAGCTCCCCTGTCAGGGGTAATTCTTCGACAACAATTACGATTTCGGAGTTCCCGGTCATTTTACCTTCTACTTCACCATTAACCTCAAATGAAGATTCGCCTGCATTATGTTCATCCTTCGGTTCATCTTCCTCATGAGCATCCGAAGGATTATCGGAACAGCCGGCAATTAAAATGAAGATTAAAATTATTATTTGGCATTTTATGATGATTTTCATGATTTCAGATATTAATTACGAGATTACAATTACATATGCGTAATTTTTTTGAAAACTGTACCAGATAACCTGTAATATTTTGACTGATATGTATTTTTCGCAGCTGGCGCAATATCCAGACTTGAAATATTCTATGCCCGGTGTTCACTTAACTGAATTAAAAAATGTATCTCTATGATTTATTATGTTTTATGAGACATATTTTCCTGTTTGTGCAATGCGAAACCACAGATTGAACCCGGTTGTATGTTAAAGAATAAACTTATATAACCGTGGAACCTATTGTCTGCCTGGCATTTATAACATAAGGCAATGCAAGCCTCTTCTTATGTACAATATTCTGTTTAAATAAAGCCATTCAATAAAGTTGTTTTTTATCAATCAGATATTCATATTCGTATCCATAACCTCTGTTTCGAGTCAAGTTACTTCATCAAAACAATGGATCATTTAAACATGAACATTTCTTACTAGAGTAGATGAATCTTTTTTTATGTTTCCTGCATTTTGAAATTGTTATGCGAATTTTTTCTGAAATAGCTCACATCATTCGAATATTTTTAAAAAAACATGAGTAGTGACGACAGAAATGATATAACACAACTGCTTATCTCCATAAGTGACGGGGATCAGCAGGCGTATAACAAGTTGTTTCCGCTGGTATATGATGAGCTGCGGAATATCGCCCAACATCAATTATTCAATGAATATTCTGAACACACACTTAGTAAAACCGAGCTGGTTCATGAAATTTTTCTAAAACTCATTGACCAGTCGAGAATAAATTTTAATAATCGTTCACATTTTTATGCCATAGCAGCCCGTTGCATGCGGCAGCTGCTTGTGGATTATGCGCGGAAAAAGAATGCAGAAAAACGAGGTGGGGGCCAGAAGGAGCTCTCTCTTGATGACAAAAATCTCCATATTTATAAGCACGCAGAACAAATTCTTGATTTAGACACACACCTTGATGTATTGAGCAAGCTTGATGAACGGTTGGCAAAATTAGTTGAACTGCGATTTTTTGCCGGGCTCAGCATAGAACATACTGCAGAAATTTTACAGATATCGGTCAGTACTGCAAACAGGGAGTGGGTTAAAGCACGGGCATGGTTGTATCAGCAGATTAAAATATAGCGACAATCATAAACGATTATTTAGCAACCTCTTAATAAAATAATGAATAGACATGATAACAGTCTTCTCATAATTAATAATGTTTCATCGATTAAATTATTTGAACCAGATGAGTCTTTTTTTGCGCATGTAATCCAATAAAGTGTATATGGAGAAATCACGCTGGCAACAAATTACCGAAATTACCGACTACATTCTCAATGAAGAATCAGGTACGGATCGTGACGAAATTATTAAAAAAAAATGTCAAAATAATCCTGAACTGGAAAAGGAAGTCTTGGATTTTTTAGACTCCATCGTTGAATCTGAAGACTTCTGGCAAAATTTATTTGAATCAAACAGAGCTATCACCGACAGTTTAACCGAAGAAACAGCTTCGAAACAGAGGCTTTCCGAAATCGTTCTCAGGGAGAGCATTGACAACAACCGGAATGTTGATATTAAAAAAATCGGCCTATATGATATTAAAAAACATATCGGCAGCGGAGGGATGGGTGAGGTTTTCCTCGCCGGGCGTTCTGATGGTGAGTTTCACCAAAATGTAGCCTTGAAACTGATCAGAACCGGCATAGGGCGCGGGGAGCAAGGCCGCCTTTTTCTGAGAGAACGCCACATACTTTCTACCTTAAACCACCCGAACATTGCACGTCTGCTGGACGGCGGTGTTGCTGAAGACGGGCGACCATTTTATGTAATGGAATTTGTTGACGGACTCCCAATAACTGAATATTGCAGGCAGCATAACAGCACACTTAAAGAACGTCTATTGCTATTCTCCCAGGTTTGCAAAGGTGTACAGTATGCACATGCAAACTTCGTTGTACACCGCGATATTAAACCCGACAACCTTCTTGTTGACCGCCAGGGACTGGTAAAAGTTCTCGATTTTGGTATCGCAAAACTGCTGATTGATCATCAGCTCACCGATCAGACAATTTTCCAGACACAGGAAAATCAACGAATGATGAGTCTCAGTTTCGCGGCCCCGGAACAGATTACTCTCGAGCCTGAAACAACAGCCAGTGATGTGTATGCCCTGGGTTTATTGCTTTTTGAGCTATTGACCGGCGAGCGCGCCTTCAATCTAAAAGGCAAAACACTGAGAGAAGCTGAGTACATAATCAGGCACATAGAACCGAAAAAACCCGGGTCCGTACCTTCAAAATTTAGAGATCAGTTAAAAGGTGACCTTGATGCAATTGTTTTAAAAACACTGCGTAAAGAGCCCGCCGAAAGATACGGATCTGCCCAGGAACTACTCGACGATGTAACACGCTACCTGGACGGACGCCCAATTAAGGCAAGGCCGGCTTCAAAACGATATTATATCCAAAAATTCATTTGGCGAAATAAAGCCATTTCGGTTCTGGCGGCTACACTTGTAGTCGCCATTACCGGCTTTATTATTCTTCTTCTCCATCAACAGGCAATAACCATGATGGAACGCGATAGGGCAATTCTGGAAGCCCAAAAATCCGAACAACTTACTGGCTTTTTGGTACAGCTTTACCAGGCAAATGATCCGGAAGTAACCATGGGCCAGAATCTCACAGCCCGTGATCTGCTGGACCAGGGCGCACACCAGGTTCAGAATGCATTTCTTGATACACCGGTTCTCAGGGCAGAAATGCTGACTCTCCTTGGAAATCTATATCGTGAAATAGGAGAGCTGGAACGATCGTACCCGATACTCCGGGAAGCTCTTCTCCTTTCAGAAGACCTGAATGACCAAAACCTCTATGTGAATGCCCTGCTTGCAATGGGATCACTTGATTTGATGACCGGCCAATACCAGGATGCGCTGAATCATCTCGAAAAAGCTGAAGCCATGCTTCAGGAATCCGGTATGGTCCCGGGAACTGAACATGCTGCCGTAAACGAACGCCTGATTCTCACTCTGTTCAGGAGCGGCAGATTACATGATGCCCTTGAAAAGGCCGAAGCAACTTTACAGCAGGCGCAGCTTCACCCTACCCTGCCACCCCTTGCCAGTTTCGATTACCTTCTTACCTTTGGAAATGCCATGAGTCTGTTTCCATGGCATCTTGAGGAAGCGGAAGAGGCGTTAACACAAGCTATGCACATAAATCTTGGCGATTATGATACCCCGGGAAGACGCCTCAGCCTTCACAGCAGGCTTTTAAATGTTGTAGGAAGGAGAGGCGACCTGCAGAGAGCACTCTGGCACGGCAGAGAAGCCGTACTTTTAACTGAGCAGGTTTATCTGGAGGGAAACATCAGGAGGGCAGAAGCTCTTCTTGGCCTGTCAATGTCTCTCTTTTATCTCGGTAATCTGAATGAAGCAGAGGAATCATTGCACAAGGCACTGAAAATCGTTCAGGAAAAGGACCCGGATGGAAATTTATATCTCTCATCCTCCGTGCGCCATTATATGGGACTCGTACTGAGGTACCAGGAAAGATTTGATGAAGCCGAAACACACCTGCGATATGCATTGAATTTAACCGAAAAACAGTTCGGAAAAAATGATTTCCGCTATGCCGGTGTGGCTGCCAGTACCGGAGATGTATTAAGACACAATGGAAAACAGGAAGAAGGGATTCAGTTATTGAGTTATGCTGCTGAGCTCAGAAATCAGCTTCAGACAGATAGTCAGAACCCGGTACGGGCGGGAAGCCTCGACTTACTTACAATCGTAGTTGCTGACATGCTGCTCGATACCGGCAATCCCGATCTCGCTGTGGAAATTACAGAACATGCACTCAATCATCTTTACCAAATTCAATTTAATGCACCTTGCTGGGTTCTTGTTGTTCTAAGTAAAAAAGGAAAAGCTTTACACAAAGCCGGTCGGTTTGATGAAGCAAAAGAATTATTTGTAAATGCAGTAGAAATAGGTTCCGAATCAGGTGAAAATGCCGGTATCGGTTTTGCTTTTTTATATGAGGCTTACGCCAATTTTGCAGTGCAAACAGATCACCCGGAAAAAATAAATGTAATTGAAGATGCTATTCAGGTACACAATATATTATATGGAGATTCGCATCCGGCCACCCATAGATTACAAACGTATAGAGGCGGCTTTTAAATAACCTGAAATCACATGTACAGATACGGCTTCCAGTGATCCTGAACACCATTCAACAGGTTCTGGAAAAAAGTGATATGAATGGGTCTGTAAGGTTTAATTTTCAGAGGCATACCAGCTTCTTCGGGTGTACGGTTTCCTTTTTTTACATTGCATGTATTGCAAACGGTTACCAAATTTTCCCAACTGTCGCGCCCACCCCTGCTTTTCGGCATCACATGGTCAAGTGTCAGGTCTGATTTTGTGCCGCAGTACTGGCAAACATTTCTGTCGCGTTTCATAATATTCCTGCGCGATAGTACAATCTTTGCGTAAGGCAAACGGATGTATCTTCTGAGCCGGATCACTGAGGGATATGAATATTCATCATCTATAGTACGTATAACCCTTCCAGGGTCATCATGCAACAGTTCTGCCTTCTGAAGAAATACAAGTTTTACCGAGCGCTGTACAGAGCAAATGCTGATGGGCTGGTAGTCCTGATTAAGCACTAATACATCTGTGTTCATGATTGAGTCGTTTATTAATCCGCTTAGCTGCAGTGATATTTTAAAAAAATACCCT
>SKKO01000388.1 GCA_007123715.1 Balneolaceae bacterium | reverse complement strand
CCCAAAACACAACTTGATGCAAGTGAGAATTATAGCCAAATAAACCTAAATAACAAATTAGAGATAATTAATTATTTAAATTTCTTGTTGAGTGTACACCTTATGTGCGTTGAACTGTCGGGTGCAGGTTCAGGGCTTGTGGGTAGAATTGTTGTCTGTGATACTTCATAGATTTTGTTGAACTGTTGAGTATTCTGCTGCGCAGAATGTTGAACTGTTGAGTGCTCCCCGAGGGGTCGGGGACGGAAAAAGCACCGGTTAACGGCGCGTCGAACTGTTCTGGCTGATTCATCACTCTAGTACAGATTCAATGCCACAGGCATCCCTTCCGGACAATTCAACGCACACGAAGTGTACACTCAACAGTTCAACAAAAAACCATCAAGAAGCAGGAACTCCAATCCCAACCAAAAGCCCTCAAAGTACCCCCTACAATTCAACGCACACGAAGTGTGCACTCAACAGTTCAACAAAATACCATCAAGAAGCAAGAACCCTAATTCCAAATACATACCCTAAACGTACCCCCCACAGCCCACCAAAATCTATTTAGAGAAAACATCTCATTTAGCTAAATTTTTTTATGAGAATTCTGATTGCAACAAACGGTTACCCCGCCAAAAAAAACCCGACCCGGCAGGTTTTTGTAAAGAATATATTTTCTGAATTGAGAAATCTGAATATCGAAACAGATGTTGTTTTTAACCAATGGTTTCGTCATTTCAGGAGCGATCTCGGTACGGGATCCTTTGTAACATCTGCATTCCGGGTACTGGCAATGGCCCTTTCGTATGCGCCCTGGTTTTTTTACCGGGCACGAAAGTACAGCGTCATCTATTCGCAGGGATCTGTGTTGCCGGGTATTTTTGTGGCCCTTTCAAAACCGTTTCATCATGCAAAACACGCAGGTTATGCCCACGGAAGCGAAGAAGAATACCTGCTGAAAAAGGGGATTCTATTCAAAATTTCCCGGTTTGTTCTGAATCGGTGCGATCTGGTTGCTACAAACAGCAGGTATATGCAAAACCTGCTGAAAAAGGAATACGGGTGTGAATCAGTCATCATTCATCCCGGGTATAACCACCATGTTTTCTGCTATGAACCCGGCCCTAAAAATATAGACATCTTTTTTACGGGTCATGCGATTGAACGAAAAGGGATCGGCCTCCTGATGAAAGCCATTTCTGAAAACAGGGAGTTTTACAGTGCCGGAAACGTTTCGATTCATATCCATTTCTCGGGCGGCATGGAGCAGCATTATCACCGTTTGGCAAAAGAGAGCGGTATTGACACCCTGATCACTTTTGGCGGCAGGCTGGATGAACACGTTCTCGTTGAACATTACAGGAGATCCAAAATTGTTGTGCTGCCTTCCGTTCGGGAGCCGCTTGGCCTGGTGGGTATTGAAGCCATCGCCTGCGGTGCATTCCTGGTTGCATCCGATACTGGCGGTATAAAAGAGTATGTACAGGATGGAGTGAACGGGCTGCTGTTTGAAAACGGCAATCACCACGACCTGCACAAAAAAATTGTGCAGGCTCTTGAATGTTATCCATCCATCGAGGCCAGGCAGCCGGAGATTGCACGTACAGTTGAAAGTTTTTCGGTAAGTGAAAGTGCCAAACAAACCGCCGCGCACTTCCAAAAACTAAGGCACGAATAGCCACTAAGGCACGAAGGCTCTAAGGTTCACGAAGAATATATAATTATAAACATTACACTTCGTGCCTTCGTGCCTTCGTGGCTATTCTTGCCTTTCCGGAGTACTAAATGTTTTTTTCATGCCGGGTGAAATGAGCAGGAGAAGAATCATAAATGTAACAAACGGCGTGAGATACTGAATCCCAAGAAATGTGATGTGTAAAAAAACCGGGTGGATACAGAACCCGGGCAGCAGGGTCAGCGTTGAAATAATCCAAAAACCGGCATGATACCCGGCAAGCAGCAGGTAGTAGATTTTTGTACCGTTCAGCAAAAAAATAAAAACCAGACCCGCAAGCAGGTAAAATCCCGCCGGCGTAGTGTACGAGTATACATCATATTCTTCCCTCTCCCAATCATATTGGTAAATACGAAGGGACGTCGGCTTTACCACATCATACTGAAGGTATTCATCACAATGAGCCATTGCATATTCAATCTGGGGAATAATGCTAACGGATGTAACAAATTCCCTCACAGCCCTCCATCCGGTAAAATAGACCAGGATGATGACAGCAGCCAAAAGCCCTTTTATCAGATATTTTTTCATGGAAACGATGAAGATTGTCCCCCCCGGCTATGGACAGAGACCGTTTTTTCAACAATTTCTTCCATAATTTTTGTCATATTTTGTTTATCACTGAGTAATTGTTCCCTGGCCGCTGCATAGTGATCCCTGTTACCTGATTCAAGGATCGTGATGCTTTTGTCGAACGCTTTTTTTCTCTCACGTTCATTGTTCCTGTAGTAATGAATGAGCCCGTACTTTTCGTGTAATTCTTTTATATAACCCCAGCAGTTATCATTGATAAAAACGGAGGGCACACCCAATACCGCAGCCTCGGCACTCATGGTGGCACTGTCGCCTGCCAATAATTGAGCATGGGCAATTACATGGTGAATTTTACCGGGCGGGAGGTTAAGCCGGTATTTATCAAGGTCTTCAGGCAATGGGCCTTCAGATGAAATCCAAACCATTGCATATTCGCTGAGTGTTTGAACCAATTGCCTTTTATAGGTTACGTCCATGTGGTTTTTTCCGATGTCGTGCGTGGCTTTATTCGCTACAAACCTCAGTAATATATAGGTTTCGCCGGTGTATTCGATAACACTGTGATCGGGCTCAAACAGGTCGGGATGCAGATATGCCAGTTCCATGGTTGAGGGCAGTAACCGTAAGCCCGGTATATCATCCCTTAAAAAAGAATCCGGGGAATACACATCGGGTTTAAACCGGGTAACCACTTGTTTAAAGAAGGATGCCTTTTCGGTATCGTTGAACATCACATGCGGAATATTATTCCGGGCTGCCGCGAAAGCAAGGTAAGGGGATGCATGGCTGATGCACAGATCCGGTTTCACCCTTCTGATTTCCCTGTTGATTAACCCGAGGCTGTTCATTGTATATCCCACACGGTCGAAAAATCCGATTCCTCCTGTCCCTTTTTTTATAAAAGGGATATCATATTCATGCAGCAGTTCGAAGGTAACTTCTTTATCTCTTGCCAGTACAACCACTGCCGCATTCTTTTCTTTCAGCCTTCTGATCAGGTTTTTAAAATAATGAACATCAGCCGGATGGCCTATATCAACTAAAATATTCATTCACATTGTTTCCGGAAATTGAAATATATTCCCGGTATAGTTTTGGTTATATGTTCATTAGATGATTTGGGTACAGGATACAGACTGAACACCCATACCTGCCAGGCATCCGGATTCTTTGCAGTTTATGTTGATCTATTCATAAAAAAGCCGCTTATCATCACGATCCGTACAAAGCTATTTACCCTTCAGTGAGGCTCATTTCCCTGAATTCAGGGCTGTTCAAAAGGAGCTCTTCATAGGTTCCCCCGGCAATAATCTCTGCATCTTTCATCATATAGATGGTATCACAATGCTGAACAGTGGTGAGGCGGTGAGCAATCATAATCAGGGTTTTGTCCCCGCGCAGCTTTTCGATGGATTTAACCACATATTTTTCGGTTATATTATCGAGCGCTGAAGTCGCTTCGTCCATCACCAATACCTGGGGGTTATGATATAACGCACGGGCAATACCGATTCGCTGGCGCTGCCCGCCCGACAGCCGCACGCCTCTCTCCCCTACAAGGGTATTGAGCCCTTCATCCAGTTTTTTTACAAATTCGGCAAGCTGTGCGGTTTCCAGCGCTGACCATAACTGTTCTTCATCAATCTCCTCCGCCGGGATTCCGAAACAGATGTTGTTCCGGATGGTATCATCTGTAAGATAAATAAACTGAGGTATATAGCCGATATTTCTCTGCCAGGCCCTGATATCTTTAAATATATTTTCGCCATCCACCATTACCGTGCCTTTTTGCGGCTCGAGCAGGCCCAGAATCACGTCAACAAGGGTGGTTTTCCCTACACCGGATGAACCCACGAAGGCCACCGCGCTATTCTTCGGAATGGTGATATGAATATTGCGGATTGCAGGTTCGCTGTTGCCTGGATAGTAATATTCCAGGTTGGTGATCTCTATGGAATCTTTTAAAATAAGCGGCTGCCTATCTGTATCGATCTTCCTCAGATGCACTTCTTTGCTTTCCAGCATGATGAGGTCATCATAGATCGCCTCTACTGAAAACACGTTATACCGCAATGAATTGATGTTTTGAATAATACCGTTTATGGATGGCTTTAACTTGGCAATTGCCGCACCGTATAAAGCCAGAACAGTAATAATGGAATTCATTTCGCGAAACTGAAGTACCATTATGATGGCAACGAACAGGATACCGGTGAGTGCCAGCAGTTCGATCATATGAACGGGCAGAGCATTGAGAATGGCTTTCCATAAATCGTACCTCTTATGTTTCCTGGCATTTTGATGATATTCATTAAGAAAATGCTTTTCACGGTTCAGTACTTTGGCATCTTTAAAACCTCCTAAACCCTGTAAAATGGCCATCGTCATTAGCTGACGGTAGGTGAGTGATTCACTCCCGTATTGGCGGATTTTACGTTTGGTAGCTTTCAGGTAGATGTAGGCTGCAGAACCGAACACTAAAATTCCGGAAATCGTGATTAACGGTTCAACGAATAGCAATCCTGTAATGATCACGACGGTCATAAGCAGGTTTAAACTGATTACAAGAATAGGTTTCACTGTTCCATCTATGACACGCCCCACCTCCGAGCTTACATTCCTGAGCAGTTCGGAGGAATTTCTTCTTATGAAAAACGTGTATTTTGACCGCATATATGCGTTAAAAAGGCGGTTTTGCAGATATACATGCCTGTTCAGCATAAAATTGATCCTCAGGTATTCATAGAAAATCATGTACAGGTTTTTCAGGAAATAGATGATGATAAGCGCTGTTGCCCCCCATACAACCAATCGCTGCGGTGTAGTGACACCCTGGCTTTCAAGAAAAGGGCCGATAACCGGCTGTGATAACACCCAATCTGAGTCGATGACCAGTGATACAAATACAGGAACCATCCCGATACCCACTACTTCGATAACAGATGCAATGAGCATCATGATAAAAAGCACGGCGAGTTTATAGTTATCTCCCGGCGGCAATAATTGATACACTTTTTTAAGAGAATCGATCATCCGGTAATCGGTTTAAAGATGTCGCCTGTATTGTAGGATAAGCAAATGGCAGAGTGATGATATCATATAATTGATAAACGATGATTTACTTCAAACAAAAGTAAGGATTATTTCGAAAGAAATGAATGGCTAAATACGGCTGTTGAGTGCACACTTCGTGTGCGTTGAACTGTTGAGTATTCTGCTGCGCAGAATGTTGAACTGTTTTTTTGAGGAGAAATCGAATTCTAACCACAATCTGGAAAGGCACTAAGTTACT
>SKKO01000319.1 GCA_007123715.1 Balneolaceae bacterium | reverse complement strand
TTAATCCCAGCCTTTTTCACCGATGAGGGGCACAAATTTGAAATGCTGGAGGTGTTCTTCCTGGTAGCTGTCTTCCGATACCCGGGTGATGCGCACCATCACCTGGCTTTTTTGGCTACCCACAGGCACCACCAGGCGCCCGCCAATATTCAATTGCTTGATAAGATCATCCGGCACGACCGGGGCGCCGGCTGTTACCACAATTCCGTCGTATGGAGCGTAAGCACTCCATCCCAGGGTACCATCTCCAAGTTTCAGGCTGGCCCGGTAACCCAGCTCATGCAGCATTTTCTTGGCTTTGTGATAGAGCTCTTCGTGACGCTCCACACTGTACACATCCGCTCCCATGTGACACAATATGGCCGCCTGGTAGCCCGATCCGGTTCCGATCTCAAGCACTTTAGCACCTTTTTTTACTTCCAGGAGTTCGGTCTGAGCTGCAACTGTATATGGCTGTGAAATTGTCTGGCCACAGCTTATGGGAAGGGCTGAATCTTCATACGCCCGGTTTTCAAGGGCTGTATCAATAAAAATGTGCCGTGGTATTGACTGGATCGCCATCAGAACCCGTTCATCACGGATGCTCTTGCTTCGAAGAGTTTCTACCAGTTCATTTCTTCGCTGGATATGCTTGCGATGTACTCGATTTTCCGTTGTCAAAAATCGCCGGATTCTTAAATGAGTTGATTTATGTTAAAGCAAAATACGGCATTCATCCATCTGTTTAAAATCCCATTTAACCATGAGCATTGATGCCGCGGGCAACTCAAATTTTCAGGTTGTATTTATTCTCAATGCTTGTATTTTCAGGTGAATATTTTTTACCGCTTGCCGGGCTGCACAAAACTGACTGACCAATGAAAAAATATTTCATCACAACATTTACACTTACACTGATTTTTTGGATTGCGGGATCGCTTGAACTCTTTGCATTTGCCGCAGAGAATTCATCCACAGGCAGCTATTACGGCACCTGGCTAAGCCTGATCCCTCCCCTTGTTGCCATAGGTCTGGCTCTGATTACCAGGGAAGTAGTTCTATCCCTTTTTGCCGGAATCTGGGTTGGCGCACTATTTATTGTTGGTTTCAACCCATTCTCGGGTACTGCACACACACTCCAGGTTATGATTAACGCTCTCGTGAATGCTGATCATATAGCAATTATTGTATTCAGCCTTTTCCTGGGCGGTATGGTGGGTGTAATGTCGCGCAACGGCGGGAATCAGGGAATTGTAAATGTGCTTGAAAGATTTGCTACCAACCGCATGCGGGGCCAGTTATTTTCGTGGCTATCGGCGCTTTTTATCTTTTTTGATGACTATGCTAATACGCTGATCCGCGGTAATGCACTGCGCCCCATGACTGACCGCCTTAATATTTCAAGAGAAAAACTGGCCTATATTGTAGATTCAACTGCGGCACCGCTGGCCGTAAGTGCTGTGATTACCACCTGGATAGGGTTCGAAATCACACAGATCCGGAATTCACTCTCTTCTCTGGCAGAGTCCACAGCCGATCCTGTTATTGCTGCCCAATTGCAGGCTGGTGCCGACAGTGCCTTTACCATTTTTCTTCACTCCATGCCCTATCTTTTTTATCCTATCCTGGCTTTGGCATTTGTATTAATGACCATCATCATGAAAAAAGAGTTCGGGCCGATGTTAACCGCCGAGCGCAGGGCTTATTCCGGTGGCGGTGTCATCCGCCCCGGTTCCATGCCTGCAACTGATACCAGCCTGGAAACCCTTCAGCCCATCAAAGACAAACCCCGGCGCTGGTACAACTCCGCTCTTCCTGTATTTACTGTGATCGGTGTGGCTTTATGGGGGCTTTACAGCACCGGTTCGGCAGGCCTTGAGGCCGGAGAGCGCGGAATTACGAATATTATCGGGAATGCTGATCCCTTCGCTGCACTTCTCTGGGCATCGTTTGCAGGATGTGTGGTTGCCATAGCACTGTCTGTTGGCCAGCGTATTTTAACGATGAACCAGGCTCTTGAATCCTGGATTGGCGGAATGCAATCCATGCTGATGGCCATTATTATTCTGGTTTTGGCGTGGGGCCTGGGCGGTATAACCGGTGAAGTAGGTACCGGAACCTACCTTGCTTCACTTCTGGAAGACTCATTGCCTCTTGCACTTCTCCCCGGGGTTGTATTCTTCATTGCTGCCGTAACTGCATTCTCAACAGGAACTTCCTGGGGTACGATGGCCATACTCTTTCCGGTTGTAATTCCGCTTGCCGTAGCGATGGGGGCAGGTGTCGGTTTCGCCGGTGGTGAACACTATACGATTTTATTGGGCTCAATCAGTTCAGTAATGGCAGGGGCTGTATTCGGCGACCATTGTTCCCCTATTTCAGACACAACGGTTCTGAGTTCAATGTCATCAGCCTGCGACCTCATTGACCACGTTCGCACCCAGCTCCCCTATGCACTCGTTGTGGCAGTAGTGGCCCTGATTGTTGGTGAGATTCCAGCAGCATTTGAGTGGATCCATCCGGTTTGGGGATTGCTTGCCGGGCTGGTGATTCTGTACGCTATTCTGAGGTATTATGGCAGAGATCCTGAGGCAAATATAAGTTCTTAAGGTATTGTTAACCTGACCGGAGATCCGGTGTTTTTTGCCGGGTTGCAAGGAAGGCTCTTGTGGTTATGGAGTGAAAAGCCGTAGCGATGGCAACAGTTCCGGCACCCCGGGATGAACCGAATATATCCGTTCAGATAATACTTTTACCCCGTTCCGTACCCTCCCTGATGGCGAGCTGGCCGCAACCTGCATCGATATCATCACCCCGGCTGCGTCTCACTGTGGCAGTTACATTTTGCCTGACCAGGGTTCTCATAAAGCGGTTCAACCGGTCTTCTCTCACACGTTTCAGGGTTACACCCGCCACGTCGTTGTACATGATAATGTTAATCTTGGACGGTACCCACCGGGCAATTTTAACAAGATTACGGGCATCCTGTTCCGTATCATTAAATTCATCAAACAACAGGTATTCGTAAGTGAGATGCCTGTCGGTTTTGTAATAATAATACCTTACCGCTTCCTCAAGCTTCTCAAGGTTCAAAGATTCATTGATAGGCATGATTTTATTTCTCTTTTCGTCATCGGCCGCATGCAGGGAAATGGCAAGATTCACTCCCAGATTCTCTTCCGCCATCTGTTTGATTTGTTTCGAAAGGCCTACCGTAGATATGGTGATTCTCCTTTGGGCGATATCCGGTCCAAGCGGATCAGAGATAATCCTTACAGATTCCATTACCGCTTTGTAATTATGGAGCGGTTCACCCATTCCCATATAAACGATATTTGTAATTTTTTTCCCGAATTTCTCTTCAGACAACCGGTTAATGGCCTGAACCTGATCTACAATTTCTCCATGGGTAAGGCTGCGGAAGTATCCCATTTTACCGGTAGCACAAAACGAACAACCAAACATGCACCCTACCTGTGATGACACACAAACCGTGATCCGTTTTGCGACACCGTCATCATAGAAATCCGGTATCAGAACCGCTTCAACTTTGTAATCATCCGGGCCGTCCAGTTTAAACAAAAATTTGATGGTACCGTCTTTCGACTCCTGCCTGCTGTACTCTGCCGCTTTTTTGATAACGGCAAGATTTTCCATGTCTGAACGGAGCTGTTTGGGCAGGTTGGTCATCTCATCAAATGAAGCAGCACCTTTTTGGTAAAGCCACTGGAAGATCTGGTCGCTCCGGTAACTTTTTAAACCGAGTGAAGCTAAAAATTCAGAGAGTCCGGATTTTGTAAGGGCTTTAAGATCTTTCTTATTTATTTCTTTGGCCGTGTTTTCCATAACAACATAAGATACGAACATCCCGGTGAAATCAATAAACAGGTGTTGATTGTGGTTTGGACAATCAGAACCGGGGGTTCACAATGTTGTTGTAAATGGATCCGAATGTATATGAAAATCCGAATGAAAATGAATAGCTGTAGGATGTGGGCCGCTGTACACCCGCTATGATGGATGCCGGGTCATTCGGATCTACATTGGATGGCAGCTGCAGCGAAAGCTGATCCCTTATAATTTGATAATTGCCCGACATACTGATTGATAAACCGCGCGTGATCCGCACATTTAGAGCAGGATTAAATTGAATGCGGTAAATGGAGCTGTCATGAAAATAATGTCTGCCCGAAACCTGAATATCCATCCTGCCCCAGCGCTGATCGTACCGCAGGCGGGTTGATAAATCGTGAGACATCAAAAATTCTGAATCTTTCAGAAAAACCGTTGTATTAAAGTAATTTCGAAAATTGGGTATTACCTGATATTGAATGATAAATCTCCGGGATTGAAATTCATCATAAGGAAAAAAATTGTACTCAATACCGGGTGCTACATAGGCACTCATGGCAATATTATTCACCCTGTTAAAGCTGACTCCCGAATACATCCCAAGCGAAAAATGATCACTCAAACTGTAGGCTGCCATTCCCCAGTAACTGCCCCAATCGCGATTTACGCGTAATGTCCGGTCTGTGATTTCAACATTTCTCCGGCGAATCTCACCCTGGGTACGTGCACGCAATTTCCAGGTATGTGTAGTACGTTCGGCTTCAAGTCCGCTGAAAAGACCAAAATTAAACTCCCCCTGCTGGCCCCACATATTTGAACGCAGGCTCACATCAAAGACCCAGTTATTCCATGGGTCCACAATTTCTTCGTCATCCCTTAGAGCATCAGATGGAGGTTCATAAAATATATCCAGTGCCTGAACAGCTACAGTATTGGTAACAAAAGGCACTAGGCCGATTTTAATAAACCGGTTCAGCCCCCGCCTCCGCTCATCACTTGATTCTGTACTTGATGAAATATATGTAAGTGTGTCTGTTCTGGAAGCCGCTACATTGATGTCGGAAAAGATAAGTGTAAACTCCCTGCCCCCTCCGGCTGTTCGCTGGTCTTGAATCAGCAGATAAATGGTGGCATCACCCTGATCCCGGACATAATTCACAAATGTAATATTAGACCGTATAAAAGTAACATCACAGTTATTACAGTCAAGGTACACATTTGGAATGGGATGTAGTCTTGATTGGCTCTGAGCTACAAGTACATCCGGCACCACTAATAGAATAAGGAAAAACGTTAAATAGTAACGATACACTTACGATATGAAAAATCCTTGTTATGGTTCAGAATTGCAAAGTAACCATTTCGCTGGGTGAATTTCCAATGAAACCGGCTCTTAATTTAAAATAAGAAAACGTTTAATCGATTTATCAGGCTTTAGATTATAAATTCATATGAATTGAGATTCCATCACGAATGATTGCATCTTTTTTTAATTTTATTCTTATTTTGTGAGACTTTTCAATAAAATATGTTAAAGTCTCGTTTTAAAAAGGATGATCAATTCAGCCCATCAAACAAAGAGATGAGCAAGGGCGAAACCTGTCTTTACCAAACTAATCAATCATTGCCAATAACGTGAAGTTTGTAAGTTCACAACTGTCTTATTTTTTTGCCAACAGGCGCACTCAAACCAATATCAAGAAATTATTAAAATTTCTT
>SKKO01000390.1 GCA_007123715.1 Balneolaceae bacterium | reverse complement strand
TGTGTAATAATGCGTTTGATGCGATGAGGGAAAAAGTGAAAATTAATATCCCATCCGACAATCCCGTAGGGGCAATTCATGAATTGCCCCTACGGGATCAGGGTTACCTTCCAAGGTTAACTGTCAGCACCAAATCCAAAAACGATCGTATCACCATCGAAATCGAAGACAACGGGCCGGGTATTCCCGACGCCATCAAAGACAAAATCCTGCAGCCGTTTTTTACGACCAAGAAAGGGACGCAGGGTACGGGCTTAGGATTGAGTATCACGAATGATATTGTGAAAGCGCATGGTGGCAGTATGGGTATCGATTCAGAACCGGGAAAAACAATTTTTAAAATAAGTCTTCATTGAATCATCGTTAATTGAGAAAGTTTTGGTCGATTTGAGAAGGCAACAAGCAGGTATCAAAATTGTGCGGCTTCATTTATTCTCGGTGGCAAATGAGATAGAGTTTTTAGAGATCTAACAGGCCTGGCCATATTGAAAGATGGGGGGAAATGCGCTGTAATTATACGCACAGCTTCAAAGATGCTTGAATAGTCCAAAAGTTTGATTGATTAATCCTAAAATCTCTGATCATTTTTAAGTAAATTTGACTTTCATCAACATAGAGTCAATAATTTTAATCTGTTGTTAAACCTTAATAGTAAATTTTTCTTTAAGGCAGGATATTACTTAAATAATAATTTTGGTATTTAGATTTAAACGGTAATCGTAAATAATTCCAATCCTTGAGTTCATTCAGCAATCATACAGACAATTTGGAACGTGATATAAACCGGCTTCAAGAAGAAAATCAACGCCTTCGCCGGGCGGTTGATGAGCTTGCTATTTTAAATGATCTTGCTTTAGCGATCAGCGGCAGCCTGGACAGTCAGAAAATCATGCGTTCCATAATCAGCAAATCCATACGTGCACTGAACGCAGAACAGGGAGATATCACCCTTGTGGGGGAAAATCAGGCGAACCCCATGCATACCCTTGTTCGCAGTATGATCAGTACCAGCGAGCACTCTCCCCTGCATCTGAACCAGAACCTGCTTGGCTGGATGCAGATCAATAAAAAACCTCTGATGATCAACGAGCCGGATAATGACTCGCGGTTTCGAAATGTAAAATGGGATAGTTCGATTCACTCCCTGATCAGTGCCCCCCTGATGGCAAGAACCAGGCTGATCGGTATTCTGACCATATACAATAAACGGGGGGAGAAAAAAACGGGATTCACTGAATCGGATCAGCGCCTTTTATCGATCATCGCAGCACAATCTGCACAAATCGTGGAAAATGCCCGTTTCTATGAAGAAGAAGAGGCTTACAGGCTGATGCGCAGGGAACTGGAACTGGCCTCTTCCATACAGAAAAAAATGCTCCCGGCTGCAGCACCTCAATTGGACGGCTATGCCATTGCCGGACAAAATATTACCGCACAGGAGGTTGGTGGCGACTATTTTGATTATATCCAAATGGATGAACACCGCTGGGCACTCTGTTTGGGGGATATCAGCGGAAAAGGTTTGCCGGCTTCACTTCTGATGACAAACCTTCAGGCTATACTCCGCGGACAGGCTTTACACCTCTCTCAGCCCGGCGAAATTTTAAAACACGCCAACAACCAGCTCTTTCAGAGTACAAGTTCGGAAAAGTTTGCCACTTTGTTTATCGCTATTATCGATACATCAAAAAATACCATTCATTATTCCAGTGCCGGCCATGATTATCCATTTATCATGCGAAATGACGGGAGCTATATTCGGCTCGAAAGCGGCGGGTTACCTTTGGGGATGCTGGAAGGAATGGAGTATGAAGAGGAAATTGTAGAGTTACAGACGGGAGAGTTGCTCTTTGTTTTTTCAGATGGAGTAACCGACGTTTCCAACATTCACGACGAAATGTTCGGAGAGGAACGCCTTATACAACTTCTTCGGGAATCAGTTGAAAAAAATGAATCACCGCAAGATCTGATTAACAATGTAGTTGATACTTGCATGAATCACTGCGGTAAAGCAAAGCTTTTTGATGATGTGACCGCTCTTGTGTTAAAAAGAACCCCAACCTGACAGGAGGACAGAACCATGTATCTGAGAATGGTGGAAGCAATCGTTAAAATCGATGGAGAAGAATTACTGGGTGAAATATATAGCGATAAAATTTTGTCATCACTGGGAAATACTCCGGGTTGTATTTTTGCAGGTTTACTTCATAGTCGGGAACAGAACAGAAAATATATATCTCTCACTCTCTGGCAATCTGAAAAGGATGCTTTCAATTATGAAGTGTCAGGAGAATATCAAAGAAATAGAGAAAAAGTACAGGATTTTCTTGAGAGTGGCAGTGAATGGAAAATTCAGCTATCGAAAGATCATACAGTAGAGTATATCCCCGTACCGGCAGAGCCAATCATTAGAACATACCCTGTAGCAAAATCTGAGGATCCGCTGCCTGCAGAGATTCCGGTACATAGTTCTTGCCTCAGAATACTCTCCTTAAAAATCAATACAGGATATAAAGAAGAATTCATCCACATTTTTAACAGTGATATTCTGCCGGAATTAAAAAAAGTTGAAGGTTGCCTTTTTGCATTTTTACTGGATAATTCTGAAAATAACGGTGAAATGATTTCATTATCGATCTGGGATCATGCTGATTCTGTTGATCAATACGAAACTTCAGGGCCCTACAAATCTTTTCTCGAAAAGGTAGATCATACTCTTGGTGGCCTCTATCAATGGAAAATGGCACTCGAAAACCGGTCAAAAACTAAAACAGCCGTTACCAGCCAAGACATTAAGATCAGTAAATTTAGTCTTATAACCGGTAAAACATTTACCTGAGTGAATAGATCAAATCAGATATGACTGGCCCAACTGTTTCCCCATTATCAAATCCCCGAAGAGCCCGGCTATGCCAGGCCGGTTCACCGAAATGTAAACGAAGAAAAGGCTTCGTCAGTAAGGGATGGGTTGTACTCCATAGCTTTATCAGCGTAAACTAACGCCATGCAAAAGGGCTCAAACATCTTACACTACCAAATCCTCGAAAAGCTCGGCGAAGGAGGAATGGGTGTGGTGTATAAAGCCCGCGATACCAAATTAAACCGTGATGTATCACTGAAATTTTTGCCCGGCCATGCAATGGCTGATGAAGACGGACATGAGCGTTTTTTGCAGGAAGCACGTTCTATTGCTCAAATTAACCACCCCAATATTTGCCAGATATACGGTATTGAAGAAGATACAAATGGCAGGCAGTTCATTGTGATGGAATTTATTGATGGTGCAAATTTGCATGATTCTTTCATCAAAAGGCTGAATAACGGAAGCCTGGCAGTGAACGAAACTTCTGATGAAAAGAATGAACGGGATCTAAACCCGTTTACATCACTTTCAGAACAGGTGCTGAATTACGCGATACAAATTGCAAAAGGTTTAGATGCAGCTCATAAAAAAGGGATTATTCATCGCGATATCAAACCTGCAAACATCATGGTAAGCACTTTACATGAAGTTAAAATACTCGATTTCGGGCTTGCCAAAATAGCAGGGGCAAATCAACTGACCAGGGCAGGTTCCACCCTCGGAACCATCTCGTATATGTCGCCCGAACAAATTCGCGGTGATGATCTTGATCAGCGATCGGATATCTGGTCTTTTGGGGTTGTTTTGTATGAAATGCTGAGCGGCCGGAATCCATTTGCCGGTGCTTACGAGCATTCGGCGATGTACTCTATCATCAATACGGATCCGCCATCAATAAACAGTATCATTGGCGAGTTACCCGAAAGGCTGGAGAGTGTGATCTTTCGTTGTATGTCAAAAGAAGCAGATGAACGCTATTCTTCAACTGCTGACTTATTGAACGACTTAATGAGCATTGCAGGATTATCGACAAGTGGTATTCGATCTGCCGCAGTAAAGACAATCAAAGAAGAGGCCGCATCTGTT
Source organism: Balneolaceae bacterium (assembly GCA_007123715.1). Lineage (GTDB taxonomy): Bacteria > Bacteroidota > Rhodothermia > Balneolales > Balneolaceae > Rhodohalobacter. The sequence goes on along the minus strand of SKKO01000390.1, from coordinate 1,623 downwards.
TCGAAGAACCGGAGTATGCTGTTGATTGGATCGGGAATTGTTGCCGCATTTGTAACCATATTATTTCTCTTTCTGTTTATTCCCGGCAATTATACCGTTCAAAACTGGGTATCTCAGTCAGACACAGGATCAGTGCACCTTGCAGTGCTCCCATTTACAAATATTGGTGCAGACCCCGCGAGACAGATTTTTGCCGATGGCCTCGTTGAAACGATTACAAGTCAGCTTTCTCAGCTGGAGCGCTATCAGAAAGACCTATGGGTGGTACCTGCCGGGGAAATCCGAAGTTTAAACATATCAAGTGCGGGAGAGGCGTATCAAATGTTCAGGGTTAACTATGCTATTGCCGGGAGTCTGCAGCCCATTGCTGACAGGCTTCGGCTGACCATTACCCTCATCGATTCAAGGAACCTCAGGCAGTTAAACTCTGCGGTGATTGATGTGGATGCATCCGATGTACCTGCACTACATGAAAAATCGGTTGAAAGTTTGCTGGCCATGCTGAACCTGGAATTAAATCCTGAAACCATAGAAGTAATCAGTGTGGGAAAAACTTCAGTTCCGGCAGCATTCGAACTTTACATTCAGGGATTAGGATATCTCCAGAGATTTGAACGTCTTGAAAATATTAATAACGCCATTCAGGCATTAGAAGAAGCTGTTGTACTGGATAACCAATTTGCACTTGCATACGCCGCTTTGGGACAGGCCTATTGGCGAAAATTTGAAGATACCCGTGAACGAACCTGGATCGATTTGGCGTCTGAGCAAAGTAACAGGGCATTTCAGCTGAACAATCAGTTACTGCAGGCTCACATTACACTTGGTATGATCGGCACCGGAACAGGCAGGTACCAGGAAGCCATCCGGCATTATAATGATGCCCTTGCCTCAGACCCAACCAATGCAGATGCCTATCGCGGGCTGGCCGAAGCATATGAATTTTCCGGTGACCTTGACCTTGCAGAATCGACCTACAAACGCGCTATACAGTTAAAACCTGACTATTGGGCTGGTTACAATATATTAGGAGCATTTTATTTTCGGAATAATAAATACGAAGAGGCCAAAGAGCAATTCCGCCGTGTGATAGACCTTACACCGGACAACCATCGCGGGTATATGAACCTGGGCAGTATGTATTATTTTACCGATATGCTGAATGAGGCCCGGGAGATGTACGAAAAGTCCCTGGAAATTCAGGTTACCTATAGTGCTGCATCAAACCTTGCTACACTCTATTACTCAGAGGGAAATTTCAGTGAATCTGTACGTATGTATGAACAAGCTCTTGAACTCAATGATCGTAATTATCTTCTTTGGGGAAACCTGGCCTCAGCATATTACCATACTCCCGGCAAAAAAGATGAGGCATTCCCGGCTTTCCAAAAGGCCATTGAGCTGGCTCTCGTGCAGTATGACATTAACCCCGGCGATCCCGAACTCGTAATGAGCCTTGCAGGTTATGAGGCGGTTATTGGAAATGAACTAAGAGCACGCGACTATCTGGGTGAAGCTCTGAAGTTAGCCCCCGATAATTCTTATATCATGTACAGAGCCGGAACTACCCATGAACGGCTTGGCGACAGAAATGAAGCCCTGTATTGGATCAAAAATGCAATC
>SKKO01000364.1 GCA_007123715.1 Balneolaceae bacterium | reverse complement strand
CATCGTATTTTAGGTAAAACTTTCTGTTGAAGATTCATCGATACAAGTCTGTTTTTTCTTTCATTAAAACATTGATCACAAGTTGAAAATTTTTCAAGATCCCAGGTATCGCAAAAAACCCTTCCACTTTTTAATTCCAACGCTTGTTCAAAAACTTGTTCAATTGCTTTTAGTTTTGGCGGTACATAGTACCCTTCCTTTCTTAACTTTTCCATAATTCCATTTCCTTCCCTGGTAGGAATTATAGTGCAAACAGACACACCGCATCTGAAGGCATATTCCACAGATTTTATACACCAATGAATATTTTCTTCTTCACCCATTAAAAATGGAGGGTTCAGCAATATAAATGCACGTACATCAATACCTCTGTTTAGTAAATATTCAGCAGAATTCAGAAAATCCTCTTTTGTGATCTGCTTGTTCAGTGCCGGCAACACGTCCGGATGAATAGTTTCAAGCCCCATGGCAATTTCAAACGTTCCTTTTAGTTTTTGGCGGAATTCATCAATATAAGGCCCGGTTAATTTTGGGTGATTTTCAACTATAACATGATCATATCCCCGGATAAGAGCAGCAATGGAATCATAATCTGCTTTGGGAATTGCTTTTCCGTCAAAAAAATTACCACTGTTATACAATTTAATTACAGAAGCCGCCGGCAATTGCTTTTGTGCAAATTCAATCTGTGCCGGTATAGCTCCCGGTGGTGTCGGCTTATCCAAAGTGTAGCGCCACAAGTCACACATGGTACACTTAAACGGGCATTCCCTGTTGGTTAAAAACAGGGTATTAACCTTTTGAAGCGTTCCATCTTTTTGCACCTCTTTTTCATGAAGCCACAAATATGGACGCATCACATCTATTTTCTCTTTAACCGGCCTGTATGAGGCTACAATTTTATTACTGATATTGTTGACCAAAAGTGAATTTATCTATTGATAATATTGAACTGTGCAAGCAATTCATAAAGATAACATTTTCAATAAACGCATGTTCCCCCCTGTTTAATCTTCTTCACATTGCATACATTTCTCCAGCTGTTTATTTATAAATGTTAACACTACCGGCTGATTGATCAACCCTCTTTTATGCGAATATTCGTAATTGCACTCTTTTTTATCACTATCCTGCAATCCACTGCATTTGCTCAAAGCGGGCTTTCCGTTGAATCAACAGGTATTTTCAGTTCCAGTGACCATACACCCTTTTGGCTGCAATCAAACAGACACGGTATGTACGCCCGGAATGGTAGCCAGTTATTTTCACGCTTTCAGTATCACTCCGATTTTGGAGATATTGGCCCGATAAAAATTTTCTATGGGGCTGACCTGATTGCACGCCCGGGGAAAGAATCTACAATCAATTTTAACCGCGGGTATATAAATTTAAAAGCTTACGGTCTTGAATTTATTGCAGGCAGGTTTCATAATACATCCCCTATCCATGCAGAAGATTTAAGCATGGGTTCTTTAGGAATCAGCCATAATGCTTCTCCTATTCCACAGGTAAGAATAGGTTTATCCGATTGGCTTTCAATACCTTTTACAAAAGACTTCATGCAAATTCGGGGTCACTTATCTCACGGATGGCTCGGTAGCAGCAGATATACGCAAGATCTGCTTCTGCATGAAAAAGTTGGCCATATAAAATTCGGCGGGGATTTTCCCTTGAATATTTATGCGGGAATTGCTCATTATGCTAAATGGGGTGGTAATAATCACCCGGAATTTGGCGACATACCCACCCGGTTCTCCGATTATAGGAATGTTTTTTTTGCAAGGCCAGGAGATGAAAAAACTCCCGGGCCTATGCAGAACTACGTTCTCGGTGATCATCTCGGTGCCTGGGATTTCGGCTTTTTTCTTGATATTGGAGATACCAATCTTTCTTTTTACAGACAGCACCCTCTTGAATCACGGGATAACCTTAAGCTGAAAAGCCTGCAGGATGCATTAACCGGCATATCAGTCACACTGCCAGGCCATAGCAGACTGCCTTTCAGGCGATTCGTATATGAATTTTTATATACAAAATATCAGGATGGCCCCCGCCGCAGCAACGAAGGTGGCGATTTGATCAGAGACCTTTACCGTGGCAATGAAAATTACTATAACCACGGCGTCTATCGCAGCGGCTGGGTATATCATCAACAAACCATTGGCAACCCATTATTTACCCCTTCCGGCTCTAACCTTGGTGTGTTAAATAACCGGATTGTTGCACACCATGTTGGTTTATCGGGTTCATTTCAAGCAGTTGAATTTTCGGCAAAAGCAACATTCAGCAGGAATTATGGCAAATACTGTGACAACCGGGTGCCTGATCTGGGTGACCAGGAGCTATTTGGATATCAATGCCTGAATCAGCAAGACGGAATTACATACCTTGACAGAATAATTACCGAAGGAGGCCACTCTGTTAACCAGTGGTCACTTTTTGCCGGGCTGTCCGTTCCGATTTTGACGGATACCAGACACCGGGTCACTCTACTGATCGATTCAGCATATGATAATGGTGCTCTACTCGGAAATCAATTTGGCCTGCTTATCGGTGTACGGTGGCAACCGGAATAATTCCGGTACGGAGAATCAGGAACAACGATTTTGCAAAACTATCTTGATTAGAATTATGGCATGGTTTGATGCATTCGATATATGGGTTTTCCGGGTAACGGTTATCAGCTGTAAAGCGAAGAAAAATATCTTCTGTACTCCATTTCGTCGTCAGGGAATACCTTCTTAAAATCCTCCATTGCAACCGTTCCATGCTGCATTCTTCTTTTAGGGAATACCGGCATATCAAACCCTGTTACAGCCTTAACACCACGTTTTACAACTTCTCCCTTAAGAGCATATAATTCTTCATGCTTCCAGTTTGTCAATTGAATAAAGGGAATTCCCTCTGAAACCTCAATAACGTTTGGTAGCGTATATGGGCTGAAACCTTTAAAACCATGCCTCTCAGCAGTAGCGTACGTCCTGACGTGTCCGCGGCTTTGTCCACCGCTGTAAGTAAGGGAATGTTTGATTTTATCCACTCCCCACCCTTCATGATACAGCAGCGAATTGTTTAATACACTGCGAATAGTGAGTTCAGGGTTATCCTCGATCGGATATGATTTCAGATTTTCATCTCCGCCGTCTCCATCGGCAAGATATTTCCATCCCGGGTATAGAGAACGGATTTTCTTGCAGAGTGCAAGTGCCATGGTTGCAGCTTCCACATCTCTCTGCTTGTAGTCTTCGATCACCCGGATGGTTTCCCTGTAATCCAGATCGGTAAGCTTACCTTCAATAAGTTCATGGAATATGCCGAGTCCCAGATTATCGAGAAAATTATGCGCCTGGTCACCGTCGGGGCCGCCATTCACTGCCAGTGTAAAAGCTTTTAATCTTGCCGGGGATTCTCCTCTTTTCAATAATAAATCATAAAGAACCAGGAAAACTGAACCGCTGTCTATACCTCCGGAAAAGAGCACACCTATAGGTTCGTCTTTAGGCATGGAATCGAGCCATTTGGCACATTCATTTGCCATCGCTCCCACATATGCCTCACCGATTGCATCAAGGTCAGAATTCAGGCTGTTTCTTTCAGGGGTAAAGTAACGTTTATAATTCGGATTAGGATCCGGGCAGCCAATTACATCCAGGCGTGTTACATAATGGGCTGGTGCCATACGGGTATAATCCGGCCGGAATTGGTAATGAAGATTTATTTTTTTCAGATATTCGTATATGTCATCAATACGGTCTGCGACAATTAGAAGCGGACCTGCTTCCTGTTTTGCCATAAAATAGCGCATCGGCCGTCCGATAGACCGTGCCATGAATACCTGGTGACCAACCTTGGTTACAATGGCGAAACTGCCATCGATAGTTCGAACCATTTCAGGGTCACCGGTTGCTACAATCTTTTCGGCCTCCTCCTGACTCATATTAAAAATCTGGTTCTGTTCAGGATCTACAAGATTTACAAAATCGTGAAGTATCTGTGTGACGTTTGGCATAACGATAAAAATGTTTAATGATGATAAGATTTACATTGCCGGATAATACGAATTTTAATGGCCACTTATTGTTTCCTGATGAGCATATCACCAAATGCAATCCAGTTTTTTTTCCGCATATACTCTGAAATTAACAGGCTGATTACTGCAGGCCCGATGAAATGAAGGATGCCAATGTAAACAACGACCGGCCAGCTGAAGTTCATCGCGGTTAGAGTAAAAATTTGGCCAACAAATCCGCTCGTTCCCATGCCTGCACCCTCAGGTGTATTTTCCATCAAAAATACCATGGTTGCAAACGGCGCAAGTAACGCTCCGGAGAGTGTTGGAGGAATCAGTATAAAAGGATTTTTAATTACGTTTGCAATTTGCAGCATAGAGGTTCCTATACCTTGGGCAAACAGCCCACCCAAGCCATTTTCCCGATAACTGCTTACAGCAAACCCGATCATTTGTGCAGAGCATCCAACTGTTGCCGCACCGGCAGCCAGGCCTTCGAGCCCTATCATTATGGCAATTGCAGCACTGGAAATGGGTGCCGTAAGTGCCATACCCATCAGCGAGGCAACCAGAATTCCCATAAAAAAAGGATGCCGGTCAACCGACCAGTTTATCAGTTCACCGAAAGCCAGCATACCCTGATTGATAAAAACCCCAAGATATTCTGCTGCAAAAAAACCGATCACTATGGTTATCAAAGGAGTTGCGATGATATCTGTTTTTGTAGATCCGGAGACTAATTTTCCGAATTCAACAGCTATAAGAGCTGAAACATATGCACCTGCAGGGCCACCGTTCATAGCACCAAAAGCACCTGCTACAGCCGAGGCAAACAAAACAAGCGGTGGTGCCTTCAAGCCAAATGCAATAGCAACACCAATTGCAGGCCCCATCAAATCTATGGCAGTTTGCCCCATTCTAATCAGTAGTGTTAACTCAAGCTGTTCTCCCGCTGTCCGGATGATAAGACCAATAATGAGCGAGGAAAACAGTCCCAGTGCCATGTAGGAAAGAGCCGTAACAAAATAGGTTTTCGGCGAGAGGTCAATTCCCTTGCTATTTAAGAGTTTTATAAATCGAGCCAAAATATTTCTGGTTTAGCGGATATTTGTTTTGGTTGAAAGCTTGATTTTTTAAATCTTTGAATAGTAAACAAATTAATGAATCGGGATAAGATTATACCATATACATGAAAAAAACAAAATTCCTGCTGGGGTTAGACATCGGCAGCTCTTCCATTAAAGCATCTTTACTTGACAGCGAAACAGGGCTCTCTGCCGGATCTGCCATGTCTCCAAAAACCGAACTCAGAATTTCCTCCATTAAACCGGAATGGGCCGAACAGGACCCCTCTACCTGGTGGGACCATGCAGTGCTTGCTACAGTTGAATTATTACAAAAAACAGCGATTCACTCGGATGATATTGCTGCAATTGGAATTTCATATCAAATGCACGGACTTGTTGCGGTTGATAAAGATCACCGTGTTTTAAGGCCTTCGATCATCTGGTGCGACAGCCGGGCTGCAGAAATTGGAAACCGGGCTTTTAATGAATTGGGCGCTGACACTTGCCTGACCCACTTTTTAAACTCACCCGGAAATTTCACCGCTTCCAAATTAAAATGGGTCAAGGAAAATGAACCCTCTGTGTATGAAAAGATTTACAAAATCATGCTTCCCGGTGATTACATATCCATGAAACTTACGGGTGAAATCAATACAACCTACACCGGTTTATCAGAAGGTATTTTGTGGGATTACAAGGAAAACAAACCGGCAAAATTGCTGCTTGATCATTATGGTATCGATCCTGATATCCTTCCTGATACACACCAGTCATTCGCCGAGTTTGGCCGCCTCCATAAAAAAGCAAGTGAACGGCTTGGTTTAAAAGAGGGGATCCCGGTTACGTATAAGTCTGGTGACCAACCAAATAACGCATTCTCCCTGAATGTTTTGAACCCTGGTGAAGTTGCTGCAACCGCTGGTACTTCCGGTGTTATTTACGGAATAACGGGATCGCCCAGGTATGATGTAAAATCACGGGTCAATACCTTTATCCATGTGAATCATGCCCCTGAAGATCCGCGATACGGAGTGCTTTTGTGCGTAAATGGCACCGGAATCTTATATCGCTGGATCAAACAGAACCTGATTCGGAATGATACCATCAGCTACGAAGAAATGAACAATATGGCACTCAATACACCCATTGGCTCGGATGGCATCACCATTTTACCATTTGGTAACGGAGCTGAACGAATTTTGGAAAACCGAAATCCGGGCGGGCAATTCCATGGGCTTAATTTTAACCGGCACTCTACCGGCCACCTTCTCCGCGCAGCACAGGAAGGTATTGTAAATTCACTGAATTACGGATTTGAGGTAATGAAAGAAATGGGAATGAAACACGATACCGTAAAAGCCGGCCGTGCCAATATGTTCCTGAGTCCGCTTTTCAGAGAAGCTTTTGTGAATACCACAGGTGCCGTACTAGAGCTTTATGATACGGATGGCTCCCAGGGAGCTGCCCGTGCTGCCGGGATTGCAACAGGTATTTTCTCTGATTTAAAAGAAGCATTTCAAGGATTAACAATCCTTGAAACAATTGAGCCAAATACTGATAAGAGAAATAGTTATAATAATTCTTATCAAAATTGGAAAGAAACTTTAATCGCTGAACTAACCAAAAAATAGAAGAATGAGTACAAATAAATATTTTCCCGATATAAAAAAAATAACCTTTGAAGGTCCAGAAACAGATAATCCGCTCGCCTTTACCCATTATGATGAAAAGAGGGTTGTAGCCGGCAAAACCATGAAGGATCACTTCAGGTTTGCAGTGGCTTACTGGCATTCATTCTGCAATGAAAACAGTGACCCTTTTGGAGTGGGTACACGCGATTTTCCATGGAATAAATCTCTTGATCCGCTCGAAAACGCAAAGTTCAGAGTTGAAGCCGCTTTTGAATTTATTACCAAGCTTGGTATTCCATACTACTGCTTCCACGACAGGGATCTCGCTCCGGAAGGAAAAACTATTACTGAATCAGAAAAAAACCTTTCACAACTCGTTGCTCTTGCAAAAGAACATCAAAAAGAGACGGGTGTTAAATTACTATGGGGTACAGCAAATCTTTTTAGCCATACACGCTATATGAATGGTGCTGCTACCAATCCGGATTTTGATGTAGTATGCCATGCTGCAGCCCAGGTAAAAGCTGCACTCGACGCAACCGTTGAACTTGGTGGTGAAAATTATGTTTTCTGGGGAGGCCGTGAAGGCTATATGCACCTATTCAATACAGATATGAAACGTGAACTTGACCACATGGGTGCATTTCTCCGTGCAGCAAGGGATTACGGCCGCAAAATTGGCTTTGAAGGTGTATATCTGATTGAACCCAAACCCATGGAACCTTCTAAACACCAATACGATTTTGATGCCGCCACCGTAATCGGCTTTCTCCATGAACAGGATCTACTGGAGGATTTTAAACTCAACATCGAAGCAAATCATGCCACACTGGCAAGCCATACTTTTGCACATGATGTACAGGTAGCTGCTCAGGCCGGGCTGTTAGGCAGTATTGATGCAAATCGCGGCGATTATCAGAACGGGTGGGATACAGACTATTTCCCAACCAATCTGTACGATGCAGCTGAGGTGATGATTATATTGCTTGAACATGGCGGACTTGAACCCGGCGGATTCAATTTTGATGCCAAAATCAGGCGTAATTCTACCGATCCGGAAGATCTGTTTGTCGCACATATCGGCGGAATGGATACATTCGCACGCGGACTACTGATTGCTGATGAGATTGTAAAAAATTCCGACTATCAAAATATCCGTTACGGAAGATATTCCAGTTTCGACGATGGCGATGGAAAAAACTTTGAGGATGGCAAACTGACACTTGAAGAACTCAGAAATCTTGCTATCCGTAAAGGTGAGCCACAAAAACGCAGCGGGAAGCAGGAATTACTCGAGAACCTCATCAACCGGCATATACGATAAATTGAGAGTTAACAGGTTTGTTCAGTTGATTATTGAAAAGCTTCAAATACGTGATGCCGTGTATGGACACGGCATCACCAAACCTGATACATACTGAAAGTTTGATGACAGCAAACAGGCATGAACGGTGCTTAGGACCATCTCCATCTTTATGTAACCGCAAACAATTTCGCAGTTAAAATTGATCCAATAAAAACTCCTAAAACAATAACCCCCATTAGAATACCAGAATATCCGGCTGCAATTACACTATTCATTAGCACAAGTGAAATCACACCACGTTTCACCGCTTTTTTAATCCTGCCTGCATCCGGGTGAACAGATGCCCTGTAAAATGCCGGTAAAACAGATATGGCAAATAAAATGAGGAAAGGCAGAGCCGGAAGGATATCAAAAGCATCAAAAAAAGAAAGAGCCGGCAACCCCAATATTACACACAGGATCATGACGAATGACAGACGGCCATGTACCCTGCTCCCGCCGCTAACTTCACCCCTGCTTATCAGCGTAATTGCAGCGATATAAACTACAGGGAAAAATAGAAGAAACCAGATCTTGCCAATTGCTTCAGGCAGTATGGCCGCGCCCAAAAGCAAATTACCGCCTCTGCATAACCCCATAAAGAGCGGACCAAAAACCACAGAGTGCTTCGCTTTACTGTCATAGACAAGGGTTAGTACCACGATCAACATTGCCAGCCAGCCAGCGTAATGATTAACCTGTATTGCTGAAAGTACGCCAATCAAATACAAGGCAACTCCCAATAAAAAAGCCGTAATTTTGGAAACCTTGCCAGCTGGAATAGGCCTTTCCGGGCGTTCTTTAGCGTCAAGATCCGCATCAAATACATCATTAAAAACGACACCGCCACCATACAATCCAAAAGTTGCAAGAAGAAGCCATCCAAGTCCGGCAGGCTCAATTTGAATACCGGCACCCGATATAGCCAAAATACCTCCTGCTGCTGCGAAACCTGCAAGTATATCGGCAAATGCTGTTATTATATTGGGCGGACGCATCAACACAAGACAGGCTCTGAGCTTCGTTTTCACTGATGCTAATTTATTTAATTTTCATTGTTTGGATTTCTTTTCCGAAAAGAGGAAAAAGAAGTGAAAAAAACACAGTTCATATGTTATAAAACAGAGAGTACGAAAATTTCAATTTCGACATCTACATTTCAAATAAATGGTAACGGATCAACTCAAAAACAGGAAACCCGAATCCGCAACCTCTGCACATACAAATCTGTTTGGAATCGAGTCGAATCGATTCAATCAAGAAAATAAAAGCATAACCTTATTATTTAATGATCAGATCATCCTCATCCTTTGCATTGTCCAGTTCTTCGTCAGTAAACGGGCGGTGTCCGCCGCGCAAAATCGTATTTCCACTAAATGTCTGTGACTGGTCAATTTTTGGGCGATTGAGCCAGTCTTCCTCGTTAAATTGCCCGCTTTGGCCGTACGCATCCAACGCGTTCTGATACGTTACTTTTATTACATCCTCTTTCGATATGCCCCGGTCAAGCATCAATCTGGCAGTTTTGGGAACACCAAGCGGATCACTGTGACCCCAGTCGGCAGCGCTGTCGATAAAGATTCGCTCCGTTCCATATTCCTTTACAATTTCTACCATTCGCTCATTCCCCATTTTGGTGCCCGGATAAATGGTGAAAGCTGTCCAGTAACCCCGGTTATGTACGTATTTCACGGTTTCCTCGTTGTTATGATCAATAATCACACGTGACGGATCAATACCCAAATCTTCACAAACGTCCATACTGCGGATCGTTCCCTCCTTTTTATTCCGGTGAGGTGTATGTACAAGTACCAGCATGTCGAATTTTTTGGCAAATTCCACCTGCTTTCTGAAGTACCTGTCTTCCAGTTTGGTCATGTCATCATATCCGATTTCACCAATTGCCACCACTCCCTCTTTGCCGGCATAGCGCGGAATCAGTTCCATCACCTCATCGGCCAGTTTTTCATTATTGGCCTCTTTGGCATTTAAGCCAATGGTGCAGTAATGCCTTATCCCAAACTGTGAAGCCCGGAACCTCTCCCATCCCACGATCCAGCTGAAATAATCAAGCATCGTACCTGCATTCGTACGGGGCTGCCCAATCCAGAATGCTGGCTCTATAATAGCCACAATACCCGCGTTTCGCATGGCCATATAGTCATCGGTTGTCCTGGAGATCATGTGTACATGCGGATCAATAAACATCAATTCTTTCATTTGATAATTCTTTTAGATTATTTTAATAACTTTATGTCTTTCAATGAGATTCAAATTCATGATTTCTGCCAATCACATCCCATGTAATATTTTTTTGAACCATTTCATCACGGGTTGACTGATAAGGACGAAGCAATTTTTCTTTATCCGAAACCTTGCTTGCAGAAAGTGCCAGCACAGCTGCTTGTTTTTGGATAGGGTCAGGATCATCAAGTACCCGCCGGAGGTCAGCGATATATTCATCTTTTATGAAAGGCCCCACAGGCCGCCAAAGTTCAGGTGAAACGCTTCGGCCGGCAGACCATCGTTCGTGGGCATATTCCACAAGAATCTTCGCAAGCGTTGCATTCGCACGGGTATCCACCCCAAGTATTTTGTAAAGCGGGCTTCCAACAAACAGTGCTTTCAAAACCACCTGGTTCCAGGCCCCTTCATCCAGGTAGTCCATGGGATAGGGGTTGTTTAGGGCAATACCATTAAAAACCGTCGTAATATTGCTTCTCACCCCTTCGGCAGCCCTATCTTTAAATTTTTCAGGAAACGGATAAACCGGCAAGGCCTGATAAAGCGCAACAGCTTCGCCCAGGTCACTGGTAATAAATATTTTTTCAATTTTATCCAGAAACTCCTCTTCACCCTGTTCGGCATAACTTAGAAGCAGGAACGTCCTCCCTGCCTGATCTGCTGTCCAGGCAGATGGGTCCCAGCCCTTGCGCAATCTGTTTGCTTCCCTTATCTCATTGGCTGTAAGACCGGGCAAACCCTTGCCTGTGTGTCTTGGTGTGAGGCTGAATGAAGTAAAGAGTTGCCAGTCTTCAGGATCTCTCATAAGATCATCCGCAGTAGTGGTCAGCCATGTAATTGCATTTTCATCCAGGCATCGCTTCAGCCAGCTTAATATCGTTTGCCTGATGGCAACGGTTTCCTTTGGTATTTTACTCATGTGATGTTGTATCCAATAGTTGTAGATGAATAAACGTTAATTCAGCGTCTCAGTCTTACGCCGAATATTACTTCCTAAGTCTTTCATATTACATATTCAGTGCCGTTTTTTTATGATACTGAAAATTTTGCTGAATGTTGAGATTGTAAAATTCAGTTATTCAGGTGTGGATTCCAAACAGATCATAGTATTATCAATGCACTATTTACGATTTTTATCAACTGGTATACTTTTGAAAAACTATATGGGTTTGGGTATCCTTTCCACCGGTCACTTTTTTGATATCTTTATTAACTTTTTCACTTATTGTTATGATTTAGAGTCAATCTGGAAATGACGATAAAATGAAATTAAAACATTGAATATATTAAGTACACACACTGTTGTGAATACAAATAAGTAGAAATTCATGTCATCTTTAAAACAGCAATTTACCGTTTCATTCCGGTATGATGTTCACTTTACGACCTCACTGTTTGATCCATCCAACCGTCTCTTCGCGGATGTGATTTCTTCGAATCAGGAGACTGAACTGAATCAAACAATTAAAAAAGTTCTATTTGTATTGGATAAAGGCCTTATTGACCATCATCCGGAGCTTTTTGATGAGGTTCAGCTGTACTCCAAAAAATACAGCGATACATTTGAGGTCATTTCACAACCCGTATTGATTCCCGGAGGCGAGACAGCCAAGAACAATCCTGAATATACCGAACTTATTCTGAGTGCCACTCATAAGAATGGAATTGACCGTCATTCTTATGTTGTGGTTGTTGGCGGGGGAAGTGTGATCGATACAGCAGGATATGCAGCGGCAATTGCTCACAGGGGCATCCGCCTGATCCGTGTACCTACAACCGTGCTTGCTCAAAACGATGCTGCAATTGGAGTAAAAAACGGTATCAATGCGTTCGGTAAGAAAAATTTTCTGGGCACATTTGTGCCGCCATTTGCCGTCATTAACGACTCGGAATTCCTCAAAACCCTTTCCGAACGCGACTGGCGCTCGGGAATTTCCGAGGCAGTAAAAGTAGCCCTTTTGAAAGATCCTGCTTTTTTTGATTTCATCGAGCAACATTCAACTGCTTTATCCCAACGTGATATGGCAGCCATGCAACACCTGATACACCGCTGTGCCCAGCTGCATCTCGAACACATTTTAAACTCGGGCGATCCGTTTGAATCAGGATCCTCCCGACCGCTTGATTTTGGCCATTGGGCAGCCCATAAACTGGAGCAGCTAACCGGTTTCGAACTCCGCCATGGCGAAGCGGTCGCTATCGGGTTGGCACTTGATGTGACATATTCTTACCTGAATGGTAATATTAAAGAGTCTGAGTGGAATCGGATTTTAAATGTATTGCAACAATGCGGATTTTCGATATTTGTGCCTGAATTGTATAGTAAACCGGATGATCCCATGGATAAAGGTTCACTCCTTCACGGCCTCGAAGAATTTCGGGAGCATTTAGGTGGCAGACTCACCATTATGCTGCTTGGCGATATCGGAAAAGGCATTGAAGTACACACTGTGGATACAGGCCTTTACCAGAAAGCTATCCATTTGCTCGAAAAAAAAGAAAAAGAACTGGTTTAATACACCTGCTCAATTTACCTTCGTATTGCTTTTAAAAACGTCGTGCGTCTTCGTTTCTTAGCGTCGTGTTGGTAAGTAATTTATCACCAGTGCACTTTGAACCGAAGGTTCTTGTACAAGTAGTTTTATATTTTAACCAGAAGATCATGCAGCCTGATTCAAATCCCGGTATTCACCTTAGTTATTGCTCAAATATCCACCCCGGCGAAACCTGGGAAACAACATTTATTCAGCTAAAAAATCACGTTCCTGAACTGAAAAAACGGCTGGCCAAAGAAAAACCATTCGGAATAGGCCTGCGACTTTCCGCTGATGCCGCAAAACAGCTGCTGGAAGCCGGCAGACTGGTTGAATTCAAAGACTGGTTGCATCAGGAAAATTTGTATGTATTTACACTCAACGGTTTTCCATATGGTAGCTTTCACCGGGAGCGGGTAAAGGATGACGTTTACAAACCGGACTGGCGAACTGATGAACGTTATAAATACACGGCCTCTCTTATCGATATTCTGGCTGAACTGACTCCTGCCGGCAGTGAGGGCAGCATCTCAACATCGCCCATCTCTTATAAATACTGGGATGACAGTAAGGAATCAAAAGAAGCCGTGGCTAAAAAGGCAGCCATCCACCTGGCTAATCTGGCTCACAAAATGTCAGTAATTCACTCAGAACAACAGAAGGAAATCCATATTGACCTGGAGCCTGAACCCGATTGCCTGATTGAAAATACCCGCGAAACGGTAGAATTTTTCAACAATGTGCTGTTACCAATTGGCGGCAATCATCTTGTTTCGGCATTCGGAATTGCGAAGGAGAAAGCGGAACGGATGATCCGCAAACATATAGGGGTCTGTTATGACACCTGCCACTTTGCTCTGGAGTATGAAGACCCAAAAGAATCACTTGCAGCATTTCGGGAAGCAGGAATCCGGATCGGTAAAGTACAGGTTAGCGCCGCGCTTAAAGTACCGTTGGGCAATCGCACGCAGCGAACAATGGCGGCTGAGCGCCTGCAGCATTTCGTTGAACCTGTGTACCTGCATCAGGTGCTCGAACGCCGCAGCGACGGAGCAATCCGCCAATACAGAGACCTGCCGGATGCCTTACCACATATATTAAATGAACAAGCCGTAGAATGGAGGGTGCATTTTCATGTCCCGGTTTTTGTGGACCAATTCGACGGGCTTTTCTCCACTCAGGATGAGATCACCCAAAGCCTGAAAGAAATCTTATCCGGAAAGTACAGCAGTCATTTCGAAATCGAAACCTATACCTGGGAAGTATTGCCACCGGGCCTCAAAACCGGATTAACCGATTCCATTGAACGTGAATTTCGGTGGACTTTGGGGCAATTAAATAATGTAGAAAATGATTGATTAAATCGATTTCGAGTGTGGGGTATATTCGATATTCAAAATCCACCTGATATCTTCCCCACTAATTTCCGCAAATAATGTTGGCGTGTCTGGCTTTTACCCTCCATTCATCGCCATCCAGTGTCCAAATATTGGTATAACGCCGGTATAATGTTTCCCCTGCCCGGTATGCATTACCCACCGGCATAATTTTTTCCTGTCCCATCACAATCACAACTCCATCCAGCACCATCATCGATTCAATATCTCTTTCAAAGAGACTGTAGTTTATAAACCCGGATCTGACACGATCTAACACCTCATGATTGCCGTGTATTACGTGGTTTAAAGGATTATTCACCATAAAATCTTCAGACCAGATTTTGCTGAGCACATCCACATCACGTTCAACTATCGCCCTGACTTCTGCCAATTCAAGATTTCTGATACTTTCTTTAATTGCATCATCATTCGGTTGCACCTGGCCAAAAGACTGAAAATTGGAAACAAATATGATCAATGATAGAATGATGGCTATTTTCATATGTCATATAATTTATGTTAGAATTTTTATGAATGTATAAATTCAAACCTTCATATTACACTTGCTCGTTAAAATTTTTTCTTTCACAAAATGATAAAAAATTTGGTTCTTCAACGTTATAAATGGAATTGCCAAAAATAGTGTTGACGAAGGTCAGAATACCATGAACCGTTTTTTTGGAACTAATGTTGTGTCAGGGATGAAGTGACGGGTAAGTCATCTCTGTAAAAAATCCAACAGAACTGGTCTTTAATGAAACATTGTTCAGCTTCTTTAAGCAGGCGTTCATAAACCGCTCTAACACATAATTTCGTCCTCGTCTCCGGTAATTTCTTTTCATCAGTTCTTAGTTTTACACACCAACAGATTTTTTTAAGACGGGAGCCGTTCGTTATAGGATTTGGTGATTTGATCAATGTGCTTTTATATTCCGTTTGAATCTTATTCTGATTAAAAAACGAAATTATGTACCAAACCGCCGTATTGAATATTGTTGGCCTCACTCCCGATTTGATCGGGGAACACACCCCTTTTCTGAAAGCATGGTCAGAGAAAGGGAAAATTGCCTCTGTGGAGGCAATGCTTCCGGCGGTTACCTGTTCGGTTCAGTCCACCTACCTTACCGGTGTAATGCCCGATAAGCATGGCGTTGTGGGCAACGGCTGGTATTTTCGGGAGATGGACGAAATCAAATTCTGGCGGCAATCGAACAAACTGGTACAGGCACCAAAAATATGGGAAACAGCCAAAAAAAAGAATCCTGAATTCACCTGCGCCAATCTGTTCTGGTGGTACAACATGAATTCCACGGTGGATTACCTCGTCACCCCACGCCCTGTATACAGGGCTGATGGCGTCAAAATTCCCGATATTTTGACCTGGCCGGCCGGTTTAAGGGATGACCTGCAGTCGAATCTGGGCCAATTTCCCCTTTTCAATTTCTGGGGACCCAATACGAATATCGGTTCGAGTAAATGGATAGCCGATTCGGCCATTTACGTGCATGAAAAATTACACCCTACCCTTTCGCTTGTCTATTTGCCACATTTGGATTACAATCTTCAGCGCATTGGGCCCTCCGACGAAAAGATTGCTCAGGATTTAAAAGAGATTGACAAGTTGTGCAGTGAACTGATCTCCTTTTACGAAGAGAACGGCGTTCGGGTGATCGTGCTTTCAGAATACGGAATTGAACAGGTGAGCAATCCCGTTTCAATTAACAGGGAACTGAGAAAACACGGATACATCACCGTTCGCGAGGAGAAAGGCGGTGAAATTCTCATACCCGGCAGCAGCCGTGCATTTGCCGTCGCAGATCACCAAGTTGCGCATATTTATATCAGAGATGCAACGGATATTCCAGCCGTCAAAAACCTCATTGAAGAGCTGCCAGGTGTGGAACGGGTTTTGGATAAAGAGGGCAAAGAAGCATGCCAGCTGAATCATGACCGTTCAGGGGAACTGATCGCCATAGCCGATCATAATTCATGGTTCACCTACTACTATTGGCTGGATGACATCAGGGCTCCTGATTTCGCTGCTACAGTTGATATTCACAACAAACCGGGTTATGACCCCGCCGAACTTCTTATTGACCCTGAAATCAGATTCCCAAAACTAAAAGCGGGACTCCGACTCCTGCAAAAAAAACTAGGGTTCCGGTACACGATGGATCTCATCCCTATCGAAGGGAGCGGTGTAAAAGGCTCCCACGGCCGCATTCCCGCCTCCATGGCCAAACACCCCCTTATCATCTCTCAGCATTCCGATAAAATCGGCAAAGAAACCCTTCACCCTACTGAAGTTTTCGGTGTAATAGATTCTCACATTTTTGAAACCTGAATTCAACTAAAATCCATCACCAAGGATGATCTATAGATAGTTTTGATAAACCTTTCTCACTGAGATCCGTGTGTGGTTTACTCAACACGCATTTTCATTATTCTATGGTTTATTATAGATTGAACTCAGGTTTGAATGAATATTTTTGTTGCCCCGGTGGCAAATAAAGATCCTGTTCCTTTTTGCATCTTCATAAGATATAGTAATGGGGTGCGGCAATAAAATTACTTTCCACTCTTGAAATCGTCTTGTCACGCAACAACACGTTCAATTGCCCTCGCAAAGTTTTTTGCTGCCGGAGGATGGTGCCGCAACCAAAGTTCCGGCTCAATCAACTCCAGTTCCATCACTACCCAGCGGCCTTCATTGTCGCGCACCATATCCACACGTCCATATCCCGGGACCGGATTGCATCCTGCCATCGTGCGCTCCGCAAGTTCGATCTGCTCCTTTGAAGGGCTGTATCTATGAACAGTCCCTCCATGATCATCCTGAACTCGAAAATCACCGGCTTTTGCCACTTTTCGAACAGCATGTGTAAAACAGCCATCGATAACCATCAGGGTATCTTCTCCCGTTTTCACCACATCCTCAATAAACGGCTGAAAAAGAAAGGATTCATTGACCAGCAGCTTATCAATCAGCGGTTGGATTTCTGTGGCATTTTTATGGCTGAAACGGTACGTATGGCGCGCAGCACCGGATATGCAGGGTTTGATGATTCCCTCTTCCCTGCCGTTCTCCTCCAAAAGCTGATCAAGATCGATAACCGATCCTTTTTCAATAAACTCTGTTTCCACAACCGGAATACCCAGCTTCTTCAGGTCGGCAAGGTAATGTTTATCGAGGTTCCACCGGACCAGAGAAGCATCATTCAACAGAATGGTTTTATTTTGTACCATTCCTAGCCATGAAGTAAATTCGTCTATCCGTTCAAAATAGTCCCATGTAGTCCGGAATACAGCACATTTATAACCACTCCAGTCAATATCTTTGCGTGCCCAGTCAACACGCACGGATGATAAGCCGATCTCGTTCAGAGATTTCTGCAAGTAATGATCATCGAGAAGAATATTATTTAAATACCAGTCCTCTTCGGGAGCGGCAGAGGCAGCATACCTGCTTTCGGTGAGCAGTGCAACGTCGGGGTGATTCTGATTCATTAAAGGCCAGGTAGATTTCTTAACGATTGTATCTGTAATATTTACAAAATAACATGTATCTGTTTACTCTGAAATCACAAAAAAACGATGTTTTAATTTATCCAACCAAACATACATCCTGCGAATGTAATCAGCGACTGGGATCCATATTTGTTCATTCGAAATGGTATAGGTATATGAGTTTTTGAATTG
>SKKO01000100.1 GCA_007123715.1 Balneolaceae bacterium | reverse complement strand
AATCACTGTACCACGCAAATTTCTGTTTCAGTATCCTGATTACAGAGTGCCTTTTCATCCAACCGAAGCACGTGGCAATATATTTTACTATAAATCCCCGCTATTTGTGAGTCACCTGATCCAGCACAATTTGTTTGACAGGGTTTATAACGACCGGGAATCCCTCAGGTATTTTGAGAGCTGGTTTAAGGATTATCATGCAATTATGACTACGCGTAATTGGTTTTCCAGGGAACCAATGCCATACGAAATCATGGAAAAGATTGCCTCTAAGCTGGAAGAGAGGAATGCAGGCCAAATTGCTGATCTGAACCTTCTCTATTTGCATTTGGCCGATTACGCATTTAACCGGAATGAACCTGAGGAAGGAATTGTATTTGTTGAAAAAATATCCCCGGAACGGCTGCTGAATTCATTTCAGTATACTCTTCCGTTTTTTCCCAACACCTATTCACTCGAAATGGTGGCTCATGCGGTCGCTAACCTTACGGTGCATGGTGAAATGGAGATTGCCTACAACTTAATTGATGTTTTCCGGTTAGAAGTGAACCGTTCATCCATTTATGCTTATGCAAGCCAGCGGGCATTGCTGCAAAACCAGTCGCGATCAGCGGCTGTTCAGCTGCTCGATTCAGCACGAGTTGAGATGCTACGGCTTGACAATCCAGCGGTATTTCAACCCAATCGCCATAATGTGGCCATTGCACTGATGTATATTGATCCGAAAAATAATTCTGAAGAAGCGTACCAGGCCATAAGGAATGTAGGAAACAAATTTCCCTCGATCTATCGGTTTGGCTTTGCCGAGGCTTATTATGATAATCTCTATAATGCTACACAGCACATTCCTGAATTGATTTCAGGTAGTGACAAGGCCATATTTTTGGCCAGGATCACCGCCGGAGTGAACTACAAACAACATACTCCTGATGAGTGGAAACGATTCAAAAACAATGAATTCTTCCTGGCCCGTAGATTTCTTCCATACATAAATGAGAGTTCTTAGATGTTCGATCAACAGCCTATATGCCCCTATACCGGCCTTCGGTCATTTACCGAAGAGGAAAGTCTCTATTTTAAAGGGCGTGACCTCCAGGTAGACCAGATCACATCACTTCTGGAAAAGAACAAGTTTTTAATGCTTACCGGGGCATCGGGCGAGGGTAAATCTTCTCTTATATATGCGGGTCTTGTCCCGAATGCAAGAGCGGGGTTTTTTAAGGCAACATACAGCAATTGGGTCATTGCCGATTTTCGTCCCGAACGCAGCCCTGTCACTAACCTGGCGAAGGCTATCGGTGACAAGTTCGGGATCAATCCGTCCACAGCCGAAACCGAACTGAGGCGCGGATATTCATCCCTGATTGACCTGTACACAAATTCCGATTTTTATATTGATAAAGAGAGTGAACAGTGGGCGCAGGCGACAGAAGAGGAGAAAAAAGAAAAAACAAGACATTCGGCCAATCTGCTCATCATCGCCGATCAGTTTGAGGAGTTTTTTACCAATCCGGAAAATTTTTATGATGAAATTCCTTCACAGGACTCACAAATCGTGGTTAATCTGCTGCTGGAAACAGCCAAAATTGCTTTAGAGAAAAACATACCCGTTTATGTAGTCTGCACCATGAGGTCCGATTATATCGGCCAGTGCTCTGCTTTTCGGGGTTTGGCCGATTATATTGGGTTTTCACAGTTTTTTGTCCCGAGGCTAAAACGGAGAGATCTTAAGCAGGTTATCGAAGAACCTGCCCTATTAAGCGGCAACAGAATTTCACAGCGGCTGGTGGAGCGCCTGGTTTACGATCTTTCAGAGGGTGTGGATCAGTTGCCAATTTTACAGCACGCGCTCAGCCAGATATGGAGAACTGCCTCTGATGGAAAAGAGGAAATGGACCTGATCCATTATGCAATGGTGGGTGGTATGCCGGCGAGTGAACTTCCCGAAGCAGACCAGAAAATATTTTTGCAGTGGTACAAAAACCAGCCGGAGCACCAGAGGCTTTACTATAAAGAAACCGGACTTCACAGGGTCATCGAAATTCATGCCGATATCCTTTATGGAAACGCCTGGGAATACTATATCAAAAATAATCCAAAAGTTCAGGTTTCACGCCAACAAGCAAAGCGGATCATAGCTACTGTATTTAGTTGCCTTACCAAAATTGATAACAGCCGCGCTGTTCGAAACCGGATGAGCCTTGAAGAGATTACGGAGATTATCAATTCTCCCGGAATTCAACCTGAGATTGTCGGCAGCCTTCTTAATATCTTTCGGGAGGAGGGGAATTCGTTTATTCGCCCGTACAAAACGGATGATTCCAAAACCTATGACTTGTCTCCTGATAGTGTACTCGATATTACTCACGAAAGCCTGATTCGAAACTGGACACGATTAAAAAACTGGGCAGATCGTGAATTTGAATTTTATTCAACCTATCTCGATTTCAAAAAACAGCTTGACCGATGGAAAAACAGCAATAAGAGCAGTTCATTTTTGCTACCGGCAGGGACGTTGTCTTTTTTTGAAAACTGGTACAATGAATGCAGGCCTGGTGCAAGCTGGATCAGACGGTATTCAGAAATAGAGGGTGACAAAACCGTTGAAATTGAAAAGGCAGAAAATATCCTCGCGGATGTAATAGAGTTCCTGAAACGGAGTGCCAGGAAAGTTGCCATACCGAGAGCGTTTATCAGGTACGGCCCAAAAAGAATTGCCACTGGCTTTGCGATTCTTGTTATGATAAGCCTGAGTATTTTTTACTGGATAGATGCCGAACGAAAACAAAACGATCGTGTAATTGAAAATATAAGGAAGCAGTCATTTGATCTTATCAGAAGCACGGATGTCAATACGTATTTAAAAGCTAATTATTTACTTACTGAAGAGCGCTACGAGCCGGGTAACCTGATCCCATACCTGTCGGAGATTGACAGAAGAACAAGCCTTCCGCTTTCTATAGAAATTTACGAGCTCTTCTTGATGATTGATAAATACGACAAAAGCGAACTCAAATCAGAGTTGATTCTTAAAATAAGGGATAATTACAGGAGTTTACGTAACCAAAATCCGGATTTTGCTTTTCTGATTGGAGAAATAAACAAATTAACGACGCGTCTTGCCTACGATAACTATTACAATCCTGGTTATAATTCCAGGGATATACTTCGAGACCATGCTGATGATGGATATGAACTGGTTATGCAATTTTTCCGGGACAAAACCCTTCACCGCCCTGCAATACCGGCGGAATTAAACTACGCCATCCAGCAATGGCTCACGTTTGGAACACCATCCGCTGAAAAAACGACAGAAATGCTGCAGGCCATATCTCCTTTTGAAGGGTATGAAGGTGAATCTGCATTCCGGGTTTATTATCCCAGGGGCAGCTATGAACTCAACGGAAGAATTTCCAATGATTTTAATGGCGGTTATCATACCCTTGCTTCACTCTATGCCTCCATTGGGGATACAGACAAGGTTATAGAGAGTTTTGAACAGATCAGGCAATCCGGACAGAATGATTATTTTATCGGAAGCCTGTTCAATAATTACAACCACATTCTTGCCATATTTTACCAGTTTGGCCATCGCGACAAAATCAACCCAATGGTGCAGTGGCTTGGAGAAAATTATGAATCGAATGTGCCGCTCACCATTTATCGTAATTCTGTAATCCGCGCCGGCTATTTGAGCAGTTTATACCCGATAAATATTGACAGAAATATATTAAATGCAAATAGCGGTTATTTCTTCCCGAATCTTACACTTGCAAACCGGGCCGTTTTTAATGCACTTGCAGATGACTATGAGGCTCTGATATTGGATTTTATATCTGATCCAAATGAACGAAATTATACCCTGGCAATCAATAAAAAACGCCGTGCCATGTTCGGCCATAAATATGCCTTTGACCGTGGAAATGAACCGGATTTAATTGAATTGAATCACTATCTCGATGAAGCACTCACACATTTTCGAAACATCGAAGAATCCTATTTAGCGGAATCTATACCTGTTACCATACCCTACTATAATGACGGGTTAAGAAACCGGCAATTTCAACGACGGGAACTCTTTATTTATCCTGATTATCTTGAGGGATGGTTCAGTAAAACCTACCATTCCGATCTCTTTTTCAATTACATTGACCAAAACAACCTTTTTGAAGAATTTTACCGGACACCATCTGATCTGGAAATCATCCTTTTTTGGATTGCCAAAGCCAACGAAAAAAGGCCAACTATGGTACAGGCTCAGTTTGACAATCCATACCCCCTGCCAGAGAGTGTAATGAACCGTATTTTTATGCTCAGGGACACTCATTCCCACGGCTCTTCAATGGATTATAATTTGCTTGCCCTGATGATGGCAAACAAGGCGTTTGAAACCGGTAATACCGGCACTGCATTAGAATATTATGAATGGTTTGACAAACAAAATTTCCAGGCATCCAGAGATCGTTTTGAATACCTTGAGACCACATTTTTCATGAATCAAATGAAAGATCTTGGAATCAATATGGCTCTTGCCGGCCTGCATGAAGAAGCGGTTGAAATTGCTGAAATGTTTGAAAGAGAACATGAAAAAGCATACTCGTATATTTACATGGCAGAACAGTTGTATATCAGCCAGCGGGATCCCATCGCTTTTGCATATCTCGATTCTGCTCTAACAAAGGCAGGCAGGTTAAATTTTTCTCAATTCGAATTTGGTGCAAACAGTCAGATCGACGTACGATTCAATTTAATCCTGCTGTTATCACGTATAGGCGGCCGGGAGATGAACGATATATCAAATGATATTTTGCGGGAAATTATTGAAGGATCAAAATTTCGGGCATTAAATAGTAAGGTTTATGGTGTGGCTGAGGAAGGTAATTTCTACAGGGCACAAATTTCCAAACCGTCACTGCTTACAGATAATCAAGAATTGTTTCTGAACACGACAATTCTTTGGCAGGCCGCTATTGCACAAGAAACCGATGAAGAACGTGAACAATGGGCGAAATTTGATGACTATTATACATATGATTTCAATTATGTTTTCTATCTACCGAACTAATGAGCAGATATAACACGACTTATTACCTTTTGATACTCCTCCTGATGACAGGTGCTTTTGCGTCTATGGCCCAAAATGGTTACGGCATTAAAATAATGGGGGGGGTTGCGGCCGCTTTTGGTGCCGTATTTCTAATCCAGGGCATTCAGGTTGTTATGAAAAAAGGCATCAAAGATCCCATGCTGCTGATCGAATTGTTCAGCCTTACGCTCATGGCGACTATTCTCTCCATGCGCATTTTCTATATCTATTTTCCTTATGTGGAAATTATTTTCGGATTCTCAGGGCTTACATTGATATTGGTTTACATAAGAAAAATGATGATCGCATACCCGACTGTCCATAATCAAAGCGCATATTTATCCTCTATGGTTCTGCTCTTTTATGGGAGCATTATTTTGTTCATTTTTTCTATGGCGGTTACACCTTTTCTTCCCTGGCTTGCCGAGCCCGCAGGCATCATCGCCTTCGGATTAATTGTAATTTTCACGTTATACTCGTTTGTAAAGAATGAGGTTTT
>SKKO01000223.1 GCA_007123715.1 Balneolaceae bacterium | reverse complement strand
GGAAATCACGCAGGACAAACACCCTATCGCGAAGGCAAGGGGACATCGTTTGATGGTGGAATCCGCAGCCCGCTGGTAATTTCATATCCCGGCCATATTGAACCAAATTCTGTATCACATGATACGTTTTTCTCCATCGATTTTATGCCGACGTTGGCTGGTCTCACAGGTGCACAGCTTCCGGATTATGAAATTGACGGGAAGGATGTATGGAGCCTGATCACTGGTGAAAACACCGAAAATCCACACGATTATTATGCTTTCCACTTTAATCAGCAGCTGGAAGGGGTATTCAGCGGAGACGGGAAATGGAAACTGCTGCTGCCCCACAGTTACCGGACGGTGCTCAGAGGTGCTGTTGACGGGGCTGCCGGTGTGTACCGCCAGGTGCTGATTGAAGAGCCTCTTTTGTTTGACATGGTGCACGACCCTTATGAAAAAATCAACGTGATTGATGATTATCCCGAAATTGCCAGGCAATTGATGCAGTATGCTGAGCAGCATAATGCCAAATTCTTCGAATAGGAAGACCGGATTTCATATATCCCTTTTTGTGGATGAGGGTTACAGCTGTATCTTTTGTCTTAGCTTATGTAAAAAACTGAATTTGACAGTTGCCATACATCCTGTCAAAGTTGATATTGCAGAATAACTGCCATTTCAATTTAATTGAAGAAGATGTTTACACTTGAAAATAAAACGGCTGTCATAACCGGTGCAGCTAAAGGAATCGGACAGGCCATTGCCAGGTTGTTTTCACGGCAGGGGGCGGATGTCCATATTCTCGATCTGGATGATGAAAATGGTCAAAGAACGGCAAATGAGATTGTAAGTGCCGGATATTCGGCCAGGTTTCACAGTGCAAATGTGGCTAATCAGCGTGAGATATTTGATCTGTTCACCCAAATTTTCAATGAAAATAAGCGGTTTAATATTCTCGTAAATAATGCGGGTGTAGCGGCCATCGGTAAACTCGATGAAACCACGGAAGAAGATTTTGACCGTGTAATGACTGTAAATGTAAAGGGGTGTTATAATTGTGCGTTGGCAGCTGTATCACTGATGAAACAAAACGGCGGCGGCGTGATTCTGAATATGGCCTCTATAGTTAGCACAATGGGTATTGCCGACAGGTTCGCCTACTCAACAAGCAAAGGCGCTGTTCTTTCGATGACCTACTCGATTGCACGGGATTATCTAGATGAAAATATTCGCTGTAATGCGATATCACCTGCGCGTGTGCATACACCGTTTGTAGACGGTTATCTGAAGCAACACTACCCCGGCAGGGAAAAGGAGATGTTTGAAGTACTCTCAAAAACCCAGCCAATCGGGAGGATGGGACAGCCTGATGAGATTGCAGCACTGGCCCTCTATCTCTGTTCAGATGAGGCGGGCTTTATCACCGGATCCAACTTCCCAATCGATGGGGGATTTACAACGCTGAAAAAATGAGCCTGGCGATACGATTCCTCCCGGGATTATATGGCATTAACTGAATTCAATGAATGAACACAAAACATACAAAAGATAAGACTCTATGAAATTAATTCGATATGGAAGCCCGGGTGAAGAGAAACCCGGTTTAATCCTGCCAGACGGCAAAAAGATTGATGTATCCTTTTTTATTCATGATTATAACCGGGATTTTTTTGAAACCGGTGGCCTTGAAAAACTGCAGGAATGGTTGCAGGCCGACGGCAAAAGCGTAGCTGAGATTGATGATTCCGTAAGGCTGGGCCCGCCTGTTGCCGAAACGAGTAAAATTGTGTGCGTGGGGCTGAACTATGCCGATCATGCGAAAGAAGGAGGAATGGCTATTCCCACAGAACCGATTCTGTTTTTTAAGGCAACATCGTCAATTGTGGGGCCAAATGATGATATGGTGATTCCCAAAAACAGTAAAAAAAGTGACTGGGAAGTGGAACTGGCTGTTGTAATCGGGAAAAAAGCATCATATGTAAGCGAAGATGATGCACTCGATTACGTAGCCGGTTACTGTGTTCATAACGATTACAGCGAACGGGAATTCCAGCTTGAGCGCGGCGGTCAGTGGGTGAAAGGGAAGAGCTGCGACACCTTCGCCCCGATGGGCCCGTATCTGGCAACAAAAGATGAAATAGAAGACGTTGACCATTTGCACCTCTGGCTAAAAGTGAATGGCGAAATGAAACAGGATGGCAATACATCCGATTTTATTTTCAAAGTACCTCATTTAGTCAGTTACATTTCACAATTTATGACCCTGCTGCCCGGAGATATCATCTCCACTGGAACCCCGGCAGGTGTCGGGCTTGGATTTAATCCTCCCCAATACCTCAAGGCCGGTGATGAAGTGGAACTTGGAATTGACGGCTTAGGTGTATCCAGACAAAGAGTCAGGTCATATCAGGGATAGGCTAAACAGTATTCAGTAATAAAATCAACGAGTAAAAACGATGTCATTCAAAAATAAAACAGTTGTTGTAACAGGAGGAGCCAAGGGAATTGGCGAGGGTTGTGCACGTATCTTTCACAGGGAAAATGCAAACGTGGTAATCCTTGATGTAGATAAAGATGCCGGGGCAGCGTTAGGCAAAAAGCTCGGTGACAGAAATCTATTTATTGAGTGTGATATCTCAAACGAAAATCAGGTTGAAGCAGCCATGAAATCGGCGGCAGAAGCTTTTGGAGGTATTGATGTTCTGGTGAACAATGCCGGTATCATGAAGTATGCGTCGGTTACAGATACCACTGAGGAACTGTGGGATGCTATTATGAATGTGAACCTGAAAGGCGCATTTTTGTGTGCAAAACATGCCATTCCATACATGCAGAAACAGGGTGGAGGTGTCGTGATTAACATGTCGAGTGCGCAGGCATTTATGGCCCAGGATAAAGTTGCGGCTTATGCAACATCCAAAACCGCCATGTTGGGCCTTACCCGAAGCATTGCTGTAGATTATGCCCCGAATATCAGATGTGTGGCACTATGTCCCGGCGGCATCGATACCCCTTTGAACCGGGAAGCATTTGCGAAATCACCCGATCCGGCAGCTACGGAACAGGCCACAATCGACCTGCATCTGGTTCAGCGCTTGGGAACACCAGAAGATATCGGGGAAATGGCAGTATTTGCAGCCAGCGAAAAAGGATCCTTTTTAAATGGACATCCAATTAAAATAGATGGCGGGATTGGAGTAAAGATTGGTGGTTCGGGGGCGAAATAGTATTATCCTTCTTACCCCGTAACTCTAAAAATCTGAATCCCTCTGCCGTTATGCCTTGCCACGATTCAACTATGCAAACGCTTCGTGGTATTGATCAGGTATCTCAAATGATTGCAATAGCACAGCCCTGAAAAAGATGGAGATTCCGGCTCCCGGCCGAGATGACGTAGTGTAAGAGTCGCAAATGTATATTGAATGTGCAACACACAATTTTCATTAAAATTATTTCCTCATAGACCATGTCCATCACCAAATACGAAGCTGTACTGGAATTAAAAGCAGTTGCCCATCTTGGAGAAGGTCCGGTTTGGAATGCTGAAAAAAAGGTGTTGTACTGGGTGGATATACTTTCGGGTAAATTGTTTGAATACAATCCCAAATCGGGTATTAACACAAGTTACGATATCGGTGAACGAATCGGCGCCGCTGTGATGAGAAAACACGGAGGTTTTGTGCTTGCCCTGCAAAACGGGTTCGCGTTTTTTAATCCAATCACGAAAAAAATCAGGGAAATTGCAGATCCCGAATCTCACTTAACGGAAAACCGGTTTAATGACGGTAAATGTGATCCCGCCGGCAGGTTTTGGGCGGGTACCATGTCTTGCAATCTTGAAAAAGGCCAAGGATCACTATATTGCCTGCAGCCGGACCTTACCATTGAAAGAAAACTTACAGGTATAACCATATCGAATGGACTTGCATGGAATAAAGCAGCCGATACCCTTTACTTCATCGACACACTTACCCATCAATTAGCAGCTTTTGACTATGATATTGAGACAGGCCATATCAATAACCGTCGAATATCGGCCGAATTTGAAAAAAGCCTTGGATACCCGGATGGGATGGCGATGGATGAGAAGGGGAAATTATGGGTTGCATTTTATAACGGCAGCAAGGTTATCCGTATAAACCCGGAGGGTGGAGAAATATCTGCCTTAGTTACACTCCCGGTACCTAAACCAACTTCATGTGCTTTTGGGGGTGATGATATGAATGAACTTTTCATTACCACCTGCAGGGAAAATATGAGTGAGCAGGAAATGGATCAGGCCCCTCTGTCAGGTTCATTGTTCAAGGTAAAATTACCAGTGAAGGGGCTTTCTGTGAATGTTTTTTCAGGATAGATCATAGTATTTGGGTCAAGGTTAATTCGATATCCGATTGCAGATATGCGAAGTATTCAGGATAGGAAACGCAGTTCATCCAAAAGGGTTCTTTTTGAATCTTTAAGACTTTTTTCTGAAATCGAAAAAAAAGCAACGATTTACAAAAAAAATAAGTTACCCGATCAAACCATCGTTAACTGGTTGCGTCTAATGTGTGTATTTGAGGTGGTAAAGTTGTAATAAGTTTTAAAAAACAATACCAACTTTGTGAAATTTAAACCTTAGTACTATGTGACAATGTGTTAACTGTGTACATTTTGCGTTATCACAATTCCAGGAGTTAAAAAAAAAATTCAAAACCATTGAAATATTCAGCTACACTCATCATTTCGATTTTTTCACTTGTTGCTTTCAGCGCCTGCGGCAGCGAAAATACAAACCAGGGACAAGGCCAGTTTTCGGGTAATTTCAGGGGAGGGCAGGCCACAAGTGTTGAGGCTACTCCCGTATTATTAAGCTCAATTTCTGAACAGGTACGAGCTTATGGAACGATCAGGGCACAGGATGTTGTATCGGTAACCCCGCAAGTTTCGAACAGGGTAACCAGAATCCTGGCCGACCTTGGCGACAATGTAACACGAGGCCAGGTATTGGCTGAAATTCATGATGTTCCATTCCGCGAAAACGTTGAGCAGGCACGGGCTCAATTGCGCCAGTCGATAGCCAGTTTTGAAAGAGACAGTTCGCAGTATATCCGCCAACAGGATTTATATGAAAGGAATCTCATCAGCCGCTCAGAATATGATGATGCACGCACAACATTTTTGAACAGCCAGTCACAATATCAATCGGCTCAGGCATCACTTACACAGAGCCTCGAAGAACTTGAGAATACAAAAATAAAATCACCTGTAAATGGTGTGGTTTTAACAAGATTTATAGCTGAGGGTGATGTTGCGTCAACCGGGCAGCCCGCGTTTGAAGTAGCTAATCTTATTGGCTTCGAAACCAGGGTTTTTCTGCCGCTGCGTGATTGGCAGGATATCCAGATCGGCCAAAACGTATCCATGGCATTATCGTCGCGGGGCAGTGAAATAGCCAGTGGTATCGTTTCTCGCAAAAGTCCGCAGCTCAATGCAGTAACAGGGCTTGGCGAAGTTGTGATTACATTGACAGATGCATCATCTGATGTATATCAGGGCGCCCTTATTCAGGCAAATATCAATCTCGAAACCCGCGATGACGTGGTGGTGATTCCCCGTTCCGCAATGGTTGAAAAAGTGGATACATATATTGAACCCGAAACCGGCACTATTGAACTTGAACGCAGTTATTCCGTATTTATCTCGCAGGGTGACACGATTGCGGTTCAGAGGCAGCTTACGCTCGGTATTCAACAGGGAGACCGGATAGAAATACTTGATGGCCTTACTCCCGGAGAGGGACTTATCGTAACCGGGCATAGGAATCTTGAGGATGGTTCGAGGATTCGAGTTGCAGGAAGTGAACCTTCCACACTTCAACAGATCGACGCCGGAGCTACTGCAAATTTTCAGAATATGACACCGGAACAGCGCGAGCAAATGAGGGAGCGCATGCAAAACATGACTCCGGAGGAACGTCAGCGGGCACGTGAACAAATGCAAGGCGGACAGGGTGGCGGAAGCCAGCAAGCCAGGCAAACGGGTGGAAATAACTGATAGTTTCACGAAATCATGACAAATCTCCCAAAATTAGCCGTAAGCCGCCCCATTACTTTTATGATGATCAGCCTGATCCTGATCGGGTTCGGCTTATATGGATTGAACAACCTCAGGCTAAATCTCTATCCGGATGTGTCATTTCCAACCATTACGGTTTTCAGTACGTATGAAGGTGTAGCCCCGGAAGATATTGAGACACTTATCACACGGCCGATTGAGGAGCAGGTTGGCAGTATTTCCGGAGTAAGAAGGGTGCGATCGCTTTCAAGTCAGGGTTCTTCTGTTGTGAAGCTGAATTTTACCTGGGGTACCGACCTTTTTATTGCTGAAACAGAGGTGCGCAAACGGCTCGACATGATACGCCGCAGCCTCCCCGATGATGTGGATCAGCCTATCGTATTTTCGTATGATCCGAACGATGAACCAGTACTTGTACTGGCTCTCACATCATCAACTCGCAGCCCGCGTGAGCTCAGAACACTGGCCACCAGGCAGATCGAACAGCGCATTGAACGGATTGAAGGAATTGCATCAGCTGAAACAGCAGGTGGTTTCGACAGGCAGATCAATGTACGAATAAGCAATGCCCAGATGCGAACCTTTAACCTGGATGTGGCATCCATTGCCAATCGCCTTGGACAGGAAAATGTGCAGGTTCCGGCAGGCCAGCTTACTGAGGGAGAAACGGTTTTTTCGCTGCGAACCATTGGTGATTTTCGCAACATAGAACAGATTAGAAATAGTATTGTAGCTGTAACAGAAGAAGGAAACCCGGTTTATCTGAAAGATGTAGCCTGGGTTGAAGATGGCATCGCGCAGCCCATCGGTAATGTACGTGTTCAGGGTAATGATGGCGTAATCATGAACATTTACAAACAAAGTGATGCCAATATTGTGGGAGCAGCAGCAGGAGTGGTAGCTGCACTTGATGATATTCGGGCGATTCTCCCTTCAGATGTGAGTTTTGAAGTACTTACGAATCGTGCAGATTTCATAAGTATGTCGATCAATAACCTGGTTATGACTGGTTTCCAGGCGGTGGTGCTTGTTATCATTATGCTGCTGCTTTTCCTGCGAAGCGGCCGGTCGGCTTTGATAGTGGGTATTACGATCCCGATTTCAATTATCGCCACCTTCAGTATCATGGACTTTTCGAACGTGAGCCTGAATATCATTTCACTTTCCGGCCTCACACTGGCCGTGGGTCTTGTGGTGGACAATGCGGTTGTGGTACTCGAGAATATTTTCCGGTTTCGCGAGGATGGTTATGAAGGGAGAGAGTCAGCCACTTCCGGAGCTACAGAAGTTGCCGCTCCCGTAATTGTATCCACTCTTACTACTTTGGTTGTATTTCTACCCATCCTGTTCGTGCCGGGAATAGCGGGGCTGCTCTTCAGGGATATGGCACTTACTATTTCTTTCGCATTGATTGTTTCAGTTCTTGTAGCCATAACACTGATTCCGGTATTGAGCTCGCGCCTGTTTGATGCGGAGCTGATCACTGCAGATAAAAAAGATCCTGCTAAAAATCTGCTTTATAAGTTACTCGTATGGAGGAGACAAAACGTATTTACAAGGCTGCTTTCTATCCCGCTGTTTTTGTTATATGCAATTGCATGGCCTTTTATCAAATTATGGGGACTGGTAGCAAAATCGACGAAATCTTTTTTCGGCGGAAAGGTTGGCCCATGGCTTGGCAGGCAGTTTGACAGGCTTGAAAACACGTACAAAAAACAGCTTGATTTTGCTTTAAAAAAGAGCGGTTTGGTAGTTTTTGCTGCTTTTTTCTTGTTATTTGCCTCACTTCCGGTTTTTTATCTTTTGGGGGGTGAATTTTTTCCACAGGTGGATGAAAACTTTATCATACTTGATGTACAGCGGGAACCCGGTGTAAGCCTGATGGAGCTTGAACGAACCATTATGCAGGCTGAAAATATTGTTCGACAATCGGTGCCTGAATCCCGGCTAATCGTATCTGATTATGGTGATAAAATCGGGATTGAGGGGGCCGACAACCCGGGGGGTAACCAGGGAAGGATAAGGATTGAACTGGTTCCCATTACCGAAAGAAACCGCAGTCAGATGGAAATTACTGCTGCAGTTCTGGAAGAATTGCAGTGGGTTCCCGGGGCGAATATTCGTGAAGTACGTGAAGATCCGCTTAGCCCGGATGGTGAAACCGGCCTGATTGTACAGATCTATGGATTTGACCAGGATATTAAGCGTACACTTGCAGAGCAAGTGATGTTCGATCTGAGGGGGATTGATGGCATTGTGAACGTATTTAGTTCGGCTGACCAGGGTAGGCCCGAACTCCGTGTTGAAATGGACAGAGAACGCATTGCCCGGGCTGGTATGACAACGGCACAGGTGGCCAATGCATTGAGTAACTCAGTACAGGGCTCAGTCGCTACTTCGTTTGTTGATCAGGGTATTGAGTTTCAGGTTTTGGTAGAAGTGGATCCTATCGATCGGGCACAGTCAACTTCATTGCAGGATCTCCAGATTCGTACACCGGCAGGGGAATGGATGCCGCTGAGAAACCTGGCAAATATTGAGCGATTTACAGGGCCGTCGAATATTTTGCGTATAAACCAGGAACGTATGGTAGAGGTAGAGGCCGATCTCGGAGATTTAGATCTTCGCAGGGCAACAGATCTTGCAAGGGAAAAGCTCGTTCTCATGCAATGGCCCGAAGGTTACCGGTATGAACTGGGCGGTTCGGCAGAAGAACAACGGGAATCGTTCAGATTTCTATTGATCGCTTTTCTGATCGCAGGAATCCTTACTTATATGGTGATGGCTTCACAGTTTGAGAGCCTTGTTGAACCTTTTATCATCATTCTTACCATTCCGCTCGCATTAACAGGAGTGATACTTATGCTTTGGTTTACATCAACACCCGTAAGTGTTACGGCTATGGTAGGCCTTGTGCTCCTTACCGGTATCGTTGTAAACAACGGTATTGTAATGATCGATTATATCAAAATATTGCAATCGCGCGGACAAGAGCGTCATACAGCCATTGTAAATGGTGCCGGAAGAAGGCTGAGGCCGATTCTGATGACTGCATTTACCACAATTCTGGCGATGGTGCCGCTTGCCCTGCAGCTTGGATCCGGAGCAGAAACCTGGAGCCCAATGGCGCGTGCTGTAATCGGCGGACTTGCGATGAGTACAATGTTGATGCTTTTTGCTGTACCCTGTATGTATTACCTGGTAAACAGCCTGGTTGAAAAACTCGGCTTTGATGCAGTGCATAAGTCGGATCCGTTGGGAGTGGAAGAATGAGTTTTGGATTCAAGGTTCAAGGTTTAATTCAGTGTGAATGATAATTCAGGTGTTATGAAAAAAAATCGATTTGAAGATTTGGAGAAATGGCAAGATGCCCGAATCCTGGCTAAGGAAATATATCTTTTAATCAAGCCTGAACAGTTTTTAAGTATAGCAAAAGGTTCCTTTGGGGGAATTCATTCACAAATCTGCAGGGCTTTTGACTATGGTTATATTTCTCAGGAAGATCAGGATGATTTACTTGACAAAGCAATTTTACTGAGTAAAAAAATCTTCGGATTTATCTCTTACTTGAATAAGACTCATATTCAGATTCAACGTTCAATAACCTTGAACGTTGAATCTTCAACATTGAATCAGTCGCCATGAAAAAAATTACAATCACCGAAAAAATCCTGAAACGTCCGGTTACGGCCTTTATGATGTCTTTGATGGTCATCGGGTTTGGTATTTTCTCACTCAGTAATTTGAAGGTTACACTTTATCCTTCATTCAATATCCCGGTAATGGGAGTTTCGGTGAATTATGCCAATGTTGCACCGGATGATATGCTTCGGCTGGTAGTTGAACCCATCGAATCAGTGATTATGGGAGTGGAAGGTGTGGAATCACTTGATTCGAATGTAAGGACGGGAGGAGCTTTCCTCATATTGAGATTGAAGCCGGGCACCAACATTATGGTAACCGAGCAAAAAGTAAGGGAGGCTGTTGAACGAATTCGTCCTCAGTTACCCGCAGAGGCAAACGAGCCCTTTATTTTTCAATTCGACCCGGACCGTGCCCCGGTTATGCGTGTGAGTGTGGAATCGGACGCGTTAGGATTGGATGAACTACGCCAGTTGTCCATAGAGTATATCGAACCCAGATTTGAGAGAATACCCGGTGTTGCTTCGGCAGAAACACAGGGTGGGTTAACTCGCAATATTTACGTTGACCTACTTCCGGAAGCACTTGCACGGCACAATCTGATGCCCAATCAGGTAGTTAATGCCATCCGCAATAATAATGTTCAGCAGCCCATTGGGAGCCTGGTTGCAGACCGCACCAGTTTCAGCATACGTGCGGAATCGATGTATACAAATGTCGAAGAAATTGCACAAACGGTAATAGTCGCAGAGAATAATATTCCGATTCGGGTGCGTGATGTGGCCATTGTGCGCGATGATTACGAAGAGATCACAAGTGTTGTAGAAATTAATGGAAGAAACAGTGTAACCGTAGATATCCAGAAACAATCGGATGCAAATACGCTGGATGTGACTCACCAGATTATTCAAACCATGGAAGAGTTCAGGCCAAATCTGCCTGCCAGCGTGGTAATGCAGATACTCAGTAATGAAGGTCAATTTATTGAAGACTCCGTGTCAAATCTGGCACAATCTGCTTTGATAGCGCTGGTTGTTGTGGTACTGATTCTGTTGCTGTTTATGGGCGGCTGGAGAATCGCGTTTATCGTGGCCATGAGTATCCCGATTTCATTGACCGCCACCTTTGCCGCGATGTATGCACTGGATATTACTCTGAACATCATGTCGATCACCGGGCTTGCCCTTGCTATCGGGTTACTTGTCGATAACTCTATTGTTGTTTCAGAAAGTATCGCTAACCAGTTTGAGAAAGGTACAAAATCGAGGTTTACTGCTGCACTGAACGGTACAAACGAAGTAGGGGGCGCGCTGTTGGGATCTACAATGACCACTATCGGAGTGTTTATTCCTATGCTTACACTGACCGGTTTTGCCGGAGTTGTTGCCCGCGATCTTGCTCTCACCATATCGATTTCGATTGCTTTTTCGTTTCTTGCATCCATAGTTCTTATACCGGTTCTCGCATCACTGATGTTAAAACCCGAACAATTTCAAAATAAGAATTACACGCTTAGCTGGATCAAATCACTCGAAAACAACTACATTAATATACTTGAATGGATTCTTGCCAGGAAATACATCGTTCTAATCGGGGTGATTGGTATTATTTTTGGCGCAAATTACATGTTTGGCACAATACCTAAAGAGTTTTTCCCTGAAACAGATGAGGGGCAGTTCGATTTGCGGGTCGAATTGCCTGCCGGAACCAATCTGGCTACTACGGCAACCCTCTTGCGTGAATATACTCAACTAATTCTTGAAGATTCTGATGTTCAGACTGTTATTAACAACATCGGGCGTCGTGGGCGAAGCACACTTACGAATGGCGGAACTCTCAGTATAACTCTTGTGGATGATCGCGACAGGGAATCGGTTACGGCCGATGTAGCTGCCCGGCTTCAGGAACAGCTTCGGGAACCGGATATAAATATCGAAATTGCCAATCTTGGTGGCAGCGGCGGTATACCGATGGGAAGGGGATGGACAGGGCGCGGCATACGAGTTAGTTTGGTTGGAGCCGATATGGAGGTCTTGCAGACATTATCTATACAAATTGAAGAAGCACTGATAAACGACCCGGAAGTTCTATCGGTGAGCAACCCGCGATCGAGGCCGGCACCTGAACTTGCCTTTGAACTGGACCGTAACAGAATCAGCAGAACCGGAATTTCTTCGACTAATATTGCTACTGAGCTTGGCACACAGGCACGTGGTACACGTGCAGGCTTTTTCCGTGAAGAGGGAAGGGAAATACCCATCCAGGTAAGAAATGTCCGAAATCAGTTTCAAAACCGTGATGATCTGTTTGCCCTAGAACTTGCCCAGGTCGATGGGCAGCGAATCCCGGTCTTTGGCCTGGGTGACTTCAATCTGGTTGAAACCCGAAGCAATATCACCCGGCGCGATCGTCAAACCCTGCTGGATGTAAGTGTAATGGTGCGCGGTGATATTGAGGAGTACCAGACAAGGCTTGAAGAAATTCTCGACAATGAAATCTTCTTCCCGGACGGTTATCGCTATGAATTTGGCGGTTCCGTATTTGCTCAGCAGGAAAGCGGCTCGGAAGTGTTGATCGCCATTCTTCTTGCACTGCTTCTTACATATATGGTAATGGCATCCCTCTTCGAAAATCTTCGTGATCCGTTAATCGTAATGTTCTCGGTGCCTTTGGCTTTCTTTGGCTCACTTCTATTTCTTTGGATGACATCGACCGCTCTTAGTATTCCCGCTTATATCGGTATCGTTATCCTGATTGGTATTGTAGTTAATAACGGAATTGTTCTGGTTGATTTTATTCATCAAAACACCCGTGGGAAAGAAGACAAACAAGATTATCTGGCATTGTTTTTAGAGGCTTGTAAGAGAAGGATGCGCCCGATTTTGCTGACGGCTATGACCACCATTTGCTCTATGATTCCGCTTGCTCTGGAATTTGGTGCAGGTAGTGAAACCTGGAGCCCATTAGCACGTTCTGTGATTGGAGGCCTGGCATTTGCCACCATTCTCACCTTGTTTGTGGTACCGTCAGTAGCTATTGGAATCTCTAAAAAACGCAGGAAGGTAATCAGAAAAGCACTCAGTTCCTGATATGGAATAAACATGGTATTTCTATACGAAGTAGAATAGGGATCTGTATCGTAAATGGGTTTGCTGCAGATCTGTGCTCAGGGAAAAACAGAAATACCATGTTTCCTTCGTGGTGATACCTATTCACTGTCATTTGGATACATTATCATGATTATTATCAGGCGAAATCGAAATCATTTCATAACTGCAAAAAGCATCCTTGTATTTCATCAGAATTACTTTAATTTACCTGTCGGAAGAATACACTTACCAAAAGCACAACCTAACGAATGGACAGTGAAACCTTGACCTGGATATTTATTGCCGGGGGCATCATACTGATGATCCTGGAAACAGTTTTACCGGGAGGGGTGGCTCTTTTTCTTGGGTTCAGCGGGTTGGGTGTGGGAGTACTTCGCTGGCTTGGGTTTTTGACTGATCCATTTTGGTCTGTATTCTTGTGGCTTATATCATCCCTGGGGCTAACTATTGCCATTCGCCCGTTCATCAAAAAGTATCTGAAAGGCGAACGATTCTTTAAATTTGCCGACGAAGATTACGAAGCAATCGACAAGGAGGTGGATGTGGTTGAGACGGTTACCGATTATGACAACAGCGGCCGCATCCATTTTCAGGGAATTTCCTGGCAGGCACGTACCATGGATGGTGAAATCAAACCCGGACAAAAAGCGCGGATCAGCTATCGCGAAAACACCACCTGGATTGTGGAAGCAATGGATCCGGGATCTATGGAAACTACGGTAAGAAAAAAAGAAGAAAACTGACTTTTTTTATTTGGAATTTGTTGCTTGAAAATTGAATTTTGATGCTAGTAATTTGAGATTTGGATATTATCACATTAACTATACTAACCTAATATAACAGAAATGTGGACAGTACTTCTATTCTTCGTTATCCTGCTGTATTTCATTATTACCAAACTTTTCATCATTGTTGAGATGAGAGAGGAAGTAATACAGGAACGGCTCGGGAAATATAATAAGACTCTGAAACCGGGTTTTCATTTTATGATTCCGTTTGTGGATCGCGCCGCTTATCATCAGGAAATGCGGGAACAGGTGATAGACGTTCCAAGCCAAACCTGTATCACCAAAGATAACATTGAAGTGGCTGTAGATGGCCTCGTGTATATCAAGGTAATGGATTCCTACAAGGCCAGTTATGGAATCTCGAACTACAAGGCAGCTTCGGTAAATCTTGCGCAAACCACGATGAGAAGCGAGGTTGGAAAACTATCGCTGGATGATACTTTCTCGGAACGCGATAAGATGAATGAAAATATTGTACGGGAAATTGATAAGGCAGCAGATCCCTGGGGAGTAAAAGTACTGCGTTACGAGATCCGCAACATCAGCCCATCAAAGTTAATTGTTGATACCATGGAAAAACAGATGGAGGCCGAACGTGAAAAACGGGCCGATATCACCACATCCGAGGGGCAACGGCAGGCACGTATCAATGAATCGCAAGGTGAACAACAAAGTCAGGTTCTCATTTCAGAGGCAGAGCGCCAGAAAAGAATCAACGAAGCCAAGGGACGTGCCAGTGAGATTGAGCTGGTTGCCACAGCAACAGCAAAAGGGGTGCGAAGAGTGGCGGAAGCTATTTCTAAACCGGGAGGCGATCTTGCAGTGAAAACCAAACTGGTGGAACAATACATTGATGAGTTCGGAAAGATCATTAAAAGCTCAACTATTTCAGTGCTGCCCACAGAAACTGCCAATCTCAAAACATTTTTCGAAGGGGTGGGAAAAATCAGCAGCCACACCTCTGCACCTGGAACCACAACTGTAAGGGGAGGTAAATAATGGAATTAGTAAGTCAGATTATACTCGGTTTATTTGCGATTTATCTCACATTCAAATTTTTGCAGGCTATCCGGCTGGTGCCTAACCAATATGCCCATATTGTTGAACGGCTTGGGAATTATCATACCACACTCGGGCCCGGATTTCATGCCCTTATTCCTTTTGTTGATAAAGTGGTGTATAAACAGGATTTGCGCGAGGAAACCATCGAAGTGGAACCACAGGAGTGTTTTACAAAAGATAACGTAAAGGTTGAAGTAGATGGCGTGATCTATATCAGTGTGATGGATCCTGTAAATGCCAGTTACGGGGTCACCAATTACCGGTATGCTGCTGTTCAGCTTGCTCAAACCACAACACGTTCTGTAATCGGGCAAATGGATCTTGATGAGACATTTGAGGAACGCGCAAAAATGAGCATGGAAGTGGTGAGAGTACTGAGTGAGATGGAGCAGCCATGGGGAATTAAGGTTCACCGTTATGAAATTAAAAACATTATTACCCCACGTACGGTGCAAAATGCCATGGAACGACAGATGACCGCCGAAAGGGAGCGCAGGGCTGTAATTGCAAGGTCGGAGGGCGTTAAGGAGTCGCGTATCAATGATGCGCAAGGCCGGCGCGAAGAGATTATCAATATATCAAAAGCGGAAATGCAGCGCCGTATCAACGAAGCGGAAGGCCGTGCACAGGAGATTGAAGCAATTGCCAATGCAACGGCTTCCTCCATCGAGCAGGTAGCGGATGCCCTGATGCAGACTGGAGGTATCGACGCGATGCATCTCCAGCTAAAGGAAAAATATATCGGCACACTTTCGGGGCTCGGGCGAAAAGAAAACCAGGTCATCCTGCCGAAAGATATCTCCAGTTATGATGCACTGATGGAAGGGTTATCCCTGAATGAATTGACCCCCGAAAAGAAAAAGTAGAAAACAGGCAAACCGAATAGGAATGGCTAGACCCCTCGTCTGCCCGTTGCTTCTACGGGCTGACGAATGGAGGTCGATGACGGGAGACCGATACCGACTACGACATCCGTCCGTTTCGCTTCCCGTTTACAGCTATTGCATACCACACCAGACCCATACAAATACCTGCTGCGAAACTAAGCCGGGATCTCCTGACGTTGATAAAGACAGCCTTGTTAAAAATGAGGAGCCCGCAATGAGAACCCAAAACTTAAAATCGCACTAATAAATATCAGTAAAACCATCTGAATTAACCTGTGACAGGTACCAGGGTTTTTACACTGATTCCGGAAAGCTGGTTCATCAGATCTTTTAGCATCGATTCATCTTTGTATGTGCCTACAATAGCTCCTCCCGATCCGGCGAATTTCGCGCTCGCGCCACAAGACCTTGCAACCTCAACCATCCTGACCTGCCAGTCAGGCAATCGGGAAATTCTTTTCCTTAGGTCAAAGTTCTCATTGATCAGGTAAGATATTCGTTCATGATCTCCCGATAACAGAGCTTGCCTCCCGTCTGCCGCTATCCTGGCAAATTGATTCATGGCTTCGACAACCTCATGCTCGCCTCTTAAAAACCGCCCGCGTATATCGTTGTGGTAAACTTCGGTCGGTTCACTGAGCCCGTTATGGTAAGCAATATATACATTCGGCATCAAGCCGGCATCAAGCCTTTCGTAATGGTAGCAAGGATAACCGTGAACTTTTTTCTCAGCGGTTTTATCGAAATCCATATACACAAGCCCTTCATATACCTGGATTACACGGTCTTGCAAGCCCGCTGAAATGCCAAGCTCTTCCTGCTCCACCGATAGCACAAATGACGGCTGAGCCTCTGCCGGAATTTCAATTTCATAGAACTCCATCAAACAGCGAAGGGTTGCAACAATGATGGAACTTGACCCTGCAAGCCCTACCTGCCGGGGGATATCGGAACTGTAGCGAATGGAAAAATTCTGAGAGTGTAGATTCAGGTTATGTGCCTCACAATACTCCACAAACCGTTTGATGGTAGCTTTTATGAGCCTGATACCACCGTAATAACCATGAAGTTTCACATCGTTAGCAAGGTCGAATACCGAACGGAACCGGCCCCGGTCCTGGTCTGCAAGCACAATATCGACCGTATCCCATTCGTATAAGACTACTTCAGCTGCAAAGTTTTTTACGATAAAAGAGATGGTTTTTCCATGATAGCCATCACTCGGATTTCCCAGAAATCCCGCCCTGGCATGCGCTTTTTTTCGAATAATGAGCATCAGAGAATCGATTTCAAATGGGTTCGAAGTTCATCCCCAAACTTTTCATCGGCAAGTGCAAATTCAGCAAATGCCTTAAAGTAGGAACCAAAGTTACCGATATCGTACCGTTGTTCGGATTCATTTAGCTTTACACCGTAAACTTTGCCGCCATCTTTTAGCAACAGGCGTATCGCATCGGTGAGCTGGATTTCATCGCCCACACCGGGTTTGGTTCTTTTCAGGGCATCAAAAATATCGGGAGAGAGAATATAACGTGCCGCAATGGCAAGATTACTTGGGGATTCCTCCACAGACGGCTTCTCCACCAGGTCTTCGATCTCAAATTGATCTCCGAAACTTTTTGGGCTGGCGATTCCGTATCTGAAAACGTCCTCTCGTGGTACTTCTTCGAAGGCAATCACAACATCAGCTTTGTTTTCTGTAAAGCAGTTTTTCATGCGTTCCACAATACGGCTTTTAGCATTCAACCCTATGATGGAATCCCCCAGCGCCACAACGAAGGGCTGCCTTCCAACAAACGGCTCCGCACAAAGAACCGCATGACCAAGGCCTAAAAGCTGCCGCTGTCGGGTGTAAAAATACTGCATGGGTGCTCGGATAAACGAAAGTTCCGCAAGAAGGTCTTCCTTGCCATCTTCCCGAAGTAATTGCGTCAGCTCAGGAACAAGGTCGAAATGGTTTTCAATAGAATTCTTGCCCGAACCGGTAATGAATAGCAGGCGATTTACTCCAACCCGGTTCAGTTCTTCCACCACATATTGTACAACGGGTTTTCTGCCGACAGGAAGCATTTCTTTGGGCTGCGATTTGGTGGCCGGCAGCAATCGGGTCCCCATTCCGGCAACCGGTACCACAGCGATATTAATTTGACTCACTTAGACTTTCAGGTTTAATTTCTTTGATTGATACTTCCTTAAAAATACGATTTGATAGAGTGGATTTAAAATACTTCAACAAAAACACTGATGATTCCGGCAGGTTTTTATTTTATGGTGTTAGAGACGGTACTCAAGACCTGACAGCACCGGAGCGGGGCAAGGATCTGTCAGCGTCTGAGCTCGACTCATAATATCTGATACGCGTAAAAGATCCCTATGGGACGATCATTGATCTGAAACTTTATGCCTTACGCAGCAATCTCCTCGTCTGCCCGTTGCATTTCCGGGCTGACGAATGAATCTCG
>SKKO01000068.1 GCA_007123715.1 Balneolaceae bacterium | reverse complement strand
TTAAACGGTTTCGCGTCATCCCTTTGAGAATTGCACGGAGTTTGCCGCCGGCAAATTTCTGCAAGCCGTCACTGAACACCTTCATTCCGAAAATGAAAATTCCTAATGAACCGATAAGTTGTAAAAAGTCAAAAAAGGTATAGTTCATCTAATGTATGAGTGCATCAGCACCAAACTCTCTAATTGGGAACAAATAACGGCAGTAGTATTAAGTAGGAATGTTAAGGATATTATAAAGTCTGTCCAAATTTTCTGTTTTATACAGGAACTGAATCATTGATAATTTTTTTCTTTTTCAAACTGTACAAATCGTTCCTACGGTCTTTAAGGATTCGCACACTTCCCTGTTCGTGGAGTTCCTTAAGCAGGTCGAGATCCACATCCACAATTAATATCATTTCGGTATTGGGTGTTGCTTCGGCTTTGATACCTGTTGTAGGGAAAGAAAAATCACAAGGAGTAAACACAACAGATTGTGCAAATGAAATATCCATATTATGAACTTTGGGAAGATTACCCACACTTCCGGCAACAGCAACATAGCATTCATTTTCAATGGCCCGTGCCATTGCGCAATTCCTTACCCTTGAATAGCCATTTTGTGTATCTGTGAGAAATGGAACAAATAAAATGTCCATTCCATCGAGAGCAAGCAGCCGGCTTAGTTCCGGAAACTCGACATCGTAGCAAATCAGAATCCCGATTCTGCCGGCATCTGTATCAAAAGTTTTAATCTGGCTGCCGCCGCTCATTCCCCAAATTTTCGCTTCATCGGGGGTAACATGGATCTTTTCGTACTTTTCAATTTCACCGTTACGCTTGCAAAGGTAGCCCACGTTAAGTAAAATATCATCTTTAAATTCCGGCATACTCCCAGTGATGATATTGGTATTGTATGAGATGGCAAATTCAGCAAAAGTATCCCGAAGCCGTTCTGTATAACCGGCAAGTTTACGGATGGCTTCCGGTTCGGAAAGGTGATTATATTCTGCCATCAGAGGCGCATTTACATATTCAGGAAAAAGCAGAAAATCGGCGTGATAACCGCTAACGGCATTTACAAAGTATTCAATTTGTTCGGTGAGATCCTCATAACTTTTATATGGTCGCATTCCCCACTGCACGAGCCCGAGCCTAACCACTGATTTTTCAGGCCTGTACGCTTTGGTTGGTTTTGTATAATAGATATTTGCCCACTCAAGAATTACGGCATAAGATTCGGAAGCACGGTCTTCTGGCAGGTAGTTTTTTACCACGCGTTTTACATGATAATCGTTGGACAACTGGAAGTTTAAAACAGGATCGTTAATCTCCTTTTGTTTCACCTTTCGAATATATTCGCGCGCTGATATATCATCAAATTTATGGAAATTGGGTAGTCTTCCGCCGATAATGATCCTTTTGAGGTTCAATTCTTCGCATAGTTCCTTTCGGTAATCATACAGCCTTCGGCCAAGCCTTAAACCCCGAAAATCAGGATGAACCATCACATCAAGCCCGTAGAGTGTATCACCATTGTCTGTATGTGTATTGAAAGTATCATTCCCGGTAACATCGTAGTAGGTATGGTCGTCATCAAACCGGGAATAATTGATGATAACAGAAAACATGCATGCTACAATACTTCCATCTACTTTGATGACCATCTGGCCATCGGGAAATATGGATGT
Organism: Balneolaceae bacterium; assembly: GCA_007123715.1. Lineage (GTDB taxonomy): Bacteria > Bacteroidota > Rhodothermia > Balneolales > Balneolaceae > Rhodohalobacter. Next base: position 16,328 of record SKKO01000068.1, on the reverse strand, counting down.
GAGTTTTTTTATCTGGTTTTTTGTCCATGCGGGATTTTCAATCAACAGATAACATTTGCGCATGAGCTGTTGAACTTCCTCAAAATCGGAGAACTTAAGCCGTTCAAGATCAATTTTTTCGATGGGTGTCATGCCTGGTACTCCTTCATGGATGGTTTTACAATTAAGAACTAAAAATACAAAACAGATGATTCAAATCAGAAACAAGAAGGTCAAAAGCTTGTTGATTGAAAAATTGCTTTCATCATGTTGTGGTATGAAGTTGTGAGTGGAATCGAGCGTCGCTGCATCATACGTTCCATTGCTTCAATCGCTTTATCAAAGTGATAGGGTACGATGTTGTTTCCGCTTACCCAGCTGAATGATGGTACGAATTTTGGAGGATAATCGTCAGAGAACAGGTTGCAGCAAACGCCGCACATCGTACCGGTGTTCAGCATGGCGTTTATCCCGGTTTTGCTGTGGTCGCCCATGATGGTGCCGATAAACTGTTGACCTGTGTCGAATTCCTTTTTGGTTTTCCAGTCAAAGACTTTAACCGTACTGTAATTATTTTTCAGATTCGAAGTGTTGGTGTCGGCACCGAGATTACACCATTGTCCGAACACGGAATTACCAGTATATCCATCATGACCTTTGTTCGAGTAAGAATGAAAGATTACGTTGGCGATTTCACCGCCTACCTTACATATTGGCCCGATGGTTGTATCTTCATAAATTTTTGCCCCCATCTTCACAACCGATTTTTCACACACTGCAGATGGGCCCCGAATAACTGCCTTAGCCATTACATGTGCTTCCCTTCCTATATAAATCGGCCCTTTACCGGCAAAGAGCATTGCGCCCGGTTCAATGATTGCACCAGGTTCTATGAAAATCTGGTGCGGGTTGATCAGAATGGAGTGAGGATACTGGCCTGAGTCTTTTAATGGCTCCAGGTGAAGCAGGTCAATGTCTTTTGCAATTTCACGGCCGTTGACCTGAAATAATTCCCAGCTGTTTTTGACTTGAGTGATTTTATTTTCATCAACAAATGTTTTCTGCAAATCAGAAAGTTCAACCCCGGTTTCTACCCATATTCTGTGCATCGTAGCAGTTATTCGGGCTGCAACAAGCTGATCTAAACAGACAACGCACTGATTTAACGCAAGGTTTTTAACTTTTATACCCAGTTCTTTTGAAGGAATAAAACGCGGGTTAATCCATAACACACTATCATTATTGGATTCTGGGGATGGGAAACTGTGAAATACGCCGTTAAGGTGTTCCCGTAAAATTCCCCCGGGCTGTGTACCGGGAATGCCAAGAGCATACAGCCATTTTTCAGCGAGTGTAAATATTCCAACCCGCAGATCGTATACCGGCCGGGTGAGGGTTAGCGGGTGAAAATTTTCGAGGTAATCATCCTCGAAAAAACAACATTCAATTTTCATCATTAAAATTAAATATTTGATTCAATAAAACTTATTTTAAATTAGTCAAATATCAAGAATAGTTTAAAAATCATTTTATGTGTGGAATAGTCGGATACATCGGGAGCAGAGACGCGTCAACAGTACTTATCAAGGGTTTGAAGAGGCTTGAATACCGGGGCTATGATTCTGCCGGTATAGCCCTAATCAACGGTGAACTGGAATTGGATTACAGGAAAGGAAAGGGTAAAGTGTCGAATCTTGAGAGGGCTCTCAGGAAGGATAGCTTGATCGGGACTCTGGGAATCGGGCACACTCGCTGGGCCACTCATGGAGAACCAAATGATATCAACTCACATCCGCATCTTAGCGAGTCTGGTAATATTGCAGTAGTGCATAACGGAATTATCGAAAATTATAATACCCTTAAAAAAAAGCTCATTGAGAGAGGCAGAGTTTTTCAAAGCCAGACCGATACGGAAGTTATAGGCCATCTCATAGAAGAAATTTATCTGGCGTCACCCGATATAACTTTTGAACATGCCATTCGCCTTGCATTAAAGCAGATTGTTGGCACGTATGGATTGGCCATCATTAATAAAGAATTCCCAGATACCATTTTTATAGCCCGAAAAGGGTCCCCTTTGCTTCTGGGAATCGGAGAAGAAGAAATGTTTATCGCTTCTGATGCTTCACCTGTAGTGGAGTACACAAACAAGGTAGTTTATCTTGACGACGGAGAAATTGCGATTGTTAACCGAAACAGTTACAAAGTAAAAACCATCGACGATGTGCCGCTTACCAAAGAAGTCCATGAGCTTGCAATAAGCCTTGATGCAATTGAAAAAGCAGGCTACCCGCATTTTATGCTGAAGGAAATTTTTGAGCAGCCGCGATCCATTGCCGACTGCATGCGCGGCCGAATTAACCCCGAAAATGGCACGGTTTTGCTGGGCGGTATCGAAGATGTGATGGATGAATTGGTGAATGCCCGCCGTATTACAATAGCAGCCTGTGGAACAAGCTGGCATTCAGCACTCGTTGGAGAGTACCTGTTTGAACAGCTTGCCAAGACTCCCGTTGAAGTTGAATATGCTTCAGAATTCAGATACCGTGATCCGCTGATTGGCAAAGGTGATGTACTTCTTGTGATTTCACAAAGCGGGGAGACGGCAGACACACTCGCAGCAATGAGAGAAGCCAGAAAGAGGGGCGCCCTAGTACTCGGGATCTGCAATGTAGTGGGATCCACCATCGCAAGGGAGACCGATGCAGGAGTTTTTACGCATGCGGGCCCGGAAATTGGTGTTGCTTCCACGAAAGCCTTTACCGCTCAGGTTGTGGTTCTCATTATGATGGCCCTCGAGCTCGGTCAGCGAAAAGGAATTCTTAACAGAAAGAAAATGAAAGAATATATTCGTGAGCTGTCTAAAATTCCATCCAAAGTTGAATATATCCTTGAACATAACGATCAGGAAATCAGGAAAATGGCTTCATTATTTACCTATGCGCCAAATTTTCTTTACCTGGGAAGAAGCTATAATTTCCCGGTTGCGCTAGAGGGAGCCCTCAAGTTAAAAGAAATCTCCTATATTCATGCAGAGGGTTACCCGGCTGCAGAAATGAAACATGGACCTATAGCCCTCATTGATGAGATGATGCCGGTTGTGGTAATTGCCGCTACAGACCATACCAATGACAAAATGATCTCCAATATTGAAGAAGTAAAAGCCCGAAAAGGGCGAATCATCTCCATAATGAATGATGATAATCCCGAGGTAAAGAAACTGTCTGAATTTTGTATTTCAATTCCATCAACAAGCGATTGTTTCTCTCCGGTGCTAACGGTGATTCCATTGCAGCTCTTGTCGTACTATATTGCCGTGAATCGGGGTTGTAATGTGGATCAGCCACGGAATCTTGCAAAAAGCGTTACAGTTGAATAATTGAAGTCTGTTTTTTTTGCCATAAGATCATATGAAACTTTCAATTAAAAATATGGTATGCCCCCGATGTATAGAAGCTGTGGAAGAAATATTGCAGGAAATGGGGCTTCATGCCAGCCACATTGATCTGGGGGTGGCTGAGTTAAACGGGAAATTGTCAATTGAAAAACTGGAACAGCTCAGGGATAAACTTGACCAAAGAGGTTTTGAGCTGATTTTTGACAGGGAAACAGAGATTTCAAACCAGGTACAATCTGCTTTGATACAATACCTGGCACACATCGAAAATTCAGATTATCCGCAGCGTTTAAGCGATTTTGTTTCGAATCATACATTTTACAACTACTCCTATCTGAGTAAAATTTTTTCTGACAATAAGGGAAAAACAATCGAAAGTTACCTGATTGAGCTGAAAATTGAGAGAGTCAAAGAACTTTTATCTTTCAGAAAGTGGTCACTTAGTGAAATCGCATGGAAATTGAAATACAGCAGCGTTCAATATCTTTCGAATCAGTTTAAGAAAGTAACAGGCGTTACCGTAAGCAACTATTTAAAGGAAAATAATATCCCCCGAAAATCTTTCGATCGGCTATAACCAAAAGTTTTACACATTGAATTAATTTTGGTGTAACTGTGATGAATGAAATCATTCATAGATTATCTTGATAAGAGAATTAGTTTGATTTGAATTAGCTATGAAAAAAACGTTCAATATATACGGAATGCACTGTGCTGGATGTGTAAACAGTGCAGAAAAAGCGCTGAAAAGAGTACCTGGTGTTAAATCAGCCGAAGTACAATTAACAACAGAAAAAGCGATTGTCGAGTTTGATAATGGTAATGGAAAGGATCTTCTTGAAGAACTCAAAAAGACTGTAGAAGCTGCCGGTTTTGAATTGGTTAGTCCGGACCAGAAAAAAATATCATACGATGTGATCGGAATGCATTGTGCAGGTTGTTCTTCTGCAGTTGAGAAGGTGATCTCTAATATTGAAGGTGTTGAGAACGCCTCTGTGAACCTGGCTGCAGAAACTGTATGGATTGAATATTCAGGTGGTGATGAGCTGCCCGGAATCATAGAAGAGAAAGTAGCAGATGCGGGCTATCAGCTAAAAAAAAAAGTTCAAAAGGGGATAACCGATTAGAAGAGAAGCGTAAAAGAGACAAGCAAAAACTTGACGACGCCCGTCGTAAAATGGTTCAAAGCTGGGTGGTAACCGCCCCGTTAATGGTCTGGATGTTTGTGGATATGGTATTGGGCATTCACCTGGCCCCGCATCTCGTAATGGAACTTGCAATGACTTTCGGAGCCGCATATGTTATATTTGGTCCGGGGTTTTCCACAATTATAAGTGCTGCTAAATCAGCACGTTTTCTTGCGCCAAACATGGATGTTCTGATTGCTTTGGGCACACTCGCTTCACTTCTTACCGGTGTTGTTACACTTGGATACGAACTTGGGCTTTTTGAAATACAGTTCTACAGTTTTGCCGGAATTGCTGCTATGATTATGGCTTTTCATCTCACAGGGCGTCATATTGAAACAAAAGCAAGAGGTCGCACATCAGAAGCGATAACCAAATTATTGACACTTGAGGCAAAATCGGCACGAATCATAAAAAACGGAATGGAAGAGGAGATATCCATCCAGGATCTGCGGGTAGGGGATGTGATGATTGTACGCCCAGGTGAAAAGATCCCTGCAGACGGTTCTGTTGTTGATGGCCGTGGGTCTGTTGATGAGTCGATGGTTACAGGTGAACCCATGCCGGTTGTAAAAGAAAAGGAAAATGAAGTTATCGGAGGAACGATCAACATCGAAGGTTCAATCCGGGTAAAGGTAAAAGAGACAGGAGAAAATACGTTTTTGAATCGTGTGATAAAGCTGGTTGAGGAAGCACAGGGTTCAAAAATACCTATCCAGGATTTTGCTGACCGTGTAATCGCGATCTTTGTTCCTGTAATTTTATTACTTGCAGGGCTTACATTCATTGCATGGATTGCCATTCCTGAATTATTAAGGCCGGTTTTAATCTGGGCAGAGCCCTTTATTCCATGGATACTTTCCGACCTTGATACGGTAAGTCAGGCTTTTTTTGCAGCACTGGCGGTACTGGTTATAGCTTGCCCCTGCGCACTCGGCCTGGCCACACCCACTGCCCTGATGGTAGGTACAGGTATGGGTGCTGAAAACGGTATCCTGATAAAAAAAGGAGAGGCGATTCAGCTCTTGCAGGAAGTAACCACCTTTGTATTTGATAAAACGGGAACCCTTACAAAAGGAGAGCCCGAGGTATCTGAATGGATTACCTTTTCCGGTGATGAAGAGGAATTACAAAGAATGATCGCATCGGTGGAAACCCTGTCTGAACATCCGGTCAGCTTGGCTTTCAGAAAGTATTCGGGCATTGAGAAGCTGTATGACGTTGACCATTTTGAATCTTTCACAGGAATGGGTGTAAAAGGAGAAGTGAATGGGAAAACCGTTTTGGCAGGGAATCATGAACTTTTAAACCAATTTTCTGTAATCGTACCTGCCATTGCAATGGAGAAGGCTGAGGCTTTAATTAAAAAAGGACATACCATAATATATCTTGTTGTTGATGGGGTTATGGCCGGAGTTGCCGGGGTTACCGATGCCATCAAACAGAATACCCCTGCAATGATTGAGGAAATCCATAAAAGAGGTTATAAAACAGTAATGCTGACCGGGGATCAGAAAAAGGCGGCTGAAATTATTGCCGGGAAAATTGGTATTGATGAGATCTTTGCAGGTGTGAAGCCAGACCAGAAATCAGCAATCATTGAACAGCTGCAAAAAAGAGGGGAAATTGTAGCGATGGTGGGTGATGGAATCAACGATGCTCCTGCCCTGGCAAGGGCCGATATTGGGATTGCCCTGGGAACAGGAACAGATGTGGCTATTGAGTCTGGATCAGTGATATTAATTGACGGAAACCCAATGGGAGTGATAAAAGCGCTAAATCTGAGCCGGGAAACATTTAAAAAGATTCGCCAGAATCTGTTTTGGGCTTTCTTCTACAATGTGGTGATGATACCGGTTGCAGTTATTGGCTTGATGCATCCGGTACTTGCAGAAGCAGCTATGGCGTTAAGTTCTGTAAATGTAGTGGCTAACTCGAAAAGATTACAAAAAAAGAAAATTTGAAAGCGTGTGCAAATCAGACACAGTGAATAGTATAGATCAACTTTTTTTATCCCGGATTCATTTTCCAGGATTAAGATCGGAGAATCTGCCGGTTTTACTTTCTCAAAAATGTGGATAACTTGGCATGGACATATTTTAATTATTTAACAGTGAATAAAAATATTCGAAATTTGTATAAAATAGAAGATTTCAATATATATTTTCACTATCTTTGCTCCATAGTCAAGATGTGAATAAGTTTTGTTTCAAAATAAAATCTGACTATCTACAGACACTCCAATAAAATAAGTAATACTTACTACGTTCCCTGATGAAGAATTGGAAGCCAATTTTGTTTAAAGTTGCTTTGATCATCGTTATTATTATTGTTGCATTTACGGGATGATGGTGCAATGTGACAGGAATATTACACATGATCTGTCATAACCAAATGCAGGGTATTTTCTGTATCCTCTGATTGTTATACTCACTTTCCCGGGCTTCTTACCATCAAAATGTGGGGAATGCCGTCAATATCAAAAGGCCCTTCAATTTTCATGAATCCAAATGATTCGTAAAAGCGTTTCAGGTAATTTTGAGCCTCAATTTTCACTGTATTTACCCCTTTCTGATCTAACAATGTAAGTGCTTTGTTCATCAGTAATTTTCCCATACGATTTCCCCTGAATGGTTCAGCTACGATAACCCTGCCAATCGACCATTCATCAAATTTCATTCCGGCCGGAACTATTCGGCAGTAAGCTGCGAGTTCTGAATCTGCATACATTAATAAATGCTCAGAACCGATGTCTATTCGGTCGATATCAGGATAAATGCAATTCTGCTCAATGATAAATACATCCTGCCGGAGCTTGAGGATTTCATAGATCTCATTGGGCTGAAAATCGCTAAACTTGTTTATGTGTTTCCATTCAACAGGTAACCTTTCTTTCATAAATATCGTATGGTAAAGGGAATGAAATTAAATTAATTAAATACTACCATGATTAAAGTACTGCTTATTAATAGTATCGTTATTTTTCTCGGGGCTTATTTACTCGATGGAATCAAGATAAAAAATTTTTTCTCAGCCGTTGGAGTTGCTATTCTTTTGGCGATCATTAATACCTTTCTAAAACCAATCATTGTTTTTTTAACACTTCCATTAACCGTTCTCACACTTGGGTTGTTTATCCTTGTTATTAATGCGTGGATATTACTGATCATTGACAAGTTGATAGAAGGATTTACGGTAAAATCATTCTGGTGGGCGGCTGGTTTCAGTATTTTCATATCCATTGCTAATGGAATCATGTTACGCCTTTTTTAAACATCAATTGATTAACAGGAATATTAACTGTTCAATAAATACTTCTGCAATATTCTTGCCCGCCTTATACCCTAATTTTTGTTATTTTCCAGCCAATATTTTGTTTGAAATATCTTTCAGAGTTGATTAATGGTTTCACAAAAAGTCACTGTAAAAAATGAAGCGGGTTTACATGCCCGGCCTGCTTCTGTACTGGTTAAAACAGCATCCAGATTTAAATCGGAATTTTATATTCGAATGTATGGGTATGAAGTGAATGGTAAAAGTATTTTAGGAGTAATGACACTTGCGGCTGAATCAGGGGCCGAAATGGAGTTAATACTTGAAGGCCCCGATGAAGAAGCAGCACTTGAGGCTATCGTTAAGGTATTTGAGAACAAATTTAAAAACGAACTGTAGATGAAGGAATATCAGCCAAAGATATTATCCGGAAAGCCTGCCGCTCAAGGAATCGGGATTGGGACTGTATGGATTCTTCCTGATGAAAATAAGGCCATACGGCCCGAGAAAATCAAAAAAAATGAAATTGAAAAGCATATAAAAAAATTTGAGTCAGCCCGGGAATATTTAACAATTGAATATGAAAAAATAAAAAACATTCCAGCTGATTACGAGCTCGCTGAAATTATTGATGCACAAATTCAAACGCTGAATGACCCTGAAGTTAAATTAAGTATTGAAAAGAAAATCAGGGTAGATTATTACACAGTTGAGTATGCCATATTCAGTACGTTTAACGAGTATATTCAGCTTCTTCAGGCGGCTAATGCAAAATGGGCAAATGAACGGATGATAGATGTAGTATCGATCCGGGATGAAATGATTGAAGCAACCTGGGAGAAGAAGAAAGATTTTGATGTAAAGGAAGGGCAGGTTGTTTTTGCCACTGATATATCGCCTACAAATATGGTGAAACTAAGCCATATAAAAATTAGCGGCATTGTTATGAAAAAGGGTGGATTTACCTCTCATGCCGTAATCTTATCCCAGTCACTGGGAATACCATGTGTTATTAATGCCAATTGGGATCGCCTGAGCCTGAAAAAAGGCTATGATGTGATCATTGATGGCTCTACAGGTCAGGTTATCTTATGGCCATCGTGGAAACAGTCAGAAGAATACCGGAAGCGCAGGCTTGATGGATTGGTACGCTATGAAAAAGCGCTGGAATGGGCACAAAAGGCAAACCGCACTACATGCGGTTATCCATTTGTATTGCGTGCAAATGTTGAATTTCTTGAAGAACTGCCAAGACTGGAGAGTCATGGTGCAAAAGGGATAGGCCTTCTCAGAACCGAGACCTTGCTTTTTGAAGCAGAAGAATTTGATGTGAATCAACAAGTGAATTTTTACAGGAATGTGGCAAAAGCATCAAAGAACGAATCTGTGACCATTCGTTTATTCGATGCGGGAGGTGACAAAATACTTGAAAATTCAGATTTTGAATCAAACCCTTTTTTAGGCTGGAGGGGTGTAAGGATGCTTTTGGATAAAAAGGATCTCCTGAAAAATCAACTTGAAGCCATTTACCGTGTCTCCGGGGAGTTTCCCGGTAAATTAAAAATACTAATTCCAATGGTATCAAGGCTCGAGGAAATTCTGGCCGTTAAGAAATTATGCAAAACTGTTCAAAGGGTTTTAAGTAAGAAGTCTGTTCATTTTGACGAGGGGGTTAAAATCGGTGTAATGGTAGAGGTTCCAAGCATTGCTCTAACTGCAGGAAGGATTGCTAAACATTGTGATTTCTTTAGTATTGGAACAAATGATCTGACTCAATATACACTCGCAGTAGATCGCGGAAATGAAAGGATTTCTTACTTGTTTGATAGCTTTCATCCTGCAATATGGAAATTAATCAAAATGACTAAAGATGCTGCCGACAGGCATGGAATACCTGTTGCAATTTGTGGAGAAATGGCTTCAAAACCGGAGGCGGCAGCATGTTTTTTAGGAATGGGAATCAATGATTTGAGTATGAATACAGCGTCACTACCCGCAGTAAAATCAGTACTTTGCAGCCATGCCAGAAATGAGATGGAAAAACTTTCTGCAGACGTTTTAAAATCCGAGGCACTGAAGGAAATCCATGAGCTGCTAGAGCCATGGAGAGCGATTTGAAACAGATATTTACTTTCTAATACAAAAAAACAATATTCTTAAGTCAAAGCAATAAAATAAGCTTTAAAGCTAATAAGGAAAACGCTACCAAGTAAAACTTTAATAGGCCAAAGTGATCTTTAGTGTTAATTAAATAAAGTTTCTAAACCTTAATTAACTTATTAAGTAGCAGAATTTCATTTATTATCATAAATTATTTAGGTAACTTAACTGATCAATTATTAATACTATTGTAAAATTATTCAGCTATGTTAACAAAAGAGTTCACACCAAAAAGAACAGTTTGTAAGGTAACATTTACTATACCAGCAGAATCGGCGGAAAAAGATGTTCAACTTGTAGGTGATTTTAATGACTGGGATGAAGATTCCGATCCGCTTACACTTAATGGTGACAAATGGGAAATAACATTAAGATTAAAACCCCAAACCACCTATCGCTTTAAATACCTGATTGATGGTGAAAAGTGGGAAAATGATGCTGCCGCTGACGAGTATGTGACCAATATTTTCGGAACAGAAGACAGTGTTTTGAATACCGGTAAGTAATGGAATGATCAGGCCTTTCGATGTAAACCTTTTTAAAAACCTGTTGCGAACAACGTGGGTAGGTAGTGAATTTATTTACATCGATAAGGTCGATTCAACGAATTCATTCTTAAAAACCATACCCTCTGAAAATTTTGTCCACGGAACAATAGTACTGACCGATCATCAAAAAAAGGGGAGGGGTCAGTATGAAAAAAACTGGGAAGCAGCGCCTTATCAGAATCTGACTTTTACATTTGGGTTTCGGCCCCCAAGTGGTAACAGACTCTCATTACTCACTTTGGCAACAGCAACTGCCATTGCTAAAGTTATCCAGCAATATACCGCAGATAAAATACTCATAAAGTGGCCAAACGATCTTATTGTAAATGGCAAAAAAATCGGTGGTATTTTAACTGAATGTATTTTTAACGGGCCAAAACCTGATCGCGTTATCATTGGGGCCGGAATAAATATTTTTCAGGAAGAATACAGCAATAAAATAAAAAACAAAACTATTTCACTTTGTGATATTACAAACCGGGAGATATCAAAAGAGATATTGCTAAGCCAGATTTTATCAGAAACCGAACTGAATTACCATCGATGGCACAAATACGAAATTGATTTGCAGCGTGAAATCAATCAAAATTTGATTGGATACGGTGAATGGGTGGATATCACCATTTATGATAAAATGCAGGACCAAAAATTTAAATTTATTGGTATCAGTGATAAAGGTGAATTATTGATGTTGAATGAACAGCTGGATGTCAATAAATTCAGTTATGAACAGATTCGAATTTTCCCCGCCGGTAACCGCCTTTCAAAAGCAAGCAGAAATATATCTGCCTGAAGGATCAAAAAAATTAATTGCAGGAATCAGTGGTGGACCGGATTCAATGGCACTACTGTATATCCTTCACAGGCTGAATATACAGACTATTGCAGTGCACTGTAACTATGGATTGAGGGGTGATGCTTCGGATCTGGATCAGAAACTTGTTGAAGAAATGTGCACCCTTTGGGATATTGATTGTGTTTCTGTGCGTTTGGAGACCGATGAAACGGATATACGGAATTTTCAGGCATGGGCACGGGACCAACGCTATCAGATTTTTAAAGACCTGTTATCTGAAAATGGTTATGATTTCATTGCAACTGCACACCACAGAGATGACCAGATAGAAACTATTCTCCAAAAAATTTTGAGAGGAGCAGGTTTAGCCTCATGGAAGGGCATGGATGTGTTTGACGGGGCTCTTTTCAGGCCTTTATTATCTGTTAAGAAAAGTGAAATCATGCATTTTCTTCATGATTTTAATGTGCCCTACAGAATCGATAGTTCAAATGAAGAATCTACCTACGCAAGGAATTTTATCCGAAATAACTGGTTTCCTGATTTGAACAGATTATTTCCCGGCTGGAAAAATAATTTACTTGAAATACCAAACAGGGCAGCAGAATTTTCGAAATTGGCACACTATGTTACAAACCGGTTAATTACCGAATCAGGTGCCATCAAACGCACTGAGTTTCTTCAGTTGGATGCAAGCCTCTGGCCTGTAATACTTCATTCAATTCTGCTAAAAAAATTCCCTGATATTCATGTCAGCAAAAGTTTCCTTGAAAATCTGTCCCGCCTTCAATCTATGCAGACTGGCACATCCATTACTATTACAAAGGGCTTGTCTATCTTCAGAGACAGGGATAAGTTTGAAATGATAAAAGAGGGCTCGTCTATTGGTTCTTCATTCGAAATTTTATTGAATGATATTCAGAAAGGTGTTAATCTGGCAGGATTTCGATTTACAAATGAAGAGGTACCCGAAATATTTAATCCGACATCATTACATATTGATATCAGTAATGCTGAATTTCCGTTTCGGTTAAGAAAATGGAAAAATGGCGATTCATTCAAGCCATTCGGCCTGAAGGGGACACAACTAATTTCTGACCATCTTACAAACCGGAAGATACCGTCATCAGTTAAAAGGGATGCAAATGTCATTGAAACTTTTGATCAGACTATATGTGCCGTTATCTTTCCAAATGACTCCGGATTAAATGAAATTGGAACTATTTCAGATGCATACAGATGCACACCCTCAACAAAACAAACATTAACGATTCGAAAAATCATTTAGTAATGGATCTCTATCAACCGGATAAAGTGAATGTTAATGGAGAATTATTCAGAGTTTATCTGACTCATGAAGAAATTAACCAGCGAAATATTCAACTTGGCAAACAACTTTCAAAAGACTTTAGGGAAAAGAAACCTATATTTATCGGTGTTTTGAACGGTGCTTATATATTTTTGTCTGACCTGATGCGGTATGTCAGTATTCCTTGTGAAGTTGACTTTTTGAAATTGAGCAGCTACGGGGATGAAAAAGTATCATCCGGCCAGGTACAGGATTTAAAAGAAATAGACGCTGATATTTATGGACGACATGTTATACTTGTTGAAGATATTATTGATACCGGGCTTTCAATCAAATATTTAACTGAGAAGATGTACGTGCTAAAGCCGGCAACACTTTCAGTAATAACCCTTTTACATAAGACGGAAGCCACAGTACACGACATTCAGATTGATTATGTTGGTTTTAAAATCCCGAACCTGTTTGTAGTGGGTTATGGCCTCGATTACGCACAGGAGGGGCGAAATCTTGCACAAATTTATATTCCTGATAAAACAGAATAAGTATACTTTGTTTTAATGATAAATATGTTGCAAAGGCACTAAAAAGCTTGCTATATTTATGATTCTGTAGAATAAACAATTTGACCACACGGAGAGATGGCTGAGTGGTCGAAAGCGCTCCCCTGCTAAGGGAGTATACCTCAAAAGGGTATCGAGGGTTCGAATCCCTCTCTCTCCGCTGAAAAAGGATATCGGCATTTCAGGCGGTATCCTTTTTTTATAATCATTTATTTTAAATGATTTACTTCAACAATGGAAGAGAGGAAAGACCTATGATTGACCTGATTCCCGCCGCTTACATCCCGATTTTTATTTTCTTGGCAAGAATACTTGACGTGAGCCTCGGTACCCTCCGCATCATGTTCGTATCAAAAGGATTGAGAGGGAAAGCCACGGTTCTTGGATTTATCGAAGTATTAATCTGGATTATCATTGTTGCACAAATTTTTCAAAATCTGGATAACTGGCTTAATTACATAGCCTATGCCGGAGGGTTTGCTACGGGTACCTTTATTGGTATGTATATTGAAGAGCATATGAAAATGGGAATTCAGATTTTCAGAATTATTGTTGACCGTGAACGTGAAGAATTGATTGAAGCCCTGAAGGAAAATAATTTTCGGGTTACATCTTTGGATGGACAGGGAAAATATGGACCTGTAAAAGTCATTTTTACGGTCGCAAAGAGAAAACGATGGCAGCAACTCGCCAATATTGTAAATCAATTTGCCCCCAATGCATTTTACTCAGTTGAAGATGTAAAGCATGTTTCGCAAATGGATGAAGAAGTTCATCCATATAAGGAAGATCTTATTACCAGAATGTTGAAACTAAAAAAGGGAGTTTAAGTTCGTTTAATCCCGTGTTGGATTAAGCCGGTCTGCTCCCCTCGCGCTCGACGCTGACAGAAACCCGGAAAGGCACCGGGAATGCTGTCGGGTCTCTATCAAAACCTGTCAGCACCTACCGGATCTGACAGCGTTGGTTTTGCGTTGAGAAACGCGATGGGTGCATCATGAGCCTCTATCAGCCTGAAAAATCGCAACCATATTTGATGAGAACGCCGATTTCGTTAATGTGGCGGGGATTTGATGAAACAATCAGGAAGATATCCATAAAGCCCATGACTACGGACTGAATGTGATTTTCAAAGATTCTGATATGAAGGTTACAAAAATCGAAGTGAAATACCTTTCTGAGTTTATCGTCACGGTACATGTCCGGATGAGGATGAAGGGGCAATCACCCGTTCAATCAAATCAGCAACCTGAGATACGGTTCAACCTGTTTACGTTTGTGGTGCACAAAACGGAAGAAGGATGGAGCTGTGCCGCTGCTCATAACACAGACATCATTCCGGTAAGCGAGACAAATCTTATGATTGATGGAAATCTCAAACCGACTGACTACAGTGAAAAATAAGAGTAGTTTTATCTCCAGTATAGGAATGAGTTGATGCAGCATGATGTTTGTTCTTTAAAAAAAAATAGAACTTATGAATGAAAAGATTGCAATTGTAACCGGCGCGAACTCAGGAATTGGCAAAGAGACAACGAGGGCACTTTTGAGAGAAAAGTATCGCGTGGTAATGGTTTGCCGAAACAGGGACAAAGCAGAATCGGCAAGAGACGAACTGATTCATGATACGGGTAATGAAAAAGCAGATATTCTGCTGTGCAATCTGGATGAGATGAAAAACGTAGTTCGAACTGCAGATAAAATTAAAGAAACCTACCCCAGGCTGGATCGGCTGGTTAATAATGCCGGAATTTTACCCAACGGAAAACGTTCGGAAACAGATGAAGGATTGGAATACACGTTTGCCGTAAATCACATGGCCTATTTTTTAATGACACGCGAGCTGCTACCGCTTCTTAAAAGTACTTCGAGATCAAGAATTATAAATGTGGCTTCGGATGCTCATCAGGGTGGAGAATTCAACCCACAGAATATCCAGCTTGAAAAGGGTTACAGTGCGATGAAAGCATATGGAAATTCAAAGCTATTTAACATTATGTTTACCCGGCAACTGGCAAAAGAAATTCGGAATACAGATGTTACAACTTATAGCCTGCATCCGGGAGTAGTAAATACAAACTTTGCATCAGACAGTAACTCGTGGTTTGCGAAGCTTTTCAATATTGGCAAAATATTTATGCTTTCCCCGGAAAAAGGTGCAAAAACCTCGATTTATCTATCTACAGAAGAGGGAATTGAGAACAACTCGGGAAGTTATTTTAAAAACTCAAAACCCCGTAAGCCCGGAATTCGTGATGCACATAATGATGAAGCTTGCAGAAAACTTTGGAATATAAGTGAAGAACTCGCACATGAAGTGCTGAATAAACCGGCTTTGGCATGAATAACACATAAACATGTTGAAACCTGACTAAGTCAAAGTGTCCATATCATCACCATGTCAGGTCTCTATCAAAACCTGTGAGCACCTGCCGGATCTGACAGCGTTGGTTTTGCGTTTAGATTCCCTCATGCTTTACCCTGATACATTTTGCTTGAGTTTTCGCTGACACATAAAATGATCCTCTTCAAAGAGGTATTTTCGATAACCGGCTATAGTACACGACCTAAGAAGCTTTTTCTTATACCTTTTGACTTAACGTACGAGGACCATTCTTTTGGTTAGAATTTCATCATCTGTTACAAGGCGGTAGAAATAAATACCGGATGCAAGGCCATGTGCCCGAAATGGAATTTCATAATAACCTGGCTCAAATCTGCTATCAACAACAGTCTGAACTGGCCTGCCCAGCTGATCATAAATTGTAATTTGAATGTCCATGGCTCTTGGTACGGTTACCGGAAGGGTCGTATGAACCTGGAATGGATTTGGATAATTGTAGCCCAAAGAAAGCTCACCGCTGTCAGGCAAATATTCAACTGTAAACGACCCGATGATTGTTCGATGTGCCTGTACCTCGTAAGTGACTGTCTCTGCCCGTGAATTAGACAATGAAAAAATTATCTCACCATTTTCATCAGTCTGAGATTGTTCGGACCTGATTTCCGATTGTCCACCATCCGGAATGAGTGTTACTGACAATCCATTCAAAGCAATGCCTTCATCACTTTTAACTAAGATTTTAATTTCATTGTTCTGACTGCCGTTTGCCAAAATT
>SKKO01000168.1 GCA_007123715.1 Balneolaceae bacterium | reverse complement strand
GTTTTTTTGCCCGCCCCCGGATCATCAAAAATTATATAAGCATCGTTATCTCATCTTTTGCCTTAAAAGACCATTATTTTTTTGAAATTACGCATTTTAGCGGTATTTTTGTGCGTCTAAGAGGCTATTTCTATTATTACTCAACCCCCATTTATGATTTCAAACGAAGGATCTGACTACAAAGCGTCGAATATTCAGGTTTTAGAGGGACTTGAAGCTGTACGCAAAAGGCCGTCCATGTATATTGGCGACACAGCCCAGCGGGGCCTCCACCATCTCATTAACGAAGTGGTAGACAATTCCATTGACGAGGCACTTGCAGGGCATTGCGACACCATTAAAGTTTTTATACATAATGACAATTCTATTACCATATCCGATAACGGGCGTGGTATTCCCGTTGATGAACACCCCAAACTGAAATTACCCGCTGTTGAGGTTGTACTGACCAAACTGCACGCCGGCGGAAAATTTGATAAGGACTCTTACAAGGTTTCGGGCGGGCTCCACGGTGTGGGCGTAAGTTGCGTGAATGCACTTTCCATTTTCTTTAGTGCTGAAGTTCATCGGGACGGGGAAATTTATGTAATGGAATTTGAAAGGGGTGCAACCAAAACCCCGCTCAAAACCGTTGGAACAACCAACGTAACGGGAACAACCATCCGTTTCAGGCCCGATCCTGAAATTTTTACACAAACTACCGAGTTTAAACTCGATATTATTGCCGACCGCATGCGGGAGCTTGCCTTTTTGAACCCACAAATTACCATCAACATCACAGATGAACGTGAAGAAGAAGATAGCGACTCACATTTTATGGAATTTCATTATTCCGGTGGCGTAAAAGATTTTGTGAAATACCTCGATGAGGCCAGAGATTCGCTGATGGCAGATCCCATTTATATTGAAGGTGAACTTGAAAATGTTCCAGTTGAAGTGGCCATGCAGTATAACAGCAGCTACACGGAAAATGTGCATTCATATGTAAATAATATCAATACCCGTGAGGGCGGAACACATATTTCCGGGTTCAGAAGGGCACTTACCCGGTGCTTCAAAAACTATGCGGAAAAAAATAACATCATTAAATCGAACAGCAAGGTTCAGATTTCAGGCGAAGATTTTCGTGAAGGACTCACCTGCGTATTGAGCGTGAAAGTAGCTGAACCACAGTTTGAAGGGCAGACAAAAACCAAACTTGGCAACTCCGAAGTTCAAAGCGCGGTTGAAGTGATTATTTATGACAAACTGAATGAATTTCTCGAGCAGAATCCAAAAACTGCAAAGAAAATCCTCGAAAAAGTAGTCGTTGCAGCGGAGGCGCGGGAAGCCGCACGGAAAGCGCGTCAGCTTATCCAGAGAAAAAGTGTAATGAGCGGAGGCGGCCTGCCCGGTAAACTGGCAGATTGTTCCATTAAGGATCCCGCACACAGTGAAGTATACCTGGTTGAGGGTGACTCTGCCGGTGGTTCGGCTAAGATGGGCCGTAACCGAAGTTTCCAGGCAATCCTGCCACTTCGCGGTAAAATTTTGAATGTTGAAAAAGCCAACATTAATAAAATCCTTGAAAACAAGGAGATTCAGGCAATGATTACCGCACTTGGAACCGGTGTTGGGCACGAAGAAGAGTTTGAACTTGAAAAACTGAGGTATCATAAAATCATTATCATGACTGATGCCGACGTGGATGGCTCACATATCCGAACACTGCTTCTTACCTTCTTCTACAGGTATATGCATCCGCTTATCGCTCATGGTTTTGTATACATTGCCACACCTCCACTTTACAGGATTACCTCCACAAGAGGCGAAATTCAATATGCCTGGGATGATGATACCCGGGATAAAATCATCCGTGACCTGAAAAAGTCGAAAAAGAAATTTGATGTATCCAGGTATAAAGGCCTCGGTGAAATGAACCCCAGTCAGCTTTGGGAAACAACCATGGATCCCGAAACCCGGACTCTTCAGCAGGTAAACATCGATAATGCTGCCGCGGCTGACAAAATGTTCTCAACCCTTATGGGTGACGACGTGGAACCGCGCCGTGAATTCATCGAACGAAATTCCAAATACGCAAAACTCGATATTTAGTAAGAAAAGTGAAAAGTGAAAAGTGAAAAAATCAAAAGCTGGATCGATAGCACTGTTCCGGCACTTCGGGTTTAAATACTGGAGCACCAACAACAATCCCGACAACCGGGATGTAAAGCTGAGCGATAGTGACAGCCCCGGCAGATCAGGATGAAAAGGATCAGCTACCATTTTCACTTTTAAAATCGAAAACTAACTTCAAATATCTCAAAACTCATTACTCCATAAATGGCCAGCGAAAAAATTATTCCAATTACGATAGAAGATGAAATGCAATCATCCTACATCGACTACTCGATGTCAGTGATTGTATCCCGTGCCCTGCCCGATGTGCGTGACGGTATGAAGCCGGTACACCGTCGTGTTTTATATGGCATGAGCGATCTTGGGATGCTTCATAATCGCAATTACAAAAAAAGTGCCCGTATTGTAGGAGAGGTGTTGGGTAAGTATCACCCCCACGGGGATTCTGCTGTTTATGACTCCATCGTACGAATGGTACAAGATTTTTCACTGAGATACCCCCTGGTTGATGGCCAGGGTAACTTTGGATCAGTAGATGGCGACTCAGCAGCAGCCATGCGTTACACGGAAGTCAGAATGCAGCGGATTGCCGAAGAGCTGCTCACGGATATCAATAAAGAGACTGTTGATTACCAGAGTAACTTTGATGATACACTTGCGGAACCTACCGTTCTTCCGGCTATGCTGCCAAACCTCCTGCTCAATGGCGCATCTGGTATTGCCGTGGGCATGGCAACCAACATGCCACCGCATAATCTGAAAGAAGTAGTGGATGGTACGGTTGCAGTGATCGAGAACCCGGACATCGATGTTGCTGCGTTGATGAAGCACATCACGGCACCTGATTTTCCAACCGGTGGTATTATCTATGGCTACGAAGGGGTAAAAGAAGCGTATGAAACCGGCCGCGGCAAAATTACCATGCGGGCACGGGCCAATACGGAAGAATTGAGAAACGGCCGTGAACAGATTGTGGTAACGGAGATCCCATACCAGGTAAACAAAGCCACGCTTATCGAAAAAATCGCGGGATTGGTTCATGCCGAAAAAATTACCGAAATCGGTGAAATACGGGATGAATCAGACCGTGACGGAATGAGAATCGTAATCATCCTGAAAAGGAATGCCAATGCCGGAGTAGTGCTGAACCAGCTCTACAAATACACCCAGATGCAGCAAACTTTTGGGGTGATTAACCTTGCCCTTGTAAAGGGACGGCCAAAAGTGATGGCTCTCAAAGAACTTATACAACACTTTATTGAACACCGTGTTGAAGTGATCATTCGCCGAACGATCTATGACCTCGACCAGGCGGAAGCCCGCGCACACATCCTCGAGGGTTTAAAAATAGCGCTCGACAATTTGGATGAAGTGATCAAAACTATTCGTGCTTCCAAAAACCCGCAGGAAGCCAACCAGGAACTTCGCAAAAGATTTGCTTTAACTGATATCCAGGCTAAAGCTATCCTGGATATGAGGCTGCAAAAACTTACAGGTCTCGAAAGAGAGAAAATAGACCAGGAGTATCGGGATATCGTTGATAAAATTACCGAATTCAGGGAAATCCTCTCCAATCGTGCAAAACAAAATGAAATCATAAAAGAAGAGCTTCTTACCCTGAAAGACCGCTACGGCGATGAACGTAGAACACAGATTGTATACTCAGCCGATGATTTTAGCATCGAGGATATGATTGCCGACGAAGACGTAGTGGTAACTATCTCAAATAAAGGTTTTATTAAACGGATGCCGGTGAGTGGATACCGAAGACAACGCAGGGGCGGTAAAGGAATGAAGGGCACTACAACCCGCGATGACGAATACGTAGAACACTTGTTTGTAGCCACCAATCACAATTACATCTTATTCTTGACTGAAAAAGGAAACTGCTATTGGCTTAAGGTATATGAAATTCCGGAAGGTTCAAGACTCTCAAGAGGGCGGGCCATTGTAAACCTGATCGATATTGAAAAAGATGACAGTATTAAAACATTTGTACCGGTAAAGACGCTCGACGAAAAAGAGTACATAAACAAACATTCCATCATTATGGCAACCAAACAGGGCCAGGTGAAAAAAACCACACTCGAGGCATACAGCCGGCCGCGTCGTGACGGAATCATTGCCATTAATATTCGCGAGGGCGACAGCCTTCTTGAAGCTGCGCTTACCGACGGCGACAGCAACATAATACTTGCCAATAAAAAAGGACGTGCCATCCGCTTTCATGAAGAAGATGTACGTGATATGGGCCGTAACACATCCGGAGTCCGCGGTATAAGCCTCGGCAAAGGCGATGAACTTGTTGACATGGTTGTCATCAAAAATACACATGAAGCCACAGTACTTGCCATCTCCGAAAATGGCTATGGAAAACGATCGCTTGTAGACGATTACCGTGAACAAAGCCGTGGTGGTAAAGGTGTGATAACATTAAAGGTTACCCCC
Organism: Balneolaceae bacterium; assembly: GCA_007123715.1. Taxonomy (GTDB): domain Bacteria; phylum Bacteroidota; class Rhodothermia; order Balneolales; family Balneolaceae; genus Rhodohalobacter. Next base: position 1,071 of record SKKO01000168.1, on the reverse strand, counting down.
AAAACAGGGAATCTCATTGCACTGAAAGCTGTATCCGATAACGACGATTTGATGGTTATCACTGAAGGTGGAAAAGTGATCCGTATGCAGTGTAAAGGAATCAGAACCATGGGTCGAAACACCCAGGGAGTCAGAATCATGAGGCTCGATGACGACGGAAAAATTGCAGCTATCACCCGGGTCGTAAATGAAGAAGATGAAGATAACGATGTACCTGTAGTTGAATAAAAGTTATCAACTAAATTTTTCTGAATTTTAGCTTTCTGTTATTCTGCAAACAGATTTATAACATCTGTTTGCAGAATCAACGCACGGACTAAACCCGATCGAATAGAAATGATTCCACAGACTCTTTGTCAAGGTCATAAATAATTATATGATTCTTCCTGCATCTTGGTGACCTCATGGCTTCGGGGATGGCAAAAAGATGCATATTCTTATATTACCTACTCACTCAGTTTTACATCAACCAGTCTGCCGTAGCATTTTTTCCAGAAGTGATTTTCTCATCTCTTTTAGTCTTTCAGGATAGAGAACTTCTATTTTATCCCCGAACTGGAGCAGCCATTCATTCAGGTACTCAAGATTTTCGAACCGGAAACCCACTTTAATAATTTCGGTATTTATACGTTCTTCCTTAAATATCTTTGTCGGCAGATTCGCTCTAAACGCACGATCTGCACTTATATCGACCAGTACCTCGACTTTTTCGCCTGTTTTGTTAGAATCAAAAATTAGTGTCTCTGCGTCGATTTTAAATTTTGGCTCAAAATTTTCTTCCAGAATTCGAACTTCACTCATCCGATCCAGCACAAAATTCCGGATAGCCTCTCTTTTATGAGAATAGCCAATCACATTCCAATGATCGCGATAAAATACAAGAAGGTATGGATCAATTTTTCTGTCGGTATGTTCTTCATCCATTTTACTTCTGTAAGAAAAAGCGACTGTCTTTTTCTGTGAAATTCCACTGGTGAGGAGATACCAATTTCCCCCTTCTTTTTTTTCATGTCCAAAATGAAGAAACGGATCCACAACGGTACGGTCATCAATTGAATTCATATAATCCTT
>SKKO01000159.1 GCA_007123715.1 Balneolaceae bacterium | reverse complement strand
GATTTGCAAGTTCTTCGAATCTGCGCAGGGATTCCTGGTAACTCCCCAGGGAATAATGAATTTTTCCCAGTTCGATCAATGCAGTCCCTTTTCTTTCTGATTCCGGAAAATCATTGACAAGAGTTTCATAAGCTTCAACTGCACCGGCCAGGTTATTGGTACGCCGATACGCATCCGCCATATTAAAATAAGCTTCAGGCATTAAATTTCTGTTATTCGTAATGCGCAGGTACTGTCTGAATTCCCTTACGGCAGCTTCATAATCACCGGATTGGAATACATTCTCAGCCTGACGAAATCTCAGCCGGTCGGCGGTAGCTGATGTCGGATTATCCGCAAGGAAATCTTCAAGAATATCCGTGCTTGTGTCGAACCCGCCCGCAGAAAGCTGGGCAAATTGAATTCCGTCAATCGCTTCAATAATGTATCTGCTGCGCGGGTATTCTTCCAAAACCCGCTGATAGGCTTCAATTGCTGCTTCGAAATTACCTGCATTATAATACGAATCCCCGATGTTGTATTGTGCCCTTGCAGCCCATTCTGTGCCCGGGTATCTGCTGATTACCGTCTGGAACTCCTCAATGGCCTGATCGTAGTTACCGGTATTCAAGTAGATATAGGCAATATTATACTGAGCCTGTTCTCTTAAACGGCTGAACGGGTAAATTCTCAATAATCTTCGAAACTGGGTAACCGCTTCAAAATTCCGGTTCATCCTGTAATGGCTATTGGCAACCTGGTACATGGCATAATCGCCGCCCGGATCGGCACCGATGGTCGCACTGTAATATTCCATCGCCTCCCTGTACATGCTCTGTGCAAAAAAAGCATCCCCGATTCTAAGTCTCACATCTGTTTCATAGGGATATAATGCAATTGGCGGGGGTTCATAGTTATTCAGAAAATCGATCAGCGGCCCGGTAACATTGGCGAAGTCTCCCATCATAAAGTAAGACCAGCCAAGGCTGTATTTGGCGGCGCCAATCATCTCATGGTCGGGGAAGCGGCGTATAAATTCTGTAAACTGTTCAGCAGCCCTGTCATAATTGCCCGACATATAATTGGCATCTGCACTCCAAAAAAGTGCTTCCTTTCCTATTTCGGAACTTGGTGCTTCCCGGTACACGCTTTCAAAATCAGGCTGCGATTGTTCATACGCCATGTTATAATACATCACCCATGCCCGCTGAAATCTGGCCTGTCTTTTAAGAGCAGGATCAAGATCCTCAATTTGGCTGGCAAGGTCGAATGCATCTATCGCTCTAGTGTATTCTCCGTTTGCATAAAAGGCTTCTCCTAAAAAAGTAAGGACCTGTGCCGGGTTTTCAAGTGTCTGATACTCCCTTGCCAATGGCAGAAGAATATCAATTGCCTCTACATAATTACCAAATTCAAGTGCAGCAACAGCCCACTCTGTATGTGCCTGTTCAAAAAAAACACCTCTTTCACTAAAACGGCTGCCAAAATCACGAAATGCTTCCAGTGACGTTCTGTATCGGCCAGCCAGTTTCTCATTTACTGCCGTGTAATAAAGGGCTTTGCGTGCAAGCACATCATTCCCGGTTGCAGCTTCACTGAAAGCGCGTGCAGCCCAGTGAAAAATATCCTGTTTGTGATACACCCAGCCAAGTCCATAGTACGCAATCCTCTCATCTTCCGGGTTATCAACCCTTGTAAGGTATTGTCTGTAGTACCTTGATGCCTCCGGAAAATTGTTTAATGCATTGTAGCTTTCTGCTATCAGGTAAATGGACTTGGTTCGATTTTCCTCGTCAAGGTATGGGAGAGCATCCTGGAAAGCCTGAACCGCATCCTGAAACCGTCGCTGTTTATAGTACGATTCACCTAGAGCCGTTCCTATCCGCCTCGCTTCTGTAGTGTTCGGATGTCTTTCACGAAGCAACTCAAATGCATCGGCTGATTCGTTAAATTTTTCTTCTTCGAGATAAAGGCGGCCTCTTGCATATAACGCCCTTGCCGACCAGACACTTCTTCTGTGATCATTTGAAAGGTCAAGAAAATATTTTCTTGCAAGATCATAATTACCGTATTCTGCTGCAGTTTCAGCCAGCGTGTAATAAAGTTCGGCACGTTCATTATAGGATTGCGGGTAATTGAGCGCCTGATCCATTCTCCTGATGGCCTGTTCATATTCCTTCCTTTCGAGATACCGGTATCCTAACTCTTTCAATAAAACTGCGGAACGGTTACTGCCGGGGTAAGTTTGCGCAAAGCGGTCGGTATGTATATCAGTGCCTCTTTCATCCATTTTCAGCATTGCCCTTACCCGGTAAAAGTCAGCCGTTTCAGCGGCAACCTCGGTCGTACTTTCAGCTTTTGCGTTTTCAAAAAAGGGGATTGATTCAGCAAAAAGACCCAATTCGAATAGGTGAAGGCCAGCCTGGAACTCACTTTGATAAGAGCCCTGCTGATGCTGAGCATACACGTTAACATTCATCACCAGGAATATCAGTGCGATAAAAGGTTTTAATAAGCTGCGGCTCATGTATAAATTCAATCTTTGGATAACAAATGGGTTATAAGCAATGAATATATCAACTCGAAATGATTTGTTCCCGATTATTCAGGAATATTTACCACATTTATAGTTCGAGATAACGCATCAGCTCGTCAGCTCTTGTTGTAAGGTCGACCTGGAAAATATCTCCACGATTTTCGGTAGCAGTTGTATAACCATGACGTTCGAGAGATGAGATGATGGCAGACGTATCTTCATGGCTTAATTTGAGTGATACTTGTATCATTATATCATTATCGCTGGGTTGTTCAACTGTAAGCCCGAGAATTTTTGCTCCTTCCGATTCAATTAAATGTACCAGTTTTGCAAGTGTAAAATCTGACCTAAGCATATACACGGTAATCACCGACCCGCTGGTTGTTATATTCAGCATTTTAGAGAGAGCTTCAAAGACATGCTTCTTCTCGATAATCCCCATGTAGACACCATTTCTATCGGTAACTGCAATAATTCTCACCTCATGCTGCAGCATAATGCGGGCCACTTCAAAAATATGCTGGTTCACATAAGCACAAATCGGATTTCGTAAATCCAAGTCGGATATTGGACCCGTTACATCAACCAGGCTTGCGATATCATCAAAACGTATATGTCCTATAATGGTTTGAGTGGCCGGCTCCAGGACAGGGATATTCGATGTTTGCCATGCATCCATTTTGGCTAATGCCGCCGAGACAGAACTTGATGGCTCCAGTGGTTTAAAATCTTTGATAAGTAAATCCTTTGCAATCATGTTAAACTTCACTCAATGGTTTAATATCTGAAAGCATCGACTCGAATTTATCCCGGCCTGCTTTAGATGTTGTTCCTTTTATTTGTACGCTGTTGCCTTCATAATGTTCTTTGTTAATTACAGCCACTTCGTGTAAAAATGCCACTGCCTTATAATGTGATAACGGTACATTGTAAGAAAAAGCTATGTAATCTTCCTCAATTAGTTTTTCCAGCCTTTCTTCAAGTTTTGCAATTCCAATTTCACGATGCGCTGAAACATACACTGCTCCAGGATATTCTCGTTTTAAATTGATCAGTTCTTCTGCAGAGAGGAGGTCAATTTTATTAAAAACAAGAAGTTTCCTGGGGTCATGAATTCCCAGTTCTTCAAGAGTTTTGTTAACAACATCAATGTAGTCTTCAACCAGCCGGCCTGATGCATCTACTATATGAAGGAGTACATCAGAATCACGGACTTCATCCAGTGTAGATTTAAAGCTTTCAATCAAGTGATGCGGAAGTTTCCTGATAAAGCCCACCGTATCCGACAAAAGCATGTTATGATTCTCCAGTTCGAGCCTCCTTACAGTTGAATCGAGTGTGGCAAAAAGCCTGTCTTCGGCAAGAACATTGGTTGCCGTCATGCTATTCATCAGGGTTGATTTGCCGGCATTCGTGTAACCGATAAGCGCTACTCTTGAAATGTGCTCCCTGCCTTTTCGCTGTGTAATACGTTGTCGATCCAGTTTTTCAAGCTTTTCTTTGAGTACGGAAATTCGTTTTCCAATAAGGCGGCGGTCGGTTTCAATCTGGGTTTCACCCGGGCCTTTCGTCCCAATCCCCCCTTTTTGCCTTGAAAGGTGAGTCCAGAATCGCGTAAGTCGTGGCAGAAGGTATTGCAGCTGAGCCAATTCTACCTGTGTTTTTGCCGCGGCAGTTTTTGCCCGCGACGCAAAAATATCCAGAATAAGTCCGCTTCGGTCCAGCACCTTCACTTTTGTGATTTTCTCGATATTTCGTATTTGAGTCGCTGTCAAATCATCGTCAAAAACCAATATATCGGCTTTTTTATCTGTCACGATTTGCTTCAGCTCATGTAATTTTCCTTTTCCGATATAGGTAGTATGATCGGGATGTGGCCGGTTTTGCAGAATTCTCTCTATTGTTACAGCTCCGGCGGTGTCGCTTAGCAATGCGAGTTCATTGAGATACTCCTCAGCCAGCCACCGGGGTAATTCCGGTCCAAATATTCCCACTAAAACTGCTCTCTCCCTCTCAAAGGAGGGTTTTCTGTTATCTTCTGACAAATGATAATGATTATATTAAAAATAATTTATTCGAAGGCTTTGAAATCGAAAGAAGAGTCCGCTACCGGAGTCATGGTTTTTCCGATTTTCAATGAAACAATTTTATTGAATTTATCGGTTTTTCTATCCGGCACAAAGAGTTCCAGCCTAACCAATCGCCTGTTGTTCGGGTAGAGAGGTTTTTCCTGATAAATAAAAATATAATCAGAACCCCTTAATGAGGGTTTTTCCACATAGTCATTAATCTGATGCCAGGCTATTGTTTGTGACGGATCATTAATATTCTTTACAATTCCATGGTCGGTAATGTATGCTTTAGATGAAATAAAACTTGAAACAAACCAACATAAACCCATCCAGCTGTAGCATCCGATTATCGAATAATACGCTTCGAGCTGATTGTGCAACACTACGGCAGTCATAAACGCAGAAAATCCTAGAAAGAGCGTGGAAAATAGAGGGTAACCTTTTAATTTCCCCGATTTCCAGCTAATCCGTGTATTTCGGAGCCGCAACGCATTCGCGGCTGTATATACTGCAAGGAACGTGGCTCCAAGAGTAAATAAAGAGAGCAGTAAAACAAATAAGCTATGTATGTCAGTTGAAAAGTTCATCCAAGAGTTTCTGCTTTATAATGCCGTGATACGATCGATTCTAATAGTAACAAAATGATTGCAATTATTACAAACCAATACCAGATTTCCCGCCCGAAAGCTGCTAATTCCAATTCCGTGATCAGTTCTGAATTGTCAGAGCCTGCATTAACCGCTTTTACATAACGAAATTTTGAGGCTAAAATTCTTTCAATCTCTGATAACCTTAACGTTATCAGTTGTGATTCAATTGCATTTTGATTGGATGCGAAGAGATAATTTCTGTCATCAACTTCTACAGTAAACCATCCCGGCATCCATTCTGTTGCAGGGTAAGAAATTTCTGACCCCCTGAAGGTTTGCCGCTGTGCCGGGAGTATCATTTCATCATCCTTGTGAATTCGGACTGATTCTGCATTCTGTGTAAAAAATGTATTAAACCCTTCTCCAAGAGTGTGAGTATTCAGAACAGCACCCTCACCCCTTACGAGATAATCAAGAGTACGAAAGTAAAATGGTGCAAAAAACGGTTTAATCGGAAAATTTGACCATCCCGGGTCACTCCCGATAGCAGAAATGATCATATTTCCGTTACCAACCCGGGCATCGGTTACAAGCGGGCTTCCTGTCCGTGTTTCGAGAATGGTAATTAATGAGGCCCGTGTTCGGCGTTCAATTTCATAATAATAGAACAATTCAGGCACATTGAGCCTGATTTCTTCATCATCTGCCTTGTCGAAAATATTGTCCAGGATTGGGTGTCCCTGGCTGGGTGTCTGCATTCGGTCTATCGGGTTAAAAGAACCATAACTGCCCCTTACATTTTGGTAAGAACCTGCACCGCTATAACTCAGGAGCCGGTTATAACTGTTCAAATTCCCATCTGCCGCGGGAAGCAACAGAAGGCCGGCTCCGTTTTGCACATAATCAACCAGAGCCTGTGAAATATAATCCGGGATATTTCTGACTCCATCCAGAACCACAGCATGAAAGTTCGCGAGTTCCGAAATTGTAAAGTCATCTATCCCCCTGAAATCAAACCGGAAACGGTTCATTTCTTCATCTGCTATTTGCAGCATTGGGCGCAGGTACGAAGTAAAACCTTGATTAATCTGATTTTCAGAAACTACCAATATATTTCGTGATTCCGGCAATTGAATAGCGGCATAGAACCTGTTGTCAAAAGACAGCTCATCACCTTCAAGCAGTAATTCTACAGGAATATACTGGCTTTCAGCCAATGGAATGTCAAACAAAAACTCATCCGACAAACCTACACCAAGTCCAAATGTCTGCTGGGAAATTAACTCACCATCCAGCAATATACTGATGAATTTGTTGTTTGCAGCCCTATCGCCATAATTTCTCACCACAACCCTTAGCTGTAAATTGCCGGATCCGTCACGGCCGCCATATTCAATCCCAACATCTTCGAAACCAATATTTGAGGTTTCGGCTCTGCCAATTTTCATTACCTGAAGATTAATATCACGGAACTGTTCCTGTGCTTCAGAATCAAACCCATCAAATTGTGTTTCCTGGGCATCGGTAATGATATAGAGTAATTTATTGGGTTCAGGGGCATCTTGTAAACTTCTTGCAAGTGCAGATGCACGTTCTCTCAAAAAGTTACCCGCATTCACGGTACCCATATTTCCTAATTGCCTTTCAGCTGCACGTTTCGATAAAGCGGGAAGATTCAGAGATTCACCATTCGATACATTCAGAACAAACATGTCATCATTTCCGGAAATTGCGATCAGTTCACCAGCAAGGCTCAAAGCCTGATCAATATAAGGTCCATTCCGGTCCACCCGGTCCATGCTTGGACTGTTATCAACTAAGATACCTATGACTTTAGGCTCAGAACCGGATACCCATCCAAATTCAGGCGGCAAAAAAGGCCTCGCAGCTGCAACTACCAGTGCTATAATAGCGAAACAGCGTATTAGAAGCAGGAGCCACCTTTTAATTTTAATACGCTTTAAAGCTGTACTTTTTAAAGCCTCGAAAAATGCAAGTGTCGAAAAACGAATCTTTCTTGGTTTGCGAAGATTCAGAAGATATATCAATAAAGGAACCGCAACCGTTAACAGTGCGAATAAAAAAATCGGATTTAGAAAGCTCATTAAATGAAAAGTTTTTACCTTAACATGCTTACAGGCCGAAACATTTCTGTTCGTTCAAAATAAGCTATGCTAATAACCATTCCATAACAAACATATTATATAAAATCGGTGCAGTTTAAAGAAATTTTGCGTGTTGTTGGCTTATTCGTCTTGTTGGTTATTATTCTCAAAGGCTGCGGGAAGCCATCAGCGAATCATTGGTCAGACCTCGTCCCTGAATCCACACTATTTATACTGGTTCCTGAACAGGAAACCACACTCGGACAAATGCTGTCGGCTCCTTATATGCCCTGGCTGGATGATATCAGTCCGGCCGCATTTCAGCTTGCCTCAACATTAGCGGAATACTCAGATATTCCTGTAATCTCAGAGGCAATGCTCCTCTACCCCGATACGTCTAATGACTGGCAGCCCGTTTGGATTACCAGAAGGTTAGACGGCCTTACTAATCTGCTTGCTGCTCAATACCAGCAGGAGTTTGAGCAAAACAGCTACAGATTTAACAGTCACACCATAAACAAACTTTTCCTCTCAGACCGTATCATTTTCATAATCGATATCGGCCAGTACACGGTACTCTCCGAATCAAGCCTGGCAATCGAAAATATCCTTAGAACCTTAAACCGTAATAATCAAGGGGCAAGATTAAAAAATGAACAATTACAGCCCGGATCGATAATTTTTAATACACCCGGCCTCGATTTTTGGATTAAACAAATTGCGCAGGTGAGATACCGGCCCTATCTCACCGGTATTTTTGATGGCACTTCACCGGTTTCATTTCAATTTTCGAGCGGCGAAAATGAACCCTGGCAATGGCAGATGAGCGGTGAGATTTCATTGGATATTGAAACATCAACACTGGTGAATCTCTTCAGTCGAGAAACCGCCAGCTATCAATTGGAACGATATATTCCTTCAAATGCTGCCTCATTTTCTATCTTCCGGTCCGATCCTTCACAATTCTCCCCCGATGAGATTGAGCCGGCTACAGATGCTGATCTCTTTTTACAAAATGAAAGCAGATATATCCGTGATTTAAAACAACATCTTGGCGACGAGGCCGCGTTTGTGTCATTTGCTGATTCAGGGCCGGCAAGCAGCAGTGAATTCCTTTATTTGCGAACAATTCAGAATCCAAACGCCATAATCTCTATTTTCAATGAGCTCGAGTCATCAAATATCGCTGTAAGAGATGATAATACCTACTTTTTCACAAGCAGTAAACTGGGTAAATTACTAGGTTCCGGGTTAAACCCGGCAACTGATTTTTATGTCTCGGTATATGATCGCGTGATTGCTTTGGCACATAGAAAAGGGCTGGCCGAAAGTATTGGGGGAGATGCCGAAAGACGAAGGGTTATGTTTTTTGACGACGATTACTCCCGGGTAAGAGGAGTTTTTCCCCAGCAAATAAGCGCACTTTTTTATGCCGATGTACCCCGGTTCAGCCGGTATATACAGCCGTGGCTTTATCCACAAAATTACCTCGGATCCCTGACAGGGAATTTTGATCAGCTAACCATTACAACGAGCCTGCAGCCCGGGGGGAATAAGCTGGATATAAAAATAACCAACTTTGAACGTCAGCAAAGAACAAGGCCTTTCAGAGAACAATGGGTTTTCTCTTTAGGAGGCGCTGAAATTTCCGGAAGTCCGGTTTTGGCTGGTATAACCGGGAGTACCCGTAATGAAGTGATCTTCACCACCGAAAACGGTTCGGTATATGTTTTGGCGTCAGATGGCACGGTTGTGGTACAAATGAACACAGATGGTTCAGTACCGGTTGGCAGCCCCGTTGTATATGACTGGTATGGCAACAATCAGAATGTGATTATGCAGGCTGCCGGAAACAGGGTGTTTGCATGGAACCAAAATGGTGATTTGCTTCCAAATTTCCCCGTAAATCTGAACGAACAAATTACTACACCGCTTACCATCATGGATGTTACCGGAAATGGTGTAGCCGAAATGATACTTGCAACCGCTGATCGTACAATCCACATACTGAATTCCCGCGGCACTGCCATTACCGGCTGGCCACAGAATACCAATAGTGTAGTACGTGCGAAACCGCTTGTAAGTGAGTATAATGGCCAGGTTTCCCTGTTTGCCTATGCCGAAAATGCATTGCATGCATGGAATATCAATGGCCAGAGAAGGAATGGGTTCCCGGTATTTATGCCGGCACAATTAAATGGATCGCCTGTTGTATTTGGCCGTCACCTTCTTGGTGCAGGAATGGATGGAAGCCTCTATTCTGTTGGCACAGTTCCATTATTCAATGATGGCCTTTCGGCGTCACACCGTTCTGACTCACTCCATATCCAGTCGGTTCCCGTTTCAAACAGCAGCCTTAATTCAACGCCTGTAGTCCGGGACCTGATGCTTCGCGGTGATGAAGGGCTTTTCCGGGAAGATTTAATTCTTGTCCAGTCTTCAAATGGCTCTCTTTATCTATACAATCAACATGGAGAGGTAAGATTTGCAGAATCGATGGGGCAGCCAGGATCAACATTGTTCACTCCTGTTATAGATGATATAAACAGCGATCAACGACAGGACATCATCGCACTTTCTGATTTTGGCAGGCTTTATGCCTGGGATGTGATCAGTTCCGAACGCCATCTTGATCTGCCTACTTCCAGCATGAGATACCCTCTGATCACTGACTTTCTCCCTGATGGAAACCGGGAAATTATCGCACAAACCCGCGAAGGGCTGCAAGCCTGGACAATCTACTTCACGAGAAGAGAAGCTTCCCCGTAGGATACATAAAAACCACCTTACCAGCCTGTGGAACTGTTGAATTGTCTCGTGAAGGTCATTGAGCACCGAAGCGATAGCGAAGACACCGAAACCGAGGGATCTCCCTATCCCTGCTCCGTACTGAAACAAGGAAGTCATCATCTAAAACTGCCCTCACTTACTCTGTTAATCGGTTCGTCCGTTCGTCCGTTCGTCTGTTATTCAGGGGCTTTCCAGGCCGGAGAAGCTCTCCGGCGTACATTAAAAACTTCGTGCACCTTTGAGCCTTCGCGCCTTTGTGGCTAAAACCTTCCTGCCTTTTCCTCAGAGCAGGCAGACGAAATTCTTCAGATTACATCAGCCAGTGCTTCTTCCAGGTCTTCGAATTCAAATTCAAATCCTGAAATCTGGAGCACTTTTGGCTGAACCCGAAGGCTGCAGAGTGCAGGCTGCGCCGCCTCACCAAGAATGGTTTTAAGCACAAATTCAGGCACCCGGAACAAAGAAGGCCGGTGCATCACTTTCCCGAGGGCTCTTGCAAGCTCATTCATTGTTTCGGGTTCCGGTGAGCAGGCATTATAAGCACCTGATATGTCGCGATTTTCTATTGGATAGATAAATGCCCTGCATAAATCCTGAATATGGATCCAGGGTACATATTGCCGTCCCGATCCAATAGGCCCGCCAACAAAGAGCCGGAAAGGCAGTACCATTTTTTCAAGCATTCCCCCTGAGTCTTCAAGTACAATTCCAATCCTGGGGTTTACAACACGGACTCCGGCTGCTGCTGCTTTCTGTGATTCCTTTTCCCAGTCGATACATACTTTTGCAAGAAAATCATTACCTGTGGCACTTGATTCATCCAAAACAGTATCCCCGTTGTCACCATAAATTCCAACTCCGGAAGCCGAAATAAATAATTCAGGAGCAGGTTTTGCCTTTTTCATCGCATCGGCCAGCATTTTTGTAGTTTCAATCCGGCTGTTGTAGATTTTTTCCTTTACTGAATTACTCCAGCGCTGTCCAAACAGGTTTTCACCGGCAAGATTGATCACCACATCCATTTTCTCCATTACAGGTGTCAGGTTATTTTCCCAACCGATATACGTTCGGTTTTCAGCCTGTTTTTCGTTGAACTTTTCAGGGGAGCGGGTAATAATTGTAATGAAATGGCCCGCCTTCAGCAGTTCAGATACAAGAAACTTCCCGATAAATCCTGTACCGCCAGTAATTAATATATTTTTTGGATCCATATAGATAAAAACAATAAAGATGACATTTTAAATCCGCTAATATTCAGGAAAGTAAATGAATCAGCAGGTAATAATAGAAAAATATAAAGGGTGCGCTTAAGATCATCGAATCAAACCTGTCAAACAGGCCGCCATGTCCCGGCAAAAGAGAAGAAGAATCCTTTAGACCTGCTTTTCTCTTTAAACTGCTTTCCGCAATGTCTCCAAGCGGCCCGGCAATACTGACAATCCCCACTGCAGCAATTACAACCCAATATGGAAGCGGGAATGTTCCTGCTAAGTAAAAAGCTATCGAAAAGCCGGTTCCGGCACCCAAAAAACCAAACCAGAAACCCTCCCAGGTTTTCTTCGGGCTTATTTGCGGGGCAAGGGGACGTTTACCAAAATTTTTACCTCCAAAGTAGGCAAATACATCGTTTCCCCAGATCATCAGGAAAAATGAAAAAATCAGCCAGAATCCATCCGTCCCTTCTCCGAGATTTCGTATGTAGACCAGCATTAGAAATCCGACAGAAGCGTAAATTCCCGTGAACAATGTACTCAGCCATTTCCGGGTAATAACCGGCTTTTTGCTGATAACTGCCCATATTGTACTGATTACCAATATGCCCGATATAATCAATGCGGGCAAATCCGGCATTCTTGAACTGTTCCATATAAACAGGCCAATGAGTAGTGAAAGTGCTAAAAACCCGGGATTGTCTGCCTTTGATTGAATGCGGTCAATTTCCCAAATAGTAACAATGGCAATCATGCCAATCGTTATTTCGAAGAATATGCCGCCAAGCCATGTAACCGCTAAAAATAGAGTGGCAGCGGGCACAGCAAATAAAACCCGTATGGTCAGTTCATTCAAAATGTATCATCTCCGGTTTCATCTTCGGTGTCCTCATTTTCTTCTTCCCCATCTAGTGCGCGCAGGACTTTACGGGCTTTTTTTTCAAACTCTTCAGGCACGTAGAGATAAACCATCGACATTTCCCCGATATTGAGGCTGTAAGAAGAGTCTCGCTTAGACAAAATATTGGATGGAATCTTAAGGCTTGCAAGGTAACTTTTAGCCAGTTCAACTTCATATTCCGTACCCTTCTCCAGAACGCATACCCAGTTTTTTATTCTATTTGGCTCCGATCCTCTAATCATGAATACTCTTTCTTATGGACAATGGATTTGTTTAGCATGAACCGAATCAATAAGGCCGTAAATATTATACTGACAACCAACAACCATATTGGGGGTAAAATTTCAGTCGACATTTCTCTGAAAAGTAAGTCAGGATAGGTAATTCCAATCAATACTGCCATGCCATTATTTATAAAATGGGCAACGACTGCCGGCCAAATGCTGTTGCTGAGCCAGGTCATCAATGCGAGTATAATTCCAAGCGCTGCGAGCGGAAGCAAATTTCCCAGCTGGATGTGAAACATTCCAAAAATAATACCAGAAATGATAATCGAGGCAATGATACCCCAGCTTTTTTCAAAGGCCCGCATTACATAGCCGCGAAATAGTACTTCTTCGCATAATGCAGGTATCAGTGCGATATTCACAATTGCAAACAGGAAAATGCCCTCGGTCTTCAAAAAACTCTCGATCATTTGATACTGTGAAATCTGAAGGTCAGAAAACAGCTCCGGAACAGGCAGCAGGGAATTCAAATAACCAAGATAGATCACAATTGGCTGTACTGACAGTACAAGCAACATTCCAAGGCCAATATAAACGGGTGTTTTTGAATCCCAGTTGATTCTTAAAAAACTGCGGGTTCTTTCACGGCTAATGTGAAGTTTTACAATAAAAAAAGTTGCCAGGCCAAGAAACAATACCTGCCCTATAGAATTTGCGATAAATAATAAATTTGCACTTTCTGTTAGTAAATCCTGCAAATTTTCGCCTGAAGTTAATTCCCCTGTAACGGATAAAAAAATGACCAGTAAAATTCCGGCTACCGCCTGGAAAAGTATCAAAGCACAAACCAGCCAAATTAAGGCTATGGCCCAATGTGCAAAACCGTTTCGTTCAGCCCAGGATTCAGCCTGAAACGAATAATCATTCATTTCAGGATTTTGATTTTCATCCATAGAAAACTCTGTGATGTTAGATTAAGTTAATCAGTTTAATTAGGTTAGGCTCAGCAATTATCTCCGGAGCTACGATACTTTGAAGTATTATCATATACCTATAAATAAAGGACTACTGCCATGGATTATAAGGATGTTAACCAAGCCAATTTTTTGTTTTCTTTTTCGGAGTATTATCGATTTTCTGATTCAATGAACTTTAAAAATCTTTTTGCTCTTTTTCAGCAAAAATTGCCACACCAATCAGAGCTGAAATAAGGTTAATGAGGCCGGTAATGGGAATTCCAATAAATATCTGCCGGAGAATAGACTGCTGGGATTCCATCGATTCGGCCATGGCATCAATCATATCGTCTTTGGTGCTCTGTGGCATGTCCATCGCCTCAAAATTCGCTATAACGGATTCCATCATTTTTTCATTGTACTCAGGGTCAACTAATAAAACCCATAACTCACTTAATAGCACACTTACTACAACGATAACAGCTCCGGTTAAAAACCCGATAACGGCACCCTGGCCAAGTTTTAATACCGGCGACACTTCTTTAGTGAAATGCCAAACAGCAATGAGGCCTGCTATCGATGAGATGAGGCAAATAACGCCGCTGCTTATCATAAAAGGTGATAAAAATGATCCGGTTGGTTCCGAATTTATTTGCTGGTATCCAAAAAACAAACCGCCAACAAACGTTATCAAACTGAAAATAGCCCCTACAATACCGATTGATGGCCAGTAATCGCTGAACGAATATATCGGATTCTTCTTTTCTGTTAGTTCATCCATGATTTTTTAATTTTAATTTTCCGGTTTAAAAAGTTCGAACACAGCCACAGTGGCTGCCATTCCGAGAAAAATACCCAGTACTGCCCTGGACATATTGGTATTTACCCACAAATGAAAAAGGTTGCCTGTATAATCGATGATTTGTGCCATCACTGCAAGTGAAAGCAGCCATAATGGCCATCGATTTTTTAATGTTAGCCCCGTGAGGAGTGGTATTGCCAGCCACCCGGCCAGCAGTCCTGCAAAAATACCGAAACACCGGCTGTTTACTGCCATCGGCGCTCCGCTGAATAAAAAAGAACGATCCGGATTTTGATGGCATACGTTTTGAAAAAGTACACCTGTCCAGTGGCCGATGCTCTGTTCTGCTCCCCACAAACCGCCGCCCAAAGATAGAACAAACATAACGGCAAGTGATATCAGTACACCGGAATAAAGCCGTAAATGTTTCAATCGCACCATTATTTATTGAAAAGTTCCAGGAAATAATCGGGTGCTTTACAAGGTTTACGTGTATCACTTTTGGTAAAACAGAGATTTACCTGGCCGTATGCATGTGGTTCGGCCAGCCGGGGGGTCATGATCCGGTAAAAAGTTTCAAGCCTTACCAGGGGTTTTTTATAAACTGCTACTTCAACGTTCATCTCCTCATCATAGAAAACCGGTGATTTATATTCTACCTGGGCATAGATCACCGGCAGCATTATACCGTCATCTTCGAGGCGTGAGTAGGAAATACCAAGCGCGCGAATCATTTCTGTTCGTGCAGCCTCAAAATATTCAAGATATCTCCCATAATACACATAACCCATCTTGTCGGTTTCGCTGTATCTGCTTCTAAGACTAAGTTGATGCTTTATAACCGGTTCGGTATCGGGAAATTGAATCATCTGTTACACGTAAGATCAGTTAGATGCATCGGCCTGAATCCAAACTCCCATCACAGAGTATTTTTCGATTCTCTGATCAATCAATTTGGCAGGTTTCATTTTTTTGAGCCGTTTCAGGCTTTTCAGGATTTGCTCTTTTACGGATTCTGCTGATTTTTTATAATTCCGATGTGCTCCGCCCAGCGGTTCTTCAATTACTCCGTCAATAATTTTCATTTCGAGGAGATCGCGTGCGGTTAGTTTAAGAGCGGCGGCGGCCTGTTCTTTGTATTCCCATGTTTTCCATAAAATAGAAGAGCATGACTCCGGCGAAATAACAGAATACCATGTGTTTTCCATCATGTATATTTCGTTACCCATCCCGATTCCAATCGCCCCGCCGCTTGCGCCCTCACCAATAACAACACTTACGATAGGCACCTCTAATACAGACATCAACTTAAGGTTCTTGGCAATCGCCTCGGCTTGCCCCCGTTCTTCAGCTTCGAGTCCGGGAAAAGCACCGGGAGTATCCAGCAGGGTTACTACGGGAATGCCGAATTTCTCGGCAAGTTTCATCAGGCGGAATGCTTTCCTGTAACCTTCCGGGTTGGCCATTCCAAAATTGCGATATTGCCGTGATTTGGTATCCCTGCCCTTCTGATGGCCAATAATCATCACCGATTGCCCATCTATCGTTGCGAGGCCACCAACCATCGCTTTGTCATCGGCGAAATACCTGTCACCGTGCAACTCGATAAAATCATCCGTAATCAGGTCGATATAATCCATGGTATAGGGGCGTTCAGGATGCCGGGCAAGCTGCACCCGCTGCCAGCGTGTAAGATTGCTGAAAATCGATTCTCTGAGCTGATCCACTTTTTCCCTCAGCCTGTCAATCTCCGGCTTCAAAACTTCATCGCCAACCGACAGGTCATTCAGCTCTTCAATTTTCTTTTCCAGTTCAGCAATCGGCTGTTCAAAATCGAGATATTGCATAAAGCAGGATTACATTTCAGGGTTCAGGTTGCAGATTTTTATTTTTTACTTATCTAATATAAGAACAAAAAAAATTTCTTTTCCGATAGAGATCAGGATGTGGCGATCTCCATTTTTTCAGCAAAATAGCTGCAAAAATCTCGCATATCTTCGCTAATACGCTCATCCGTGGTAGAGCGTTCCAGTGTATCCGCCATGGTAATTAATGTTTGATGGAAGAATATTTTCATTTCGTCGATTGTCATATCCCTGGTCCATAAATCGAGCCGAAGGGTATCTTTATTTGTATGATCCCATAGCGACAAAATCATCGCCCGGCAGGATGCATCTTCATATCCCTGCATATCTGTGGCCGACCAGTTGATACTTTCAGGTATGTTTTCATCATCAAGTTTTACTTCAATGGATATCTTTTTGGATTTTATATTTTCCATGTATTACGCTGATTTACAGTTATTTTTCATTTTTTGCAATACGGATGCAAAGTCTTCCGGAAGCGGTGAGTCGAACTCGATAAACTCTTCCGTTACCGGGTGAATGAAACCCAGGGTTTTGGCATGAAGTGCCTGTCGCTGCAACGTTTCGAACATATTATTAAACATCGCTTTTCTCGACCCTGTATTTGGTCCGTATCTCACATAATCGCCGCCGTAGGTCGGATCTCCGAAAACATAAAATTTTTCGTGGCGCAAATGCACCCTGATTTGGTGAGTGCGGCCCGTTTCGAGCTGAATTTCAAGAAGGGCAAGGTGGTCAAACATTTCAAGCCGTTTAAAATGGGTGACTGCCTTTTTACCCCCGTCATTCAGCACTTTCATGATTTTTCTGTCCTGCGGAGATCTCCCTATATTTCCCTCGATGGTGCCCTGTTCGGGAGGATAACCCCATACAATAGCCCAATATGTTCGCTTCACTTTCTTTTTTGAAAATTGTTTGGCAAGTTTCTGGTGAACCAATTCATTTTTTGCCACCACAAGCAGGCCGCTTGTAGCCTTGTCAAGCCTGTGAACAATTCCCGGCCTCAGGGTTTCTTCATCAGCATTCGATAAGTTTTGCTGAGTATGATACAGGAGTCCGTTTACCAGAGTCCCTGACCAATTGCCATATGCGGGGTGCACCACCATGCCGGCCGGCTTATTCACCACAAGCAGGTCATCATCTTCGTACACAATGTCGAGATCTATTTTCTCCGGTTTTGCTTTTTGCGGCGGGGGCTTTGGCAGGGATATTTCAATTTTATCCCCCGGCTGCATTACATAAGATGCTTTTTCAGGTTTTCCGTTTACAAGCACATAGCCATCCTTGATGGCTTTCTGAACCTTATTTCGTGTTGCATTTTGCACGAACGAAGTGATGTACCTATCCAGCCGAATATCAGTTGACTGGCCGCTGGGAACCTCAAGGATGTATTCAGTCTTTTTGGCATCTTCTTTTTCAATTAGCATAGCCTCTAAACATACTAATATTCTCTCTTTTTTTCCTGATTTGCCCATTTTGAAAAAAAATAACTTTTTTTTGTAAGGAAATTGGAAAATCGGGTTCATACTTATGACTGTTTATTAAGGCGAGAGCATTTGCCCGCACTTAATAGGTTAAAATTTTGAGAGGTGAGTAATGAAATCAAGAGAGGAAAAGCCGTTGATAACAATTAATTGTTGTTAGCGGCTTTTTTTTCTGGGCTTTCATTTGATTTGTGTGGGTACGGATTGTATGAAATTGAGGCCACACTAATTGTTGGAGTGTTTCGGGCACCCCACATTATCATTGTCAATCGGATATCGAAAATCGCCTGTTTTGTGCATGTCATTTATGCTTTACTTTTTAAATATAAATATCAAGCATTTATAAGAATCAATTTTCTATTTTGGGTCATGCGGCGTGCTTTCAGGGTGTGTTCATTTAAAATGCCGGCTGCGTCGATGGCACTTTTGGTGTTGGGATGCGATTGATCACCCACATTATAATGTAGGGTTTAGATGTGTGGCATGGCTACGACATATTGATACTCAGGGTTTCATGAAGTGTAAACCGACATCTATGCTTTTTTTATGGACTCGAATACGAACGATTTTGCGTAATGAATCATAATCTGAAACACATTCAAAAGCACAGCCATGAACCCCAGTGGTGGAGATATACCATATATTATAGCACCCAGTACCGGAGGTACGTCCGATCTTATAGCCCCGGAATTTATTCCGGGGTAGATCAACAAAAACAATGGTTTAGTGCCGTAGGTACGAACGATACACGGTTGTCGAATAAACCCCAAACCCTGTTATCGGG
>SKKO01000210.1 GCA_007123715.1 Balneolaceae bacterium | reverse complement strand
CGGATTAAATGCCTATTTTGAAATCTTGGATGATATATATGTCCTTCAAAATGCTGACAGCATTTTCACTGGTCGCGGGCGTGCATTTTCTCTTTCTGCTGATGGCACAAGAATTATTGCCGGGCTTGGTTTTACTTCCGTCGCGGGGGGTGAAAGTGTAAATGCCGCGCAGGGATATTATCAAAGTCATGACAATGGGAATTCATGGGAATTTCTGCCATTCCCTTTGGATGAACGTCCGCCAACCGATGCTGCCTGCGATGGCAATTCTCTTGGCCCGCCTTGCGATCTTGAATTTATCTATGGCGGAAGCAGTTATATACGCATAAGGATAACAGTCCCTGAACAATCGCCACCCTTTGAAGTTGATTTTTATGGCGATACTATATTATCCGTTAACTGGGCATCCGGCCTGCTCAGAAGTAACGATTCCGGTTTAAGCTGGGAACGGATAATCCTCCCCCCTTCATATGAGCAGGAATTAACTCCGCAAAACTCATACCAGTGGTTTTCCCGTACTTCGTCCGGAGAAACCGTAAACCGCTACGATCCCCGTTTTGACAACAATCTGCTTGGCTTTGGACTTTTAATCGATGATGAAAAACGGGTATGGGTGGGTACAGCTGCCGGAATTAATATTTCCCAAAACGCTTTAACTGCCCCACCCGACGAGATAGAATGGCGCAGAGCCTCTTTCGACCCGGATAATGATATGGGTCTACTATCCAACTGGATCATAAAAATCAGGCAGCAACCTGGTACGGGTAGAATATGGATGACCAACTGGCGTGCCGATCCCGATAACCGGGATGAGTTCGGCTTGGTTTATACCGATGATGGGGCTCAAACATTCCGCCGGTTTCTTGAGGGTGAACGCATTAATGATGTGGGTTTTTTTAAGAATTCCATTTATGCTGCAGGTGATAATGGATTATTTATTTCGGATGATGATGGCATGAGCTGGAGAAATACAGACCAAATCCGGTCACCAAATACTTTTATAAAAAATGGTTCCCGGTTTTTTTCAGTTGCTGCAACGGATAAAAATCTATGGATAGGAACCAGTGATGGCATTGCCTCAACAAATGATGGCGGAAAAACATGGAGAATTATCCGTACCGATGTACCACTTTCCGGTGGCAATATTTACCAGCCTAATGCACCTAATTCTAAGACTTATGCCTATCCGAATCCTTTCTCGCCTGCAAGGCATTCATTGGTACGCATAAAATACGAAATGCAACAGCCGGGTAATTCCACGATTCGAATTTTTGATTTTTCAATGAGCCCCGTACGCACCACCCGCATCGCTCCCGTTCCTGTTGACGGGGCCTATGAAATTACCTGGGACGGGACTGACGAGTCTGGAAGAATTGTCGCAAACGGCACCTATTTCTATGCCATCGATTCGCCATCCGGGACCGTCAATGGGAAAATATTATTACTCGACTGATGATGCGAGCAGGTCATATATCAGCTATTCTCTGGTTTTTATTCCTGTCCATATTTTTCGTAACTGACCTTGCTGCACAATCGGGTGGTTACGCCGGTTCTTTTACCAGAATGGGATTCTCTCCCCGTGGAATGGCCATGGGAAATGCACTGACTGCCGTTGAAAGTGAGGGAATCTATGGCTATTACAACCCTGCTCTTGCCGCAAAACCAACAGAGTCAATTCAAATTGACCTGTCAACTGCCGCTCTTCGTTTTGACAGACAGCTGCATATGGTCAGTTCCCATTTTCGGCTGCCACCCTCTGCGGGTTTCTCTGTGTCACTCATCAATGCTACTGTAAGCAATATAGACGGACGAACCCAAAGCGGATACCACACTGAATACTTTTCAACAAACGAATTTCAGCTGACCGGCAACTTTGCTTTACGCTTTTCTGAAAAAATTTGGGGTGGCATTGGTTTGAAATATAATTTCATCAATTTACATCCCGAAATTCCCAACAGCAGCAGTATTGGAATTGATGCCGGAGTGCTCTTGCACATCACATCTAAACTGGCAATGGGTGTCACAATCCGGGATTTTCTGGCCACACAAAATCTGAATACATCAAACTTGTACGGAATTGAAACGGGTGATCAATCTCATCGCTATCCTGTTCGTTTTCATTCCGCACTTTCATACAAATTAACTGAATCATGGCTTTTAAGTTTTGATTATGAAATTCGGTTCCAATCAGAGGAGATGATTCGTAAAATTTCAGAGGACAGCAGCGGTTTTGAACCATTCAGAACAATTCGTGAAAATCGTTCATCAAACAGCCAATTCATGAGAATGGGAACCCGTTACCTGATACACGACCGCATTACCTTAAGAGGCGGTATCCAATATCTTCAATTTGAAGATGAATATATTTTTCAACCAAGTGCCGGTTTCTCATTACATTTACCTTATGACAGATTTTCACCATCCATCGATTACGCTTTCGTGAGGGAACCTTCTCTCAGGTCCGCAATGCACGTTTTTGCGATCAGGATGAATATTTGATATCATGATACGAACTCTTTTTATTACATTTTTACTTCTGATTCCCGGCATAATCTGCAGTCAGGATACCGGCAGCGGTCTCGATTTCTTGAACATAGGCCCCTCTCCCCGGCTTCTTTCCATTTCGGAAGCATCTACTGCGGCACTTACGGGGCCATCGGCTATTTATACCAACCCTGCCATGCTTGCATTTGAAGAAAGGTCTAGCGTGGATGTAAGTTACACATTATGGATTTCCAGCGTGGATAACCAATTTGCTGCGGCAAATTTCCGAAGTAATAACTGGGCATTTGCTGCTGGTATATATAATTCCACATCCGATGGTTTTCAGGCACGGGATCAGCCGGGGCCTTCGGCAGGTGAATTTTCAATTGGTTACTTATCACTCGCCGGTGCTGCCGCTTACACGATTGGTCCGGTTTCACTCGGCGGGTCAATACAGTATCTCAGAGAGGAAGTTTTCCAGTTCCGGGCTAACGGTTATGCCGTGAGCGGTGGGATAGCTGCGGAATTCCTTGACAGAAGAGTACGGGCTGCACTTTCTGTAAAAAACCTTGGTAAGATGGAAAGCCTCGACCAAGTATCCACACCCCTTCCATCTGTGTTTAGTGCCGGGATTACTGCAAGCCTGGTTGAATTTGTTACACCCGGAGAAAACGATCTGCCAATTTTGATTTCAGCTTATGCAGACTGGAGTAAACCTATTGATAAAAATCCATATAATGATTTTCCTGACAGCAATGGCAACGACAACTATTTCAGTATTGCATTAAATGCAGATGTCTCCGATATTTTTTCCCTGCAAGGCGGATACCGTTTTGGGCCAACCGAACGTCCTTACAGTTTTGGGATGGCACTCATAATTGAACCTGTTCGTATAAATTATGCCCTTGTACCCTTTTCAACAGGCTTTGGGACTGTTCACTCTTTTGGGATTCAATACTACTTTTAATGCCTGAGAAATTAAACCATAATCTTGATAGGCTTCAGGATCTTTATTCCGATCTGCAGGAAGGGCATTTCACCCTTTTTGTGACACCTCCCATTCGTTATGCTTACAGGCGGTCTGATTACCTGTTTCTCTTATATAAAAACCTGCTTACCTCATCTGATTTTAAAATTACAAACGTAAATACGCTCGGGCATTTAAAGTTTGTTCTTTGGGCACTTGTTGGAAAAAAATCTATTGTACATTATCACTGGCTTGAATTCACGGGGTTCTTTAACGGTTTTACCTACTTGTTTAAAGTATTTTGTTTATGGGTTTACAAAAAACTTGGGGGTAAAATCGTATGGTCAATTCGTAATAAACTTCCAATGGATTGCACGAATGAATGGATCCATTTTAAGACAAGGAAATGGCTGGCACAAAAAGCAGACAGGCTTTTGATTGAGTGTGAATCCGCGTTGGCAGAAATCAGCACATACTTCAACGTACACATTAAGAAAATACGTGTATGGCCTCACCCAACATACCCGCCTCAATTAATGCCCCGGGCCGCTGCCGTAGAGGCCATAAACCACAGATATCAGGTGAACATAAAAGTGCAGGACAGGCTTTTCCTGATGTTTGGCCATATCAGCCCTTACAAACAGATTGACAAGGTATGCGAAATCTTTATGAATGAGCCAATCCAGAAAAAGCTGATTATTGTCGGGCCTGTAAAAAATGGCCAGATGAAATATTACAAAAAAATCAGAAAGCTATCCCGGCAAAAAGATAACATTGTGCTCATACCTCAATTCATCAAGGAAGAATGTGTGCCTGAATTTATGAATGCCACTGATTATGTTCTCTTTAATTATAATGAAATTCTTTCATCCGGCGGTGTGCCTCTCGCTCAGAGTTATAATAAACCGATTATTCTCCCCAAAAAAGGATGCTTAAAAGAGCGTACAGGAGAAAATCTCAGGTTCTTTACAACTCAGGAAGAACTTAAAAAGCTGATCAGCAATCTGTAATCGTTCTCTATTTCAGATTTTACTGTTTTATGCGAGTACTGGATCCCTTATATATATAAAAATTTTGAATGGATCAGAAATCAGGTTAGTGGTTTTATTACCTATCAGGTATTCTGATAAAAGTTTAATATTTCTCCAATCATATTGATTTAAATACTACTTTCTGCTTATTTATCGTCTGTCAGAAATTTATCGCCTTAAACATTATGAGCAACAAACCGGATCAGGAATCAATGACTATTCTCTTAAAAAGTGCCGGAAAAGGGAGCGAAGATGCAGCCGGTAAACTTTTTGAGCTGGCTTATGAAGAACTGAAGATAATGGCTCATAAAAAATTAAGAGGCTATAACAGTAAAGAAACCATGCACACTACTGCCCTGGTTCACGAAGCATATCTCAAGCTATTCAATCATGGCAAGCTGGATGTAGAAAACAGGGTTCATTTTTTTGCACTGTGTGCACGCATCATGCGCCAGATACTTGTTGATTATTACCGGAAAAAATCAGCAGAAAAAAGAGGCGGTGAAATTCAGGATAAAACACTTGCCACTTATCATGGAAGTACTCATCCTGATCACGGTGACGATATCATTGAACTTGACAATGCTCTCACTAAACTCAGCAAACTCAGTAAAAGGCTCAGCACCGTTGTCGAATGTAAGTTTTTTGTTTCCATGAAAGACGAAGAGATAGCGAACTATCTCGGTGTTACGGATCGCACCGTCCGTAACGACTGGCGAAAAGCACGGATGTGGCTGTCAAGAGAACTAATGAGTCAAAAAAACAATCCCGACTTTTTAAATAATGGTTTAAACTAAATGACCCGTGACCTCAACCCAGGAAAAAACATCTACAGCCCGGTTATATACTCTTATCCACTTTTATATTTTACCTCATGAGCTTTATCGCTGATTCAGAGAAACCCCACGATTCAACACTCCCCGAGCATGGGCTAATTCCCGGGTCATGGATCTATGCGTTCAATCGTTATCTTATTATCTGTACCATAAGCCAATAAAAAACTTATCATAATGTTGCGCAGTCAATTTCACATCGTGGCCATCCAGTACCCACATTCCCTGTGCCGTTCCTGATATATCTATTTCCATCGTTCCACAACGGGGCTCAGCAGTACGCCTGATTTCATTATGATTAGAGAACCTGATAGTACACATCATGTAAAACAGGTTGAGAAGGATATGGGCATATAACTGAATTAGAAGCATTTGCCATTTTACTGTAACTTTTTTTACCTGATGTTGTAATT
>SKKO01000373.1 GCA_007123715.1 Balneolaceae bacterium | reverse complement strand
GTTTACATCACCCAATTCATTAAGGTGTTCGATAAGTTGGGCAACTGCATCATCATTGTGAGCCCCGTCAAAATACCACTGTTTATCGGTACGAAGATTTTCAAAAACACCTCTAACTGGAAATCGTTTTTCCAAAGACTCAATACCGCTAATATAATCATCAACATTTACTGGAAATTTTACATAAAGCATCTTTATGACTTCTGATACAATTGCACAGTTAATGGTATCAATTTTTTTCAGAAAAGTACCCTTCAAGTCAAGTTCAGAATCACCAAACTTTGCTGTAAGCGTGCCATTTTTAAACTCACCTAATTTTTTTTCAGAAAAAATTACATCACTATTCATTTCATAAGCAATATCTAAAATAACTTGTTGTGCCTCTGAAGGTAAAACGCCGATTATAACCGGTATCTCCTGCTTAATAATCCCCCCTTTTTCTCTTGCAATAGATTCCAGATTTTTGCCAAGAATATCCGTGTGATCCATACCAATAGATGTGATCACAGAAATTTCTGGTATAATAATATTCGTCGCATCAAGCCTGCCCCCAAGCCCGGTTTCAATGATGGCTATATCAACTTGATGTTTTTGGAAATACCAGAAGGCGATTGCAGTCGTAATTTCAAAATAAGTATATTTTTGATTTCTTATGTACTTATGGTAAAGATTAAAAAACAAAACAAGATCACTTTCAAAGATCATATTTTCATTAATCCTGAAGCGTTCCCGGAAGTTCAACAAATGCGGAGAAGTGTAAAGGCCTGTTTTATATCCGGCTGACTGATAAACCGATGCAAGCATTCTGCATACAGTACCCTTCCCATTAGTACCTGCAACATGTATCGATTTGATTGATTTTTGCGGATCTCCAATTATCCGGCAAAATCCCAGGATTTTATCCAGATTAAAATTTGCAGCTTTCAAGCCTTTTTGACTGAACATCGGAATAGAATTCATGAATTTTTCTACATCCGATATTGTCCGGAAATTACTTTTCACACTCGTAGACCAGTCTCTTTCAATTCTTTTAATTCACCTTTCAAATAACTCATAAATTGTTCATCAATCGGAAATGCTTTACCGTCAAGCGATTTTACCGCCCTTATTTCGATAACACTGTTGGTTAGCCAAACCGTTTCGGCATTATTCAGAGCAGTACTGTAAAATTTTCCTTCTTTCAGATTATATGTGTCATCATTTTCAATGATTTCAATAATAGCATCACGCATAATTCCGGGAAGGATATCACAAAGCCCAGATGGAGTATAAATTGTATTGCCTTTTTTCCAGAAAATATTAGCTGTTGCCGTTTCAGCAAGGAATCCGTTTGTTGTAAGCATTAAGGCGTCATCGGCTCCTTCCCGCTGTGCTTTTCTGAACGCATTACGATAATGAAGCAGGTTACTGAGTTTGAAATGAACAGGCCGGCTAACATCCGGCACAACCCTTGTTTTTGTCTGAAAAAGTATTGCCGGATTCAAGTTCTCTTGAACAGGTTCTACTGTAATAAGGTTTATGGGTTTAACAAATTCATCAACAAAGTATCCTTCCTTTTCGATGAGAGAAACCTGTATTCGTACCCTTACCCTTTGATTTTCAAACCCGCAATGACCGATAAGATGATGAATATCCTGCCTCATTCTCTCCATAGCTGGAAAAAGGTCTTCCGGCAGGCCAAGATATCTTAGGGCAGAATACATTCTGTTCATATGTTCTTCATAACGGAAAATATATCCGCTTTCAAACAACATAGTTTCAAAACAACCAACTCCATAAAAAAGTCCGGTTTGAACCGCCGGTATCATCGCGTCAGGTTCCTTTAAAATGGCACCATCAAGGCAAACCCATCTATTATTCTTCATAGGTTATCAAACTGTTCAATTTAATTTTTAGATTTTGTATTTCATCCCCAATGTGTGTATCAAATAATTGTCCGTTTTTATCAATTAAGATTTGAGCGGGCATCCCGGGAACATAAATTTGTTGATAAAAACCGGTTCCCTCAACAAATAGAAAGTCATATTTCTCTCCCTGGATATATTCCAGTATTTGCTCCTCACCATCACGTACAGCTGCTGCAATTACAATTAAATCCGGGTTCTGCATTTGATATTCATTTAAAAAGCTGTTCACACTATGTGATTTGCCAGACCATGTTGACCAAAACTGAATCACAATGGGTCTGTCGGCAAAATCAGAGACATGAACTGAATCAGCCTGCAGATATGACCGGAAAACAAGCGTATCTAGCCGTATTTCAGAGATATTATGTTGAAATTCAAAAACCTGTTTGTTTGAATAACGAATAGTACTGAGTGTAATAACGATGACTGCTATCACCGAACAAATAATGATAAACAGATTAAAATATTTCGGATCAATTCTCATGTCAGGTTTTCAAAAACCTTTTCTTTGGTGACTATCGATTCAGATAATGAACAAAATGACTGTTAAATGACAATCACCACATGATGACGAGGTAATTCCATTCTGACAAACAATTTTTAAAATTTTTTTAGTAGACTAAAATAATGATTATTTCACTTGATATTTGAGATTCGGAATTTTACTTCGTTATAATCATTTATTTTTTGTGGTATTGAAATTATACTCACTACATCGCAAAACTATCACGGTAATACTGATTCATTTACTTCATCAACATCATCAACAAAGAGCATAGAACTTGCAGCTATGAGCATTGCGGCACCACCCAGCATCAGTGAAAAAATGGTTTCACCGTTAAACCAGTTTCTTGTTATAAACCCGAGCATACTGGCCGCGATAATTTGTGGGATAACAATGAAAAAATTAAAAATTCCCATATAAAGTCCCATTTTTTTGGCTGGTAAAGAACCGGCAAGTATGGCATACGGCATTGCTAAAATACTAGCCCAAGCCAGCCCTACTCCGATCATGGGTAAAATCAGCAGGTTTGGTGAGGGTATAAAGTAGATTGAAATCAGCGACAAGCCACCAGCTGTAAGAGCAATTGCATGTACAACTTTTCGGCTGCTTGCTTTTGCCATTGGAGCAAGGGTAAAAGCAATAATGGCAGCAAAGCCGTTATAGATTGCAAAAAGTATTCCTACCCAGTCGGCACCTTCGTTGTATAGCAAGGAGGTTGGATCGCTTGTTCCATACACATGCGATGTAACAGCAGAAGTGGTATAAATCCACATTGCAAAAAGCGCAAACCATGTAAAAAATTGAACCACAGAAAGCTGTATCATGGTTTTTGGCATGGTCAGAAAATCATGTACAACAACTACAAGCCCCTGTTCTGTTTTACCCGCCCGCTGTAGTAATCCTGCTATCAATGAAATAATCCCCAGTACGGTCAGTCCAGCCGAAATGATATACAATTCAACATCTTGTTGGCCAAGATATATTGCAGCAGTTGCCACAATACCAAGAAAAGTAAACAGATATCCAAAGTTAATTTTTTTCTGCCCCTCTCCTGCTTTAATCGGAATGTCACGTTTTACTTCTTCCGCATCTTTAAGCTGAGCATTTTCATAATCTTCAAAGGCTTCAAGTTCATCAGGTGAATATTCACGCGATCGAAAAACGGTCCACAGTACTGCAAGAAAGAAGACAGCAGCACCGATGTAAAACGACCATTTTACTGACGGGGGAATCATTCCCTCCGGAGCAGTATTGGCGATACCGAGCAGGTTAGTCATCATCCATGGAAGTGCCGATGCAACAACAGCTCCTGTACCAATAAAAAAACTTTGCATCGCAAACCCTTTTGTTCGCTGTTCAGATGGCAGCATATCTCCCACATAAGCCCGGAAGGGCTCCATCGATATGTTAATGGAGGCATCAAGAATCCAAAGCATTCCGGCTGCTACCCACAGAAAGGGTGAATTGGGCATGATTACCAAAGCAGCAGATGCAAAAATGGCACCCCATAAGAAGTAAGGGCGCCGGCGTCCAAGCCGGGTCCATGTACGGTCACTGAAATAACCCACGATGGGCTGTATAACCAGCCCGGTGACCGGAGCTGCAAGCCATAAAATGGGTATGGTATCAACATTGGCCCCGAGTGTCTCAAAAATCCGGCTCACGTTGGCATTCTGCAGGGCAAATCCAAACTGGATGCCAAGAAATCCAAAACTCATATTCCAGATTTCCCAAAAACTGAGTTTTGGCCGCGGTTGTGGTTGAATGCTCATCAATATTATTTCCGGTTTTGCATCAGTGGCTCATATAAATTCTCTCGAGCAGATAATAACTGTTCGGTTCAATAGTATTCACTTCCTGGATTTCAAATTCTTCACCTGTGAATACATCTGTCCAAACTGCCATGTGTCCGTCCATAAATGTAAATTCTTCTTCATTGGAAGAGAAATTCAATATTGCCATTACCTGTTCATGATGGCCAATTCGTTTATAGGCAAAAATATTTTCATCATTATCGGTAGTCATTTTTCTAAAATTGCCGCCAATCTCGCCATTAAATAGAGCCTGGTTTCTTGTGTTAAGATCAAGCAGTGTTGTATAAAAATTCTGATAACGGTAATCTCCCCATTCGATCTCATCTTTTTCAAAAAATTCAAGCTGTTTGTCAAGTCCCGATTCCTGTCCATTGTAGATAAGGGGCATGCCCCAAACTGTTGCAGAGAGAACAGCAAAATTTTTGAAATTTGCACCATATAAATCAGGATCGCTTCCCTGCCATGAATTTTCATCGTGGTTGGTTGTAAATAACATACGATAGTGCTTCTTCTCAAACCGTTCAAAATTTCGGTTTAATGCCGCATCAAGATCGGCAGTGGTTGCACGTCCCGCACCCATATCCCTTATGGTTTGTGCATAATCCCAGGCGTAGGTCATATCAAATGCATGGTGTAGTTCAGGCTCCTCTGCTTCAGCAAGCATAAATAGCGGCTTGATTTCTTCAAGCCGCTCTCTCGCCATAACCCAGAACTCAGTGGGTACCAAATAGGCTACGTCGGCGCGGAATCCATCGATATCATATTCACGCACCCAGTACTCCATGGCGCTGATCATAGCTTCCCACATATCCCGGTTATGAACATCAAGTTGAATCACATCAGACCAGTCCTCGACAGGAGGATAAAAATTTCCGTTCTCATCTGTCAGATAGAACTCCGGATTGGTTTCTGTCCAGACGGCATCCCATGAAGTGTGGTTGGCAACCCAATCAATGATTACTCTCATTCCATGATCCTTTGCCTTGTTAACCATAAATCTGAAATCATCCTTATCACCAAATTCCGGATTAATGGCAGTATAGTCCCTGATGCTGTAGTAACTTCCGAGTGTACCCTTTCTTTCTTGTTGCCCGATTGGATGAACAGGCATGAGCCACAGTATTCTGACCCCCATATTCTGAAGGCGCGGGATATCTTCTGCAAAGGCCCTGAAAGTCCCTTCTGTTGTGGATTGGCGGACATTTACCTCATAGATATTGGCATTTACAGCCCACTCGGGTGGTAAAAACCCGGTGATACCCTCACGATCACTATCTTGCGGCTCACTTCCGGTACACGAAAGTACAAATTGTGCAAGTAAAGCAATTGAGACAGAAAGTATCAGAAAGTATTTAAAATTTTTATTCATGAATAAACTAACGTTTCACTTTTATTTTTGTTAAACATGATATTCCCAATTGTTTTAGATTTGAAGGCCAATTAAAACAGTCGGGTTATTTCGAACAATTGTATCCGTTTTCATTGCGTAATAATAGCTTGCCAACAACCAGATATAAATCTTTATCACACAAACGT
>SKKO01000185.1 GCA_007123715.1 Balneolaceae bacterium | reverse complement strand
TTTTACCTTCACGGATACACCCCTTGCCATATGGTATAAACATCTCCTTCCCTAAACCTGCGGCCATTTTGGTTCGTTTTCGGCAAGCTTTTCAATCCGTCAGCTAAAGCAGACGGCAATGTTGTTGAATTCAGATTTATCTCCCAAAAAAATTCGACATTCGGAGTTCAATATTCATTATTCGATATTCACCCCGCCCCGGGTAGTGGGCCAGTCAAACCCGTCATCGGCCGGGAACCAACAAGGGGGATGATGGCTATTCCGATGATACGAAGTACTATCCCTGTCAACGTCCTCAACCACACCATGATATGTCGCTGCTGGCTGCACTCGATGAAGAAACATAAATCGTAAGATTACGCCCACGTTGGGATTTATTGCAGGTTCTGCTTATTTGATCATAGCGCGTTGCACTATGCTGTTGATGGCCGCTCTTTCAGAGCTCAGGGTCTGCCTCATATCAACGATAATACCCTAAAGGAACAGCTTTTTGAGTAACATACTGTTCTTCAAAATGTGTTTTATTCATATTCCAAAGTTTTCACAAATTCATATGCTTTCCCTGCTCATCCCCCTGATACGCTTTACGTCTGTTTCGTCATTCGGAGGGGGGCTTTTCTCACCTCAATACGCCAAAACCGGGCCCAGCCATCTCTCCGCTTCATTCACACTCATCCCCTTGCGCCTGGCATAATCCTCCACCTGGTCGCGGGTTATGTTGCCGAGGTTGAAGTATTGCGCTTCGGGGTGGGCAAAGTAGAGGCCACAGACGGATGAAGCGGGACTCATCGCCAGGTGCTCGGTGAGGGTGATCCCGGTGGAGTCCTGCACGTTCATCAGGTTAAATAGCGCCGGTTTTTCGCTATGATCCGGTTGAGCAGGATAGCCGGGCGCCGGACGAATTCCTGCATACTCCTCACGAATGATCTGCTCGTTGTCAAGATCTTCCTGCGCAGCATAACCCCAAAGGTTCGTTCGTACTTCGCGGTGAAGGTATTCTGCAAAGGCTTCGGCAAGGCGGTCGGCCAGGGCTTTTACCATGATCGCGTTGTAGTCGTCGTGGTCTTCTTCAAATTTTTTAACAAGATCAATCACCCCGTGGCCTGTAGTTACAGCAAACGCACCCATATAGTCGGCAATGCCAGACTCTTTAGGTGCCACGTAATCAGAGATTGCTTTGTTGGGTTGGCCGCTCCGCTTTTTGGCCTGCTGGCGCAGGGCGTGGAACGTGGCAACAACCTCCGACCGGCTTTCGTCACTGTATATTTCTAAATCATCTCCCACACTGTTGGCCGGGAACAGGCCTGCAATGCCGTGGGCGGTCAGCAGTTTTTCGTTTATGATATTGTCGAGCAGCTTGTTGGCATCGTCAAAAAGCTTACGGGCTTCGGTGCCGGCTTTTTTGTCTACCAGGATATCGGGGAATTTGCCCTTCATCTCCCAGGCAATGAAAAAGGGGCCCCAGTCAATATAGCTGCGCAGCTTCTGCAGCGGCAGGTTTTGGAACCGGGTAATACCCAATTGGTTCGGTTTTTGAATGGGCGCTTTTTCCCAATCAATTTTTGTACGGTTCTGCCGTGCTTTCTCAATCGGCAGGTAGGTTTTCTTCTGTCCCCGTCTGCTGTATTGTTCCCGAAGTCCTTCATATTCTTTCTGGATTTCGCCCAAAAACCCTTTTTTCAGTGTTTTGGAAAGCAGGCGGTTCACCACGGTCACGCTGCGCGAGGCGTCGAGCACATGAATCACAGGATTGCTGTAGGCGGGGGCAATTTTAACTGCAGTGTGCATGCGCGAGGTGGTGGCTCCCCCGATCAGAAGCGGGGTGTTGAAGCCTTCGCGGGTCATCTCTGCGGCCACGTGTACCATTTCGTCGAGCGAAGGGGTAATCAGGCCACTCAGCCCGATCACATCCACCTTGTGCTCTCTGGCTGCATCGAGGATTTTATCGGCGGGCGTCATCACGCCGAGGTCAATCACATCATAATTGTTGCAGCGCAGCACCACCGCCACAATGTTCTTGCCAATATCGTGCACATCGCCCTTCACTGTGGCCAGCAGTACTTTGGCTTTTGGTTTGCTGTCTTTGTTTTTTTCTTTTTCTGCTTCGATGAACGGGATCAAAATTGCCACCCCCTTTTTCATCACACGGGCGCTTTTCACTACCTGCGGCAGGAACATCTTCCCTGCCCCGAACAGGTCGCCCACTACGTTCATTCCGTCCATCATCGGCCCTTCAATCACCTCAATCGGCTGAGGATATTTCTGCCTTGCCTGCTCTACATCCTCTTCGATATAATCCACAATTCCCTTCACCAGAGCGTGTTTGATGCGCTCCTCCACTGTGCCTTCGCGCCACGCATCCTGCTTCACGGCCACCGCACCGCTCTCCCGGTCTTTGATCCGGTCGGCATATTCAATCAGCCGTTCGGTTGCATCTTCCCGCCGGTTCAGCAACACATCTTCCACCAGCTCTTTCAGCTCAGGCTCGATTTCTTCGTACACCTCGAGCTGACTGGCGTTCACAATCGCCATATCCAGTCCCGCCTCGATGGCATGAAAGAGAAACGCCGCGTGCATCGCTTCGCGCACCACGTTATTACCGCGGAATGAGAATGAGATGTTACTCAGCCCTCCACTCACCTGCGCCTTCGGCAGGTTTTGTTTGATCCACTTTACCGTTTCAATAAAATCCACGGCGTAGTTGTTGTGCTCTTCCATCCCGGTGGCCACGGTAAGGATGTTAGGATCAAGAATAATATCCTGCGGCGGGAAACCCACCTCTTTGGTGAGGATGTTGTACGCACGTTTACAGATCTCTTTTCGCCGTTCGAGTGAATCGGCCTGTCCTTTTTCATCAAACGCCATCACCACTACGGCAGCACCAAAATCGAAAATTTTGCGAGCCTGCTCTTTGAACGCCTCCTCTCCCTCTTTCAGACTGATGGAGTTCACCACACTCTTGCCCTGGGTGGTTTTAAGCCCTGAAAGCAGCACACTCCATTTGGAGCTGTCCACCATAAAAGGCACTCGTGCAATATCCGGCTCGGCCGCCATCAGGTTGATAAAATCTTTCATCACCTTTTCAGAATCGAGCAGCGCCTCGTCCATATTGATGTCCATAATCTGCGCACCGCCATCCACCTGCTCTCGTGCAATGGAGAGCGCCTCCTCGTACTCTTCATCTTTGATGAGCCGTTTAAATTTGGCAGATCCGGTCACATTTGTCCGCTCGCCGATATTCACAAAATTGGTTTCAGGACGCACTACGAGCGGTTCCAGCCCGCTGAGGCGCAGGTATGGCTCCGGTTTGGATGGCACTCGAGGTTTGTGCCTCTTTGCCTCTTCGGCCATCGCGGCAATGTGTTCGGGACGTGTACCGCAACAGCCGCCAACAATATTCACAAAACCTTCAGTGGCATATTCCCGCATCTGTGCAGCCATAAAATCGGCCGACTCGTTGTACTCACCCATCTCATCCGGCAGACCGGCATTAGGGTATAAACTGGTAAAACTGGACGC
This sequence comes from Balneolaceae bacterium, assembly GCA_007123715.1. Lineage (GTDB taxonomy): Bacteria > Bacteroidota > Rhodothermia > Balneolales > Balneolaceae > Rhodohalobacter. The sequence goes on along the minus strand of SKKO01000185.1, from coordinate 15,020 downwards.
ATGCTTCGATAATTCCTGGATATATGGACGCATCTGCTTCGACCCAAGAGCGCAGTTCAGCCCAATACTCAGCAGCGGGTTGGCGTGCTGAACCGAAATCCAGAATGCTTCGGTGGTCTGCCCGGAAAGCAGGCGCCCACTCTGGTCTACAATCGTCCCCGATATCTGGATCGGAATCTTCCTGCCGATTTTACGGCAATAGTTGTGGATGGCGTAAATCGCCGCTTTGCAGTTCAGTGTATCGAAAACGGTTTCCACGAGCAGGGTATCCACACCTCCGTCTATCAGCCCGCGGATTTGCTCCGTATAGGCGGCCACAACTTCGTCAAAGGTTACGGCACGATAGCCGGGATCTTCCACATCTGGTGACAGGGAGAGGGTTTTGTTCAGCGGGCCGATCGCACCAGCCACATAGCGCGGTTTATCCGGGTTTATTTTATTGAACTCATCAGCCGCTTCGCGGGCCACTTTAGCAGCGGCCAAATTCAAATCGTAGGTGATGTGGGAAAGATGATAGTCATCCTGCGAAATGGGATTCGCGTTAAATGTGTTGGTCTCGATGATATCTGCACCTGCAGAGAGGAAATTGGTATGAATTTCCCGTATTATATCAGGTTGTGTGATACATAAAAGATCGTTGTTGCCTTTCAGGTCATGCTGAAAACCGGCGAACTGTGTACCCCTGAAATCTTTCTCGGAAAGTTTGTAGCCCTGAATCATGGTTCCCATGGCGCCATCGAGTACAAGAATACGTTCCCGGAGAAGTGAAAACAGGGGGTGTTGGGTGTGGGTCATGTTCTTGAAATCCGTTACTATACTTTTATTTAATTTTAAAGAAGATTTTAGGCTACGAAGACACCATGGCCCAAAGGTTCGCGAAGTTTTTTTAAGTCGTTCGTTCGTGTAACTTTGTGCCTTTGCGCCTTCGTGGCAGAATTTAGTGCCTTAAAGCCTGGAACGTTTTTAAATCGTTATAAATTTATTTAAACTTTCACAAGTTTTAAAAATCTGCAATTTACGCGTTAATTACCGCTTTTTTTTATGAAAGTTATTGAACATTACGATAGAGCAACAGAACCACTGATTTCGTTCGAAATTATCCCCCCTAAACGGGGCGGATCGGTACAGGCTGTGTTTGAGTCGTTGGATAAGGTGATAGAAAAAGTGCATCCGCCGTTCATTGATGTGACCTATCACGCAGCCGAGGCGTACGTTGAGGAACAGCAAGACGGCAGCCTGAAGCGGGTTGTACGCAGAAAACGCCCGGGTACCATCGGGCTCTGCGCGGCGATTTTGCACCGGTATGGTATCGACCCGGTCCCGCACCTGATCTGCGAGGGGTTTACAAAGGAGGAAAGTGAGGATGCCCTCATTGAGCTGAACTACCTTGGCATCCACAATGTGTTGGCCATTCGCGGTGACAATACCGGCAACCAGGTTTCATTAAACCTGAATGGAACGGCCAACAAATACGCCATTGACCTGGTGAAACAGATCAAAAAAATGAACCGGGGCACCTACATTGAGGACATAATCAATGCCGAACCCACTAATTTTTGTGTGGGAGTTGCCGGTTATCCCGAGAAACATTTTGAAGCCCCCAACATCGACTGGGATATCAAACGCCTGAAGGACAAGCTGGATGCCGGTGCCGATTATGTGGTAACACAGATGTTTTTTAACAATAAAGCCTATTTCGATTTTGTAGAAAAATGCCGTGAACACGGAATAAAGGCTCCGATAGTGCCAGGGCTCAAGATTTTAACTACACCCAGCCATCTCAAGACCCTGCCGAAATATTTCCATCTCAACATCCCTGATGAGCTTACGGCAGAAGTGGATGCGTATCCTGAAAGAACCAGGGATATCGGGGTAGAATGGGCAAGGCAGCAAACCCTTGAATTGATCGAAGGCGGCGCACCGGGAATCCATTTTTACATCATGGGTGATCCCCAGCCAGCTCTGGATGTGATTGATTTTGTGAAGAGGAAGTAGTTTAAGTATTGAGTATTGTGTATTGAGACTGAAAATGGCGCAATCATTTAATTAAAACAGAACTTATAACTTGAATTGCCGGACAAGCTGTCCGGCCTACATTTTGTGAACCCATGACATACCTGATTGTCGATAGCGGAGCAACAAAAACTGACTGGCTTTATGTGGATGGGTTGGATACCACTCATTTTAAAACGCAGGGACTTCACCCTTCAAATATTCAGCAATTAAGCGATACTGTGGAAATTGATGACCAGGTGGGCAGGCTGGATCCGGAAATCATCCACTTTTTCGGGGCGGGATGTGGCAACCCGGTATCCGATGAGATTGTCAGGCGTTTTTTACAGCCAATTTTTCCAGGTGCCAAAATAAGGATCAAAAGTGATCTGGCCGGAGCCGGCACCGCCTTTTTCGGTGGCGGAGACGGTGTGGTGGCTGTTCTTGGAACTGGTTCAGTATGCGCAAAAATTGAGAACGGCGCTGTAGTTGGAAAATCAGCATCTCTGGGTTTTGCCATCGGGGATGAAGGCAGTGCAGCAGACCTGGGCCGGCGGCTGCTCAGAACCTATTTTCGCAAAACGGGCGATCCGAAGACGGTCAATTTTATCGGTGAAAAACTGAGCCATAACGATTATTCTACCATGATGAACCGGATTTACCGTTCCGGAAAGCCAAACCGTGAGCTGGCATCCGTAGCCGGCAAGGTGCTGCATAACCCTATGCCGCCCGAACTGTTGACAATGATTCGCGGGGCATTTACCGATTTTAACGACCAACAGCTCGCCATGCTTAACCTGAATGGTGATGAAGAGATCGTATTTACCGGGAAAGTGGCGCATGAACACCAGGAAATTTTGATACCACTACTCCATCAAAAAGGATATCATAACGTAAGCATTCGCTATCCGGTGATTTCCGCCTGGAGAGACAGGGTGAAAGCGGGCAGTTTGGGATTGTGATAGCTCGTACTCATCAAAGTCTGAAACCTTGAGCACCCGACGCTGACAGACTCACGAAAAGCACGTATATGCAGTCAGGTCTTTGAACCTCAAACCATAATCCCTCTCCGATTTGATCCTTGCAGACACTCATTGCCATCTTTACCTGAAACAGTTTGAGAATGATCTGGATGATGTTCTTGATCATGCCTTGAAAGCGGATGTAAGGCACATTTTTCTGCCTGCAATCGACTGGAGATCCATTCACGATATGGATATGCTTCGGCACACGGAAATTAAATTTTACAAAATGGCTGGCATTCATCCATGCAGTGTAGAGGAAAATCTGCCTGTGGATGGCGAGAAACTTTTTGAGTTTTGCAATTCCGATGATTTTGTGGCCGTGGGCGAAACGGGACTCGACTATTACTGGAGTACTAAATTTGTTGAAGAACAAAAAAAGAGCTTGAGATTACATTGTGACATTGCACGTCAGACCGGTAAACCCATCGTTCTTCACAACCGCGACAGCACCTCCGATTTGCTCGAAATTATCGAAGAAGAACAGGATGGCAGCCTCACCGGCGTGTGGCACTGTTTTACCGGAACAGTGGATGAAGGCAAACGCGCGCTGGATCTTGGAATGTACCTCGGGGTTGGTGGCGTGTCTACATTTAAAAATGCAGGCTTGGATAAGGTAATAAAAAAATTACCCCTGGAAAGGCTCATCCTGGAAACGGATTCTCCCTATCTGGCTCCGGTTCCTTATCGAGGGAAACGAAATGAGCCATCTTATATCAGGCTAATTGCAAAAAAGTTAGCTGAGATAACGGAAACCTCACTGGAGGATATTGCAAGTATTACGACAGGGAATGCGTTCAGATTGTTTGGGTAAGCAGCTACGGCGCGCGACGCCGCAGATGTGGATTTCAAGGACTTTTCCAACTATTTCCCGAATCCCGTCACATCGTTGCGTCGTCACATCGTTACATCGTCACATCGTCACATCGTTGCGTCGCTGCGTCGTTACATCGTTGCGTCGTCACATCGTCACATCGTCACATCGTTGCGTCGCTGCGTCGCTGCGTCGTTGCGTGAAAATATACTCAACTCACTCAATCCCCCCGGAATGCATTCAAGCTTCCTCACTATCTCACCAAATTCATCTCTCGTCTCGGTTTCAGATCTGAGTTTGGCAAACTTCAGAGCTTTCTCCTGAACCGGTAACCCCACCAGCTTTCGCAGTGAATCGTCATAATTACGTATATTTGATAATGTCCATAGAAAATCGGTAAATGGCATTTTTTCCGGAATACTTATCTCTTTTTTTGGAGCCGATACCCTTAATTTCGTTTTCTTTTTCTGCAAACCAAGTTCTTTGCACATCGCATTTACTATCATTTCAGTAGCACGGTATTTCGCCTGTTTCGAATAGCCCGCAATGTGTGGTGTTGCAATGAATGCCAGCCGTGCACACTCATCTGAAAAATCCGGTTCATTTTCCCAGACATCGGATACAAAATCAACTACACGTTTTTCTCTTACCGCTTCCAGCAGCGAATCTTCATTTACAACACCACCGCGGGATGCATTAATAACCAGCCCGAACCTGTTTAGCAGCCATTCGGTGTTGCAAAGGTGATACGTGGCATGTTCTCCGTTAAATGTAAGTGGTGTATGGAATGTAAGTACATCGCAAGCCAGCAGGGATTCGAGCGAATCACTTTTAAAACCCGGTTCCCTGATTGATTTCGGAGGGTCGTACATCACCGTATCTATACCGAGTTTGTTCAGGTAATGCAGAACCGCACCGCCCGTGTGACCACATCCTACGATTCCAACTCTAAGTTTTTGAACATCTTTTTTCCTCACTTCAGCCCAGCGGTACAACACAGTGATCACATATTCCCCCACCGCATTGGCATTACATCCCTCAGAACATGAAAATGCGACTCCGAGATCCTGGAGGTGCTGTCTGTCCACATGATCGAAACCTGCCGTTGCCGAGCCGATAAACCTGAGATTACCTGCCTCCGGCAGCGTCTGTTTATTGATCTTTGTAACCGTTCTGATGAGTAGTGCATCCGCGCTCATTACATTTTCCGGAAAGCCGTGATCCGGATCAAAAAGAGTCAGGTCCACCCCATCAGGCAGCAGTTCATCCAGTTTGTAAAGGTATTTGTCAGCAACAATTTTCATGCATGAATGATAGGAATTTTTGAGCAAAACGATTCACTTTCCTCCCAATGGATACCCGGTGATTTTCCTTATCTTATGTCTTTGTACCTATCATAATAGGATTATGTATAATACCACAGATTAATGAACAAGAAGCATTTTAATACGGTTTCCCTGATTCGAAAAAAACGTGAAGGCAAATCTCTCAGTAAAGAGGAAATTGAATATCTGATTACAGCCTACACGGAGGATGAAATCCCGGATTACCAGATGAGTGCATTCCTGATGGCGGCTTATTTGAATGGCATGTATGATGATGAGGCCGTTGCCTTAACACATTCCATGCTTCACAGCGGAATAGTGGTTGATTTGAGCCATATTCCCGGAGTTAAGGTCGATAAACATTCAACCGGAGGGGTTGGCGACAAACTCTCCCTGATTCTTGCCCCCATTGTGGCTGCCTGCGGGGTTCCTGTTCCGATGATATCCGGCCGCGGATTGGGTCATTCCGGAGGCACACTTGACAAACTGGAATCTATACCCGGGTTTAAAGTGGATATAACCATTGAGCGATATAAAGAGATCATCGAAAAACATAACCTGGTACTTGCCGGTCAAACCGAAGAAATTGCCCCAGCCGATAAACGTCTTTATGCCCTGCGCGATGTAACCAACACTATTGAATCGATACCGCTTATAGCGAGCAGTATCATGAGTAAAAAACTGGCCGAAGGAATTGATGCGCTTGTTCTTGATGTGAAATTCGGATCAGGTGCGTTTATGAAAGAACAAGAAGAAGCCCGGAAGCTTGCAGAAACACTGGTTGGTATTGGTGAAAAGTTCGGGAAAGAAACCATCGCATATTTAACAAACATGGATCAGCCTTTAGGTTATGCTGTGGGTAACTGGCTTGAAGTGAAGGAAAGCATCGACTGCCTTAACGGCTGCGGGCCCGGTGATGTAATGGAAATCACTCACCTGCTTGCCGGAACCATGATACATCTGGGTAAAGAGGCAGGCTCGGTTGAAGAGGGTATCAGAAAAAGTAAAGAGGCTGTTAAAAACGGTTCGGCCATGAGGAAATGGATCGATATAGTGGAAGAACAAGGCGGTGACACAGGTGTTATTACTGACCCCGAAACATTCAAATATGCTGACATCATTGAGCCTGTTGCTGCAGCCGGTTCCGGTATTGTTGGTGAGATGGATACCTATATCCTTGGCATGGCATCCCTGGAACTCGGTGCCGGTAGAAAAACCAAAGAAGAGGATGTAGATCCGGCAGCAGGGTTTATGCTTCATAAAAAAATTGGCGATTCAGTACAGAAAGGTGAAACAATTGCCACCATTCATACGAACAAGATAGAATCAGTAAAAAAGGCGAAAAAAGATATTCTGGGCGCCATCAGCATCACAAACCGGTCTTCTGAAATTCCCAAATTGATCACCAAAAGGGTTGATAAACACGGAATTCATGAATATAGGGCTTAAACATTGCGAAAATGCATAAAACCGTTAACTTTAGTTAAGGCACCTGTTACCCTGGGCATTAACTCCAAACAAACCATAAGATCATGTTTAAACGATTTATACGAGCAGTCAAATCACTTTTTGGCGGAATGGTAAGTTCAATCGAGGATCCGAAATTGATTCTCGAACAAAATATCCGGGAGCTGAACGACCAGATTCCGCAAATGAATGAAAATATCGCAACTGTAAAAGCCAATGCTCTCATGCTCCGTAAGGAGGTGGAACGATATGAAAGGAGCATTCAGGAAATTACAGCCAAAATTAAAGCCGCCATTAATGCAGACAGGGACGACCTCGCCCAGGGTTATGCTCTGCAGCTTGAAAAATCACGGGAAAACCTGGAGCAAAGCAAACAGCAACTGCGATATGCCGATCAGGCTTATGAAAAGGCGATCAAAGTGAAGCAGGCATTTATGCGTGAGAAAGACCGGAAAATCAAGGAAGCCCGCGAAGCATTGAGGGCGAGTGAACGCGCCGAGTGGCAGGCGAAAGTTGCTGATGCACTGGAATCATTTGAAATGGGTGGGCTTGACCAAACACACCAGGAAATGGTGAACAGGCTGAATGAACGAACTGCAATGAACGAAGCCCGTATGGAAATTGCCCTGGAAAGTGTGGATACTCATTCCATGGAGATAGAAGCCAACGCCGAAAAACTGAGGGCTCAGGAACTGGTAAATCAGTTTAAGCAGGAAATGGGCAAAACAAGTGAAGAACCGGCCAAAGAGAAATCGATTGAGTTGGAAGACAGCCCTGCAAAAAGCAAAGAGGATTCGCAAAAAACAATTGGCAAGGATCGAACCAAATCGTAACTAACCATGAGTATAAACAGCGAACAGGAACGTGAGCAATTGAAGGAGGAGTACAAGGAACATTACCGGAAAATCCGGGATACCAAAGAAAAACTCCGCCGCTCTAAATATGTTCAAAACGTGAATGAGGCCATTCAAAAAATGAACACGGACGACCTGCTCGAAACTGTTGATGAATTTCTTGGAAAAGTTCGCAGTAAAATGGCGCATATCGAAGCACGGATCGATGTTGCCATGGAAGATATTCTGGAGAGCTCTCCTGCTGAACCAGAGCTGGATGAGTCGCTTAGAAAAGAGAATGCCCGTGATACCCTGAAACAGATAAAATTGGAAATGGGGCTTTTACACAGGGAAATTGAACAGCAGGCAGAAGAACTGCAGGCTGAAAAAACCGTGGGAAGAAAAGAATCTCCGGCTTCCGATACCTCTAATCAAGATAACGCGGGATAATCTGAATGGAAAAGGAAAAAGATGCATCTGTCAATTTTACCAAAGAGGCTTTTTTAAATCCTTTCAACCTTGTTTTTCTATTGATTGGGACCATCAGTGCACTGGTACTTACCGATTTTGGCCTTACATCGAACGTGATTCTTACATTCATCTTTGGACTAGAGCTGATCTATCTTGGCGTAATACCCAAACTTCCTTCCTATCAAAAAAGCATCCGTTTAAAAAAACGAAAAGAACAAAACGAGGAAAGCGGTGACAAACTTCTTTTCTATCAGCTTGAGGCACGGTCACAAAAACGGTTCCTGGTATTGAAGCACATTACCAAAGAGGTGAAAAAGAATTTTGACACTCTCCCATATACATCCAAAGGCATGCTGGAGCATATCGAGAATAAAATGGAGGATTTACTGTCAACGTATCTGACTTTGCTTGATATGCACCGTCGTTTCCAGTTATATATGAACTCGGAGGTGGAAGAAGAAATACGAAGGGAAGTGGAAAAACAAAAAGAAAAGCTGGAAGCTCTCGACTCCGAAAAACTGATTAAAACGAATGAACGCAGGCTTAATATTTTAAAAAAACGGCTGAAAAAATTTGATGTTGCCAAAGAAAAATACCTGATTTGTGAAACACACCTCGAAACCATTGAAGACGCTATTCGCTATATTTACGAACAGTCGATGACTATGCCAAATGCAGAGGATGTAGGAACACAGCTTGATTTCCTCCTTACGGAAATGGAAGAAACAACTCAGATTATTGATGAACTCGACCAAAATTTATTACCTGGCTTCGATGATATGGATCGGGAGCTGGAGCTGGCTCAATTACGTAAAGAAGCTGAAGAACTCCAGAAAGAGACAGAAAAAAAAGCAAGAAAAACCATATGAGCTCTCATTCTTTTAACCATATTCTCTTTCATACAGATAGCAATGGTATCGCAATTCTGACTATTAACCGGCCTGAAAGATTAAATGCACTCAATTCGGTTCTTCTCGACGATTTAAGCCAGGCAATCGATCTGGTTGAAGAAAGTGATTCTGTTCGTGTATGTATCATAACCGGCAGCGGTGAAAAAGCATTTGTGGCAGGAGCAGATATTAAAGAATTGAATTCACTCGAACAGCTTTCTGGTAAAAAAGCATCTCTTAAAGGGCAGCATATTTTCAATAAAATTGAATCCTGTTCAAAGCCGGTGATTGCATTGATAAACGGGTATGCTCTTGGCGGCGGTGCCGAACTTGCAATGGCCTGCCATATTCGTGTTGCTACCGAAAATTCAGCTATTGGGATGCCGGAAGTTTCACTTGGCCTGATACCCGGATATGGGGGTACACAACGACTTCCGCAAATAACAGGCAAAGCAAAGGCGATGGAAATGATCTTAACCGGTGAACCGGCTAAAGCAGAAGAAGCTAAAAAAATGGGGTTGGTAAACTACGTACTGCCAATGGATGAAGCACTGGACTTCACTAAAAAACTTGCCTTCAAAATACTGAAAAACGGTCCGCTTGCATTATCTGCTGCCATCAAAGCCGTTAATGCTGCTTTTAAAACAGATGGTTATACCCTTGAGGCCGAAGAATTTGGTAAACTATGTAATACTGAAGACTTCAGGGAAGGTACAATCGCATTTCTTGAAAAAAGAAAAGCAGAGTTTACAGGTAAATGAAACATCTTCATACCTTGTGTTATGACCTGATCTGTTCATTGGTATCCTATTTCCTATAATCGTTCCGCCAGTTATATCGTTATATTTAGATTATGCCCGAATTGCTTTATATAGTAATTGTTATTCTTTTCAGCGGTTTTTTTTCCGGTTCTGAAATGGCGTTTGTTTCAGCTAATAAGTTAAAACTGGAAATAGAATCCCGAAAAAATACCTTCAGAGGAAAAACGCTAGCCTACTTCAGTGATAATCCTGAAAATTTCCTTACTACCACACTTGTGGGTAATAATATAGTGAATGTACTATATGCCACGCTTATGGCCATTTTTTTGGCAGAGCCCATTCGGGTCATTTACTCCGGGTTTTTCGGGGTTTTACCGACGGGGGCCATGGTACTTTTCATTCAGACGCTTATCGCCTCTATCATTATATTATTGTTTGGTGAAATTCTTTCTAAAGCTATTTTCAGGGTGCAGGCTGATTTTCTGATCAAATACATTGCCATTCCTCTCAGAATTACAAATTATCTCCTATGGCCTCTCATTTCTGTGAGTAATAGTGCCTCCGGAGTAATTGTAAGGATGTTAAAAATCAGTAATGACCGGAATGAAAAAGTATTTCGCAGGCAGGATGTTGAGATGATCTTCAGGGAACTGAGAGACAGTGGCGGCAGCCAGGAAATTGATCATGATGATTCTGAAATTCTGCATAATGTTCTCGAGCTTTCCAACAAACGGGTTCGGGAAACCATGGTTCCTCGAACCGAAATGATAGCAGTAGAAAAAAATGCATCACTCGATGAACTGAAAAAAGCATTTATCGAATCAGGATATTCCAAAATCCCGGTTTACCAAGATTCCGTTGATGATGTAATCGGTGTGGTGTTTGCGTATGATATGTTCAGCAATCCAAAAAAAATCGGCGATATTATCAGACCGGTAAAATTAATCCCTTCAAGCAAAAAATCGAAAGATTTGCTCACTGAATTCCGTCAAAGCAATATTTCTGTCGCCATTGTAATTGATGAGTATGGCGGTACAGCCGGAATGGTTACCATTGAAGACCTGATCGAAGAAGTGGTGGGTGATATTCAGGATGAATATGACAAAGAAGATAACGAAATCAGAAAATTATCGCCTGATACTTTTATGCTCTCCGGTTCGGTGGAACTTGAAGAATTGCTGGAAGATTGCCCTGAGATTAACCTTCCATACGAAAAAGGGGAATTTGAAACCGTTGCCGGATACATCATTCATCATACCGGCCGTATTCCCAAAGTGAATGAGGAGCTGCAAATTCATGGCAATACATTTATTATCACCAAAGCCACACAAAGCAGGCTTACAACTGTAAAACTCATCATTAATTCTGGTGATTGAAACAAAACGGTTAATGATGACCATAAGCTCTAATACGATTAAATTTTTTTAAATGGTAACGTTCATTTTTAAACATGATTGAAAATTATCCTCCCTGGGCACAACAACTGGCCCGAAAATATCTCAGCCGTACTTTAAATCAGTTTATTATACACGGAAATGTACACGATCTTGTACCATTTAAAGGTGAAAATAAATGCGATTATCTACGCCTTAAGACGTTTATGGCCGAAGAATTTTTTGGTGCCAGGGATATTGTGGTCTTTTATGACCGGGCATCCGGAATTTATTTTCGTGATCAGAATTCTCAAACAGATTTCAGCCGGGCACTGTCTGGAAGGGATTCCTTTGCAGGTACTGAATATTCAAAAAAACTGCCTAAAGATCCTGTTGGCGCTTTCTCTGTTCTTGAACAATATTTCAGATCACGGCTTGATCAAAAAAAGAGTATGGCTCTGATCATCGATTTTTCCGAAACCATTATCCCGGCCAATGAAGCAGGCAGCACTGGAGCAGAAGACCGTAATTCGCTTGTTTACCTATTAAAATGGGCTCACGACCCGTTATTCCTTGCTGCCGATTTTACAACGGTACTGCTTACGGAAAATCTATCCGACCTCAACCGGAAACTGGTTCAAAATCCCTATTCGGCAGATATCCGCATTCCCCTGCCCGATGAAAATAACCGCCTTACGTACCTTATGCAGGAATCGCCACCGGATACTCATAAACAGATTTCCTCCATATCAAAACCCGTAATGGCCCAGATGACTGCGGGACTCGGGTACCTGAAACTCAAAAGTATTCTTTCCAATGCAATCCAGAACCATGAAAAAATAACCTTTGAGTCGCTTACTGCCATCAAAAAAGAATTGATCGAAGCTGAAGCATATGGTCTGCTCGAATTTGTATCCACAGACAATTCACTGGATATGGTTGCTGGCCACACTAAAGTAAAAACCCATCTTCGGCAGGCAGTTGCTGCATTAAAAGCCGGCAAGCGCGATGTACTTCCAATGGGATATCTGGTATGCGGACCAGTGGGTACGGGCAAAACCTATCTTGTGACCTGTTTTGCCGGGGATGTGGGAATACCGATGGTGAAACTCAAAAATTTCAGAAGTCAGTGGCAAGGTGTTACCGAAGGAAATCTTGAAAAAATACTTGGTCTCCTGAATGCAATGTCGCCAGTAGCCGTGATGATTGATGAAGCGGATGCATACCTTGGTGACCGCGCCGCTTCCGGAGACAGTGGTGTATCGAGCCGGGTATTTTCACAGATCGCCACCTTTATGAGTGATACCCGCCACCGGGGCCGAATTATCTGGTTCCTGATGACCGCACGGCCCGACTTGATGCCTATTGACCTGAAACGACAAGGGCGTGCCGAAGAACACATTGCCCTCTTTTCTCCCGAAACAAAGGAAGAGAGGATCGAATTATTTGAAGCCATGAAACGAAAAACCGGCCTCAAAATGAGTGAAGATTATCTGCCTAAAGTGCTTGTGAAGGGAGAGGTCAGTTTTTCAGGTGCTGATATGGAAGCCGCACTCACAAGGGCAAAATTCAGAACGGCCTCGGAAGGAGTTCCAGAGGCCACTCCTGATATTATAGATACTGTTTTTGACGACTTTCTGCCTCCAACCTATCCTGAAGAAGTGGAACTTCAAACATTAACAGCAGTTATCGAATGCACTTCCAAAGCACTTTTACCCGAACGATTCCGTAAATTAGACCGCAACCAGATCCTGAACCGTATCCAGGAATTGAAAAAAACCATACGCTAAAATAGAATGCCGAACGAAACAATAGACGATATACGCAGAATTATTGATGAACTTGATGACACCATTGTTAAAGCTCTTGGTGAACGTCAGAAAATCGTCCAAAAAGTAATATCCGGCAAACTTGAGCGGGCAGATGAAATCCGTGACCCTGAGAGGGAAGAGAAAGTGCTTGCAAAAATTCGCCAGAAAGCCCCTGAAGCAGGTGTTGATCCTTTTTTTCTTGAACAATTATTCCGGGAGATCATTCAGCATTCAGTTCGGTATCAAACCCATGCACTTATCGACCATCAGCATGATAAAACAAATACACAAGCTATACGTGTATCATACCAGGGTACCGATGGGGCATTCAGCCATCAGGCAGCGATGCGCCATTTTAAACAGCGCTATACAAATGTGGAATGTATCGGTTACACCCGGTTCGAAGAGGCCGTAGATGCTGTTGAGAGAAAAGAAGTAGACGTGGCAATTCTGCCAATTGAAAACACTACCGCCGGTTCTATTAATGATACATATGACCTTCTCAACGAAAGAAATCTCTTTATTACCGGTGAAGAAGTGCTGCACATTAACCACTGCCTAATGGCACCCGAAAACATTCACATTTCCAATATCAGGAGAATCTTGTCGCATCCTCAGGCAATTGCCCAATGCAGCAGGTTTTTGTCCTCCCTGCCGCGATGCCATGTTGAGTCGTATTTCGATACAGCCATGGCAGCACGTAAAGTCCGGGATGATGCCGACCTTTCTCAGGCTGCCATCGCCAGTTCCTATGCAGCCGAAATTTATGGCCTAAACATCCTTAAAAGAGATCTTGCCAATCAAAAAGAGAACTTTACCCGGTTTGTGATTGTGGGGCCTGAGGCACTTCACTGTGATCCACAATTGAATTGTAAAACATCTCTTATCCTTGCTACCGTAGATGAAAAAGGCGCCCTTCTGAATTGCCTGAATATTCTTGGAGGCAACGGGATCAATATGACTAAACTCGAATCGAGGCCACGGCTTGGCCACCCATGGCAATCGCTCTTTTACCTGGATATTGAAGGAAATCAACATACACCCCGGATTGCAGACGCACTCGAAAAGCTCATAAAGAAGTCACAATATCTGAAGATTCTTGGAAGTTACCCTGTCAGAGAAGGCAAGTGGTAGTGTGAACGGGCAAGTGCTTCACTTGATTAAGAATTAGGGTTGAATTCAACTTTTTCAGCACACACCTGTTCTGCCACTCGCCGTGTGGCAATCCCGGCCTATTTGTAATTTTTTTCATTCTAAGAAGTAATCTATATTGTGAGTTATAAAAAGCGCAACAGTCTGAGACTATGAGATTTACTCCACTCCGAATAACCCTGATCTATTTTATTTTTGCATTGTTTTGGATTTCTACAACAGATCACTTCCTCGAATGGTGGATTGACGATTTAGATTTGCTTACTCAATTTCAAACTATAAAAGGAATTGTTTATGTAGTATTTACTGCTATTGCACTTTATTTAATGGTAAAGAGCTACGAAAAATCCCTTAGCCGTGAGCAGGAATTAAAAAATATTGAGCAAGAGTTAAAAAACAAAGAAGAATGGCTAAAGCTGAGTACAACCAGTTCGAATGTAGGAATGTGGGAATGGCATCCACAAACGGGTACAGTCATTATCGACGATCTCTGGGCAGAACTTGTGGGATATACCAGGAAAGAATTAGAGCCGGTAAGCATTGAAACCTGGAACCACCTGCTTCATCCCGATGACCTGAAAGTCTTTGAAAAGGCTGTTGAAAAATATTTTAGCGGGGAAACAACCATTTACGAATGTGAAGTCCGGATGCGACATAAAGATGGCAGCTGGGTATGGATTTTAGACCGTGGAAGAACCGTTGAGCGGGATGATGATGGAAATGCAAGCCGGCTGGTTGGAACCCATGTTGATATTACCTATCGAAAAAAAATCGAAGCTCAGATTGAACGTGAAAAACACCTTTTTAAAACCGCCGTAAACCTGGTTAGTGATATTGTTTACGACTGGGATGTTAAAAACGATACTGTTTTTTGGAATGACGGTCTTACCACAAAATTTGGCTATTCAGAAAAAAATGTCAGAAAAAGCCTTGATTTCTGGATTGAAAATATTCACCCTGAAGACAGAGACAGGGTTTTACAAAGCCTTGATAAAGCCATGCACAATAATCTGGAGATCTGGAAGGATCAATACAGATTCCTTAATGCTGCAGGAGATATACGTAATGTTGAAGACAATGCTTTCATTTTGCGAAATACCGAAGGGAAA
>SKKO01000020.1 GCA_007123715.1 Balneolaceae bacterium | reverse complement strand
ATTACCACATCTGCATTGAATACAGTGCCATTGGTCATTCGAACACCGGTTGCCATATTGTTATTGACAAGGATTTCACAAACTTCGGTATTTAACATAACATTTCCGCCAACATCCTGGAACAGGCGTCCGAGCCCATTCACTACAGATCCGGTTCCCCCTGTTGCATAGTGTACTCCCCATTGTTTTTCAAACTGTAAAATCAGAAGAAACAGAGCAGGGGTTTGGAAGGGGTTTCCCCCAATAAGCAGCGGATGAAAAGAAAAAACCTTTCTTAGAAATTCATTTTTAAAATAGCTTGATATATAACGGTAGGTACCCTTGTAAGCGCCAAGTTTAATAACACCTGGTAAAATTTTCAGCATGTTTTTTAGTTCATGGAAAGGCTTATCCGTGTAGGGATGCAGCAGTCGGAATATCTCTGTAGTATTCCGAATAAATCGATCGTAACGCTTTACATCGGAAGGGTTCCATTTCTCGATCTGTTTCACCACATCATCATGGTTTTTCATGAAGTCAAAATAGTCGCCATTTTCGTGAAAAATTCGATAGAAAGGATCGAGTGGAACAAAACTAAAGTAGTCTTCACGGTTTTTTCCGGCTGCTTTAAAAATATCATCAAATATATATGGAGCTGTCATTACGGTAGGACCGCCATCAAATTTGAAACCATTCTTTTCATATTGATATCCTCTTCCTCCAAGCTTATCTCTTTTTTCAATAATGGTAACATCATGTCCTTTTGCAGCAAGTAGAATCGCAGCTGATAACCCCCCAAAACCCCCACCGATCACGCAGATTTTTTTTCTTGCCATGATCAATAGATCAAAATAATGTTTTGTTTAATTTCAGATGTTTGTAATTCGAAGACGGCCAATTGATATTCCGGAGGCCCGAATCGCCCGCGTACATTATTTGAAAAGGCATATCCTTCTCTTGGTATGCCAAAAAGATTTCTGTCGAGTTTTAAATTTTCATTCTCATCATGAATGATTGCAAATGCATAAGAACCATAGGGAATATTTTCAAATGAAATATTTCCGGAAAAATCAGATGCAGGAATTATCTGGTATTGATAGGCTGCTTCCCAGTCTTCGGGATATCCGTTCGGATTTTTAAAGAGAGATATTAGTAATGCTCCATTATTATTTTTAAGGTTTTCAACCTTTACAGTAATTCGACCGGAATCGTTAGAATCCAATTCTGAATTATAAATCGGTATATTAATGGAAGTTAAGTTCAATACCGTTGCTATAAGAAGAACTTTCACCATAATCCTATAACTCATTTTTTTAAAATTGATCAAGTTTTAACTAAACTGTTGTGGAATTCATTCATTTGACGGTAAATTTTTTAAGGGCAAAAAAATACTTGAAAATGGCTTCAAAAAACGTCAACATATTAGCCCGTAAGAAAATACTGAAACAGTGCTAACAAAATAATCAGACTCATATGTGGCTCAACATCAAATCCTTCGAAGAATACAACCAGATTTACAATCAAAGCGAACAGGACCGCCTGAAATTTTGGGAGCATGAGGCAGGCACATTTTACTGGCGCAAAAGCTGGGACAAAGTTCATTCTGGAGGATTTGAGCAAGGGGATATCAAATGGTTTGAAGGGGGTAAACTAAATATAACCGAGAATGCACTCGACCGCCATTTGAATACAATTGGCAACAAGACGGCATTTATTTTTGAACCGAATCACCCCGACAGTTTTCGCAGAACCATTACCTATCGTCAGTTGTATGATGATGTTTGCCGTTTTTCAAATGTATTGCAGGAAAAGGGAATTAAAAAAGGCGACCGGATTTGTATCTATATGGCAATGACGCCCGAGCTGATTATATCCGCTTTGGCATGTGCCAGGATTGGTGCCGTTCACTCTATAGTGTTTGCAGGTTTTTCGGCACAATCATTGTCTGAACGCATCCGTGACTGTGATGCCAAAATGCTGATAACCAATGACGGCCTTCGGCGTGGCGATAAACATGTTCCGCTGAAGGACATTTCTGACGAAGCCCTGGAAAGCTGCCCGTCAGTAAAAAATGTAATTGTATGCCAGCGAACCAACCGCGATATCGACTGGGTTGAAGGCCGCGATGAGTGGTGGCATATGCTGATTAGAAATGCATCAAACGAGCATAAAGCAGTGGAGATGGATGCTGAAGATCCGCTGTTCATTCTTTATACCTCAGGCTCTACAGGTAAGCCAAAAGGAGTATTGCATACGTGCGGCGGCTACATGGTTTACACAAGCTATACCTTCCGGAATGTTTTCCAGGTGGCTGAAGAAGATATTTACTGGTGTACTGCGGATGCCGGATGGATTACCGGCCATTCATATATTATTTACGGCCCGCTCTTTAACGGTGCAACAGGGGTGATTTTTGAGGGTGTGCCCAATTACCCCGATGCTGGACGTTTCTGGGAAGTAGTGGAAAAGTACAAAATTACCCATTTCTATACAGCGCCTACCGCGATTCGGGCTCTCATGAGTTATGATATAAAATATGTTCAGAAATACGATCTCAGCTCTTTAAAAGTTCTCGGTACTGTGGGCGAACCAATCAATGAAGAAGCCTGGCACTGGTATAACGACCATATCGGCGGCGGCCGGTGCCCGATTGTGGATACATGGTGGCAGACCGAAACAGGCGGCATTATGATATCTCCCCTTGCCGGAATTACTCCAACAAAGCCCGGCTTTGCAACCCTGCCGCTTCCCGGTATTTTCCCGATGCTGATGGACGAGAATGGCAAGGAGGTTAAAGGAAACGGTGTGAGCGGCAACCTGTGCATCAAATATCCGTGGCCGGGCATCGCACGCACCGTATGGGGCGATCATGAACGATACCTGAAAACGTATATGAGTTCATACAAAGGGTTTTATTTTACCGGCGACGGCTGCCGCCGTGATCCGGAAGGTTACTACCGTATTACCGGCCGTGTAGATGATGTGCTGAATGTTTCAGGACACAGGCTTGGAACGGCCGAAATTGAAAATGCAATAAACGAACATCCCAATATTGTGGAATCGGCAGTTGTTGGGTATCCACACGACATTAAAGGCCAGGGTATTTACGCGTTTATGATTTGTGAACATGAACCAAACGATCCCGCGGCTTTTAAAAAAGAGATACATGGCCTTGTAACCAAGATTATCGGGTCCATTGCAAAACCTGACTTGATCCAGATAGCACCGGGACTTCCTAAAACCCGATCCGGAAAAATTATGCGAAGGATACTGCGAAAAGTGGCAGCCAACGAAGCGGAAGATATGGGTGACGTGTCGACCTTGCTTGATCCTGCTGTAGTTGAGGAAATCAAAAAGGGTAAGGCATACTGATTCCGGTATCTGGGTAGGATTGGAAGAATTGATAGTAATACTCGACTGATTAGCTGAAAATGTACCCTGTAGCAAACAGTATCATACTTAGAAAAAAAAGAAAAAGCCTGAATCGTGTGCTGATGATTGCAGAATGAAACAACAGGCCAAATGTAAGAGGGTAATCACCCAGCCATGAATAATAGTGGCTGCGGTGCACTGCACCGAGTGCCATGGTTACATGACCGTGTAAAATAGTAAGCATGAAAGGGAGGCCGAAAAGGATAGCGCCAGGAAAAGCGATTGTTTTGGAAATGCCAAAATATCCGCAAACAAAAAAGTAAGGCCATGAAAATATAAGAAGCAGAGGTACGGATAATGCCCAGTTTATGATTGCAATTCTCTTGTAATTCCGCTCAGTTAGTTCTGATGTTGGCATGGCTGGTTAATTCATTTTAGTTATAGTAATCCATCATTTCCCCAACTTTTTGCTTGATCAAATCTGGCTTGCAATCAACATCTCGATATCCCTGAAAGGCATATTAAAAAGGTCTGCAAGAGCTTTTTTTGTGAGATGTTTTTTGTACGTATAAGTTCCGTTTCTGAGTGCGGTATTATTCCAAAGGCATTGCCGGATTCCCCCGGCTTCGCCAACCTCGATTAAAAAGGGTACAATGACATTATTGAGCGCGTGGGTTGCAGTACGCGCCACATTGGATGGAATATTCGGTACACAGTAATGAACCACATCATATTTTGTAAATACAGGATTGGAGTGAGTGGTGGGTACACTGCTTGATACGCAACCTCCCTGGTCAATCACGGTATCAACGATTACACTGCCGGGTTTCATGGACTGAACCATCGTGTCGGTAACCCAGCAAGGAGCCCTTTCACCGTCCGTCATTGCAGCACCTATCACCACATCCGAAACACTTAATGCTGTACTCAGATACTGATGGTTGGCGGTGGCAGTAATAATTCTGCGGTCGAGGGCATTTTCGAGACGGCGAAGCTGGGCAAGGTCATTATCCAGCACAAATACCTGGGCACCGTAACCTAAAGCGGTTCGGGCAGCATATTCGCCGGTGATACCGGCTCCAAGTATGGCTACTGTAGCAGGCGGAATACCGGATATACCCCCAAGCATGATTCCCTGACCATTACTGCTGTTTTCAAGATAATGGGCCGCAATTTGAACCGCCATTGAGCCTGTTATCTCATGCATCATCCTCACAATGGGAAATTCATTATCCTGGCTCTTGATAAACTCATAGCCGATTGCACAAATCCCTTTTTCAATAATGGTATGCATAAATTCGGCAGTTGTATGGCCAAGGTGCAGTGCCGAAAGGAGAATTTGATTGGGTTGCATCCAGGTAAGTTCTGTACGGGTAGGCGGGGCAACTTTTACAAGCATTTCGGATTTACTGAACAGCTCTTCGGCACTGTATGAAATTTCCGCTCCGGCTTCCTGGTACTCACTGTCACTGAAATGGGCATCGATACCGGCATTTTTTTCAACCAATACTTCGTGGCCATTCGCTGTAAGAATGGATACGCCGCCGGGTGTCAGGGAGATTCTTCTTTCATCAGGCGACGTCTCTTTGGGTAAGCCGATTTGCATTGATTTGCGGGATTCCGGCCTAATCAAACTTTTTTCAAGTGTCTTGATTCCGAGTTGTTCGGTATCAATATCAAAAGGGCTGAGCTCCATATCAAGTTAATGAGATTAATATTTTAGGTTAGCATGAAAACCGGTAACCGGAAGTTAGCCGGCCAATGATTGTAAATGATATTTTAGAATAGTTACTAAAGAACGTAATATTATCATGTTTCACAATTAACTACATTATAACAAAGTAACAAAAACTGTGGAACATATTTTATGTCTCAACATCCCAGGACCAAAAAAAGCCTTGGTCAGCATTTTTTAAAAGACGGGAATATGATCCGAAAAATTGTGGACTCTATTCCTGCCGGTGCAGAGGATTCGATTATTGAAATCGGGCCGGGTGCCGGTGCGCTCACCGGGTATCTAATGGAGAGATTCAGTGATATCAGTGTCATTGAAATTGACAACCGCATGGTAGAACATCTGCACGATAAATTTCCCGCCCTAACGATTTATCATGCAGACGTTCTTGATGCAGATTGGAAGAAAATGACACAAGGGAAATCGAATGTCCATATCATTGGAAATTTACCATACTATATAACAAGCCAAATCCTTTTTTCTCT
Organism: Balneolaceae bacterium; assembly: GCA_007123715.1. GTDB lineage: Bacteria > Bacteroidota > Rhodothermia > Balneolales > Balneolaceae > Rhodohalobacter. The sequence continues at coordinate 291 of SKKO01000020.1, read as the reverse complement.
TCTTGAAAACAGGACACTTCTGAAATCCGCCCTTTTAATGATGCAGAAAGAAGTAGCTGAAAGAATCGTTGCAAGCCCAAATTCGAAAGCGTATGGTATTTTGAGTGTACAAAGCCAGCTGATGGCTACACCCAAAATCTTATTTGATGTGCCCCCGCAAGTGTTTATACCACCGCCAAATGTTTTCAGCTCCGTGATAAGTATTACTTTCGACCAACCGCCACTGCTTTGCAAAGATGAAAATCTCAAGACGATTGTTCGGATGGCTTTTAATCAGCGAAGAAAAAAACT
>SKKO01000221.1 GCA_007123715.1 Balneolaceae bacterium | reverse complement strand
TGTAAAACAGCTCTCTGACAGAGGCTTTATGGTATGGCTTACCGCCCGAAATCATCAGCGTGGCATTGAAGCGGTATTACATCTCTCAACCGCCAGGCGGGCCATTCGATTCCTGGAACTTGATGTTTCTGAGCCTTCAGGTATTCAGGCTGCAATAAAAAAGCTGAAAACGGAAGTTAATAAACTGGATGTCCTGGTTAATAATGCCGGGGTAATTTTGAAAGAAACAGATAACATACTGAATGTTTCGCCGAAAAATCTGGATGAATCGTTCCGCATTAATACCTTTGGCCCATTGTGGGTTACCCAAGCCTGTACTGATCTGTTGACAGATGGTTGCCGGGTCATAAACATTTCAAGTGATGCCGGGCAAATCTGTAGTGGCATGATCGATGATATCCCGGTCTACAGCATTACCAAAACCTCACTCAATGCGGTTACATGCCAGCTTGCACATGCTTTTCGGTCAAAAGGGGTGCTTGTTAATGCCGTATGCCCTGGTTGGGCACGTACCGATATGGGCGGGCCTTCGGGTACCCGCTCTGTTGAAAAAGGCGCTGAAACTCCGGTATGGATGGCATCGGATCCGGAGTTCAGCGAAACCGGGAAATTTTTCAGGGATAAAACGGTGATCCCATGGTAACAGATTAAACCAAACTCCTGCTTCTATATCAGCCTTATTCAGCCGTTTCAGCTACTTTAAACATTTTTCCTCCAAAATCATCCTCAAAATCCCGCAGACTTTCAACATGCACACTCTCCGGCTCACGCCCCAGGAATTGCTCTGCCAGTTCATTAAACCGTTGTGGGCGGTCACTTACATAACAGGTCAATGTTCCCTTACTGAATGCAGTATTGAGAAGATGAAGTTTTGCGAGTCTTTTTTTTGCAGATTCGGCAACCGATTCGGCTGAATCAATGAGTTCCAGTTTTTTATCATTAAAATAGTCCTGGATAACCTGTTTGAAAAGAGGATAGTGCGTACACCCAAGTATAAGAGCTTCAACACCATTACTTTTAAAAGGTTCGAGATAGATTTCAATGGTTTGACGGGTCACTTCATTATCCAGCCACCCCTCTTCTGCCAGTGGAACAAGCAACGGGCACGCTTTTGACTTCACCGTAAGCGATTGATCGGCTTCTTTTAAAGCTTTTTCGTAAGCACCGGAACCAATTGTAGCAAGGGTACCAATAACCCCGATCTCTTTTTTCCCTGACCTAAGCGCGGCTTTTGTACCCGATTCAATCACATTGATTACAGGTATGTCTCCGGCCAGAGCCTGTACCGAATCATGCGCGGCTGCCGATGCGGTATTGCAGGCAATAATGATCATTTTCACACCCCTGAAGAGAAGAAAACGGGCAATCTGGTTGGAATAATTCCGAACCGTTTCCTGTGATTTAATACCGTAAGGTACACGGGCAGAGTCGCCGAAATAGATAATATCTTCGTTTGGAAGTGCATCCATTACAGCCTTTGCAACAGTAAGACCTCCGATACCGGAATCAAAGATGCCAATGGGAGAATATTGTGAGATCCTGATATTCAATAGTTTAAAAATTTTGAATGCTTAACTTACATCTTTTGTGGCATTCAATGCAATGGCTTTTGCAGCAAGCCAGCCATTTGTCCATGCTGCCTGAAAATTAAAACCACCTGTTATGCCGTCAATATCCAGTACTTCACCTACAAAATAGAGTTCCGGATTATTTTTACTTTCGAGAGTACCAGGGTTTATTTCATGGAGTGCAATGCCACCGCAGGTTACAAACTCCTCTTTATACGTAGTTTTACCCTGGCATACATAGGTTCCGTGAACCAGCCACCTTATAACATGATGAAGTTCTTTGTTGGAAATGTCGGCCCATCGCTTATCCCGGCTAATTCCGGACAGTTCTAAAAAGCGGATCCACAATCTTCCCGGAATTGCAAACTGCTCCTGCTTGTGAACCTGTTTTTTTGCGTTTTCTTCACGCACCAATATCAGTTTTTTGCGTACATCATCTTCTGTATACGGATGCAGCCAGTTAACCTGCACTGTAAATCGATAATCTTTTTCATAAAGAAGGCGGGCTGCACGTGCCGAAAGTTTCAAGACTGCAGGTCCGCTAAGGCCCCAATGTGTGATCAGAACGGGACCTGTTTCCGAAAAACGAGTCCCTTCAATTATTACGTGAGCTTTTTGAACTGAAATTCCAGCGAGATCGGTTAATATTTTATCCCTGAAATTAAACGTAAAAAGTGACGGTACCGGGGGGATTACTGAATACCCGAGTTCTGTTAGCCATCCATAAGCTTGTTCCCGGTTGCTGCCCCCGGTTGCAATCACAACAACATCAGCTAACTCCGGTTTCTGTCCGGAAATGTGGAGCAAATAGCCGCCATCATCAATAGGCTCGACCTGCGTAACCGCTGTTTGGGTTCTGATAGAAACCTGATACCTTTTGGCTTCATTCAGCAGGCAGTCAATAATGGTTTCAGAGCTGTCGGTAACCGGAAACATTCTTCCGTCGGCTTCAGCTTTGAGTTTTACTCCCCTGCTTTCAAACCACTCTACAGTATCGCGGGGCTGAAACTGTTCAAAATTCCATCTCATCATTTTATCGCCTCTCGGATATGCCTGAGATAAAATTTCGGGATCAAAACAATGATTGGTTACATTGCATCGTCCGCCACCGGAAATTCTTACTTTCGAAAGAAGATTTCTGCTTTTTTCAAATAGGGTCACATCAAGTTCTTTATTGAGCCTTGCTGCATTCACGGCAGTAAAAACCCCCGCGGCACCTGCACCTATTATTGCGACTTTTTTTCTCTTGTGTAATGACATCCAATCAGATCCTGTTCAATAAAAATCCATTACATTCCGGTAAGGATTATTTTTCCCGCATTCAGGTTATCTGCCATTTTTTGGTGGGCTTCTTCACACTGCTCCCAATTGAATGTGGAATCGATAACCGGTTTAAGTGCACCTGATTCAATCAATGAAAATGCATGTTTTCTGAAGTCATTTGTAAGATCAAATTTGTAGCTGTCACTGCGGTTGCGAAGGGTGGAACCTTTTATTGTAAGTCGTTTTCTGAGAATGGGTATCAGGCTCATGTTTTCCACGGCAGATCCTCCAAGCACGGAAAGATAAATCAGCCGGCCGTCCATTGCCAGCACATTGATATTTTTTTCCCAATAGGGTGACCCAATAAAATCAATGATGACATCCACGCTGTTTTTGCCAAACGTTTCTTCAAGTGAAGCTGCATAATCTTCCTCTTTGTAGTTCATACATAAATCGGCCCCAAGTGTTGCAGTAAGTGCGCATTTCTCCTCACTGCCGGCCGTGGTGATGACTCTTGCATTCCTCATAGCTTTGGCAAGCTGTATGGCAGCTGTACCTACACCGCTTGCACCTGCATGAATCAGAATGGTCTCACCAGTCTTTAGTTCACCCAGCCAGATTATTGCCTGATATGCGGTAAGATATACTTCTGGAATTGCAGCCGCTTCCTCAAATGAAAGCCCATCAGGAAGTGGCATTGCAAGTTTTTCATGTATGGTACAGTACTCCGCATATCCCCCGCCTGAAAGAAGGCCGAAAACGTGGTCGCCTTTTTTGTATAATGATACTCCCCTGCCTGTATTTTCTACCACCCCTGCCATTTCGAGTCCTAATATAGGTGATGCTCCTTTTGGCGGAGGATACTTGCCTTCTTTCTGCATTAAATCTGCCCGGTTTAATGCAGTGGCCTTAATTTTAACAAGCAACTCATTCTCACCGGGATCAGGTCTGCTGGCTTCATCCATTCTCATTACTGGGTATTCTGAGCGGGTATCTACAAGAAGAGCTTTCATTTAAATATTCGTTTCTGTATGGTTCGCAATAGGTTGTTAAGATCGGGCGAAACATTCAAGTAAAGTAACGGAACCAAAAACATCACCAAAAACACAATCGTTTTTACCGGTATGTTGAGCCATATCGATGATAAATCAATCATCATATAGCAAATGTAAATGGAAATTGAACCGAATGCCACAATTGAAATCATGGGGAGAGAGAGCGGCTGGAGGTCCATCCAGTAGTAGATATATGTCAGTTTAACAAGATTGAAAAGGATTAATGCCAGTGCTGAGGCAAATGCAGCGCCATTGATGCCATAAATTGGAATGAGCAGATAATTCGCTGTTATTGTAACAAATACAAGAAAGATATTTGCAAAAAAACTGACCCTGTAATGCTGCGAATTCAGAAGAATCAACGTGTTGGGGCCCGTTAGCGCCTCAAATAATTTACCAGTGGCAATAATAAACACAACCCATTTACCGGCAGCATAAGTATCCGGCAGTAACAAAAACAGATCGTCAAGGTGCAGCCAGATCAATCCGAATATCAGTAATCCTGCAAGCAGCTGATTAAGTGAGGTTTTACTGTAGACAGATCCCACTTCAAACCAGCTTTTATTTTTGATGAAATCTGAGAGCAGCGGACCCGCAATTTTTTCGATGGATCGCTGGGGAATGTTTACAACCGATGCAATATAAAAGGCAATGGCGTATATAGCTGTTTGTTCAAGACCAGCCATAGCCCCAAGCATAATTACATCCACATTCCAAACGATGATTGTTGTTAGCCCGCCAAGAAGTGAGTATAAGCTGAACCTTGCCATACCCAAAACAAGCTTACGCCTTATTATGCTGAAGTTTGGGGTAATTTTGAATTCATTTTTCAGGTAAATGGATAAAATGACGAGCATCGGCTGAAATAGATAGCTCATTACAAAAAGAGAAATGAACCAGCTGAATGAAATCCAGTCAAAAAAATATGCTGCGAGAAGTATGATAACAAGAATTCGTTGTACTACTTCATTTACCAAAGAGCCGGTTACAGAATCCCGAAGCGACCGCAGATAACTGTTTAAAACTTCAAAATAAAGAATGAAAAGTGTAAGTGGAATCACCCATAGGAAATTCTCGACAAACAGCGGTGATTGATCACTGTAGTAGGCTATGATGAGGCCATCAGCCAGCAGGTATATCAGAGAAAAAATCAAAAAACCAAAAAACGGTATGATCATGACCCAAAATAACAGCCCGTGTTGGTGAGGATCAGCCTTTTTAAAAAACGGATAATATCGAATTACAAGATGCTGAAAACCGAGATGTGCAAACTGCGAGCACATGTAAGATGCCGAAATTAACACACGGGTCAGCCCATATTCTTCCGGTGACAGGATGTGCGGATAGAGCAATATTGTGAGCACAAAACCAAGACTGATGCCCACATAGGATACAATGGCGTTTGAGATGCTTTGGCGAACAATAATTCCCAAAATAGCGGCCGGCTGATTTAGTTGAATTTATACATATAAAGTACCTTGTTTCACTTTGGTTATGCAAGCTTTCACGAAAAATCAATTGCATTTCTAAAACATTCAATCTTCATCCTTATCCCTTTTTAGAAACCCTTTCAAAACCCAAAAACGGAACTGAATCAGAAACCCTGCGGCTTTTGCTTTGCCACGAACCAGATACCAAATCGCTATCAGGAAACTGCCAGCCAGTTTGAACATCTCACTTGAGAATTTAGCCGCGGTTTCTGTAAAAACTTCCTGCACCCTGAGGCGCTCACTATGTCCAATTCCGATTGATTGTTTTTTTAAATATTCTTTTTCGAGCCGCTCATTCCCTATTCGATGTATGAGCTGCATACCTGCCCAGTAGTGCAGTTGTACTCCATTTTTTCTGATCCGATCAAAAAAGGCTTTTTCTTCGCTTCCAAGAAGTTGTTTGCCCGACCGGCCAAGATGAGTATCGAAATACCCGAAAGCATCGAATACATTTTTTCGTATCATCATGTTACCGCCTCGCGGAAAATTGCCGG
>SKKO01000065.1 GCA_007123715.1 Balneolaceae bacterium | reverse complement strand
GACTGCCAGGGCTCGAAAACACGATCGTTGATAGAAGGTTTTGCGAGATGATCGACTACAAATTTCTGATCCGGGAATCTTCGCACCAAATTTAGGGCAGCATCCAGGTGTCGCGGATAAATGAGGATATCGTAGGTATATTTGTATTTTTGAAGAGTACCAATCCCACGTAAAAAAGCAGGTTCAAGCATCCTTTCCGGTTCTTCCGCCTGAAGAATATGGCGAAATCCAGCCAGTTTTTGAAAGCCTGAAAGATTAGCCAGCCTTTCTTCAAGGTTATCACTCCACAAATCTATCCAGCCCACCACTGCTTTGATAAACGGGTAATTCTCAGCCAGATCCAATAAAAAAAGGGTCTCATCTTCAGCCTGATCGGCCTGAACGGCTACACATCCGTCAATACCATGCTCCTCAAGATGCGGCTGAAGATCGGAAGGTAAAAAATCTCTTCTGATTGCTTTCATGCCATCATCAATCCACGCATGTGTAACAGGGTCGTATTTCCAGAAGTGCTGATGCGCGTCAATAATCATAAATTTTATACCGATTCTTTCCAGATTTTCCCTTCGGGAAATGCATAATCCTGAAGGGATTCCGGTTTCATATCTATACTGTAGCCCGGCTCAGATGGCGGCATGTACCGGCCGTTTTTAATGATCACCGGATAGAGAAAATGCTCGTGAAGATGATCCACATACTCAATCACCCTGTTTTCCATGGTGCCGGAAACAGACACAAAATCGAACATCGACAGGTGCTGAACATATTCGCATAAACCTACGCCGCCTGCATGCGGGCATACAGGAACCCCAAACTTTGACGCCATGAGGATAATGGCTAACAATTCGTTTACACCACCGACCCGGCAGCTGTCGATCTGGCAGTAATTCATCGCCCCGGCCTGCAAAAACTGTTTAAACATCACACGATTGTGGCAATGCTCGCCCGTGGCTACTTTCACAGGGACAATTTCCCTCGCAATCCGTGCGTGTCCAAGAATATCATCAGGACTGGTCGGTTCTTCTATCCATAACGGATTGAATTGGCTGAGTTCTTTCATGTTGGTAATAGCCTCATCCACATCCCATTTTTGATTGGCATCCATCATCAGGAAACGTTCATCACCTATCTCTTTCCTGATAATTCCGGCCCGGCGTTTGTCATCATCAAGATTGGAGCCTACTTTCATTTTCACATGTGTAAACCCCTCTTCAACCGCTTCCCGGCTTAGCCTTTTGATCTTGTCATCGCTGTATCCCAGCCATCCGGCCGATGTGGTATAGGCAGGATATCCATCCCGTAGAAGCGTGTCTATCCTCTCTTTTTTTCCACCTGATTTTTCCTGCAATATCTTAATGGCTTCTTCAGGGGTCAGCACATCACTGATGTAACTGAAGTCGATACAGCCCGCAATTTCTTCAGGCGACATCTCACACAAAAGCTGCCATAACGGTTTTTTTTCTATTTTTGCATAAAGGTCCCAGACCGCATTTACCACAGCACCGGTTGCCAGATGAATCACCCCTTTCTCCGGACCAAGCCACCGAAGCTGGCTGTCGCCGGTAATCCCGGACCAAAACCCGCTCATGTCTGCCGCAATGTCTTCAATGGTCAGGCCAATCAATTTGCCGGCAAGTATTTCGATAGCCGCACAACAAAGCTCGTTCCCTCTCCCTATTGTAAACGTTAATCCGTGCCCCTCCAGACCGGCCTTGTTAGTTTTTATGATGAGATATGCAGCGGAATAATCCGGGTCAGGATTCATGGCATCCGATCCGTCCAGGGTACGGCTGGTTGGAAAGCGGATGTCTTTGACGATGATTTGCTCAATTTTTATCAATACGCTTGGATTAATTTGATGTCCAGAGTTTCATGTTTTGAAAATTACAACGTGTTTTTATTTACTCCAATACGAATACTGTAAGTATGGGAAGGTGATCAGACGCTTGTGAATCCAGTACTTCGATTGAAACAGGACGAAGTCTTCGCGTATCCTCATTTGCAAGCCTGTTGGAGTAAAATATGTAGTCGATTCTTCGGTCGGGCCGGTCTGACCTGAATGTATAGCCGTCACCATTACCAAGCAATTCCCAGACATCGTCAAAATGATCTTTCATACTCACATGCATATTACTCCCCGGTAAATCGTTAAAATCTCCGGTTACAATTGCCGGCAAGCCGCGGTAAGCATATTGGGTTTGAATCATTTGCTCCACACTCATAAGCCGCTGAGTTTCATCCGGCCTGTGATCAAGGTGGGTGTTCATAAAAATTATTTTTTGATCAGCTACCAGAATTTCAGCCTGAAGCAGGCCTCTTTGTTCTCCATCACCGTCAACAACAAAGTGGTAATTTCTGCTTGAATGCACAGGAAACCTTGATAATAATCCGTTTCCGTATTCTCCGCCCTGATGAAGAATATTTTGATAAAATACAGACTCAAAGCCTGTATAGCCGGACAAAACCTTCATTATATCAAAACGGTACGATCGCTCCACACCCACATCTACTTCCTGGAGTGCCACAATATCAGCACGGCTGTTTATAATCACTTCAGCAATTCGCCGGAGATCCACCACATTATCCATTCCCCTTCCATGCTGTATGTTGTAGGTGAGGACCCGAATGGTATCTTTTTGCGTTTCATGAACCGTTAACTCATTCGTGAACAGAATTGATGGATTTATACTGCCGTGTACCCCGCTGCTTAAGCCGGTGAGGCAGAACAAAAAAAATACCGGGAATAAACTCCGTAATACGTTTTTATTCATCTTTCTTTTTCCAGCTTTGAATGCAAAATGTGTGCGGCGGCAAAAAGGTGGAATAGATAAACCAGTTCTGATGGATTCTTCGGTCCCCTGTCTTCGGTCCTTTCAGATCTATCCATAAGTTACATCAATACCCTGCGGCCTGACCATCTTTTCTGGATTCGGATGCTCCGTAATAAAATGTTCCGTCAAAAAGGATTCCCTGGAAGCCTCCAAATCGCTCAAAGCCATATTTTACATCGTGGCCCATCATCATGAGCTGCCGGATGGTTTTGTATTCAAAGCCCGATTCAAGTTCGATGGAGCCGGATCCCGAACCGGAATGGCGAATCCTCGGTGCATCTCCGGCTTCCTGAATATTCATCCCGAAATCCACCACATTCATCACAATCTGAACATGGCCCTGGGGCTGCATATCGCCTCCGGTGAGTCCAAAACTGATGTATGGTTCACCGTCTTTTGTTACAAATGCCGGAATAATTGTATGAAAGGGTCGTTTACCGGGCTCATAGGTATTGAGATGCCCTTCCTGCAGGGTAAATCCGGTACCGCGGTTTTGCAGCGGGAAACCAAGGCCGGGGGGCGTAATCAACGAGCCAAACAGCCAGGAGTTGCTCTGGATCAGTGAAACCATGTTCCCGTCTTTATCTGCAACCGTAAGGTAAATGGTATGGCTCTCTGCCTCGAGGCCGGGGCCGTAGCTGCCGGTCCAGTCGCTCCGGATATGTTCACGCCTCTGGGCAGCATATTCTTTCGAAAGAAGTGTTTCAACGGGAAGAACATGAAAATCGGGATCCGATACAAACCTTCTCATATCGGCATAGGCCAGCTTTTTGGCTTCGGTGAAATAGTGGATATGCTCCGGGCTGCCGAATCCGTAATCACCCAGATTATAACCTTCCAGAATGTTCAGCATCTGCAATACCGATAATCCCTGTGTGGGCGGAGGGATTTGCCAAACATCATAGCCGCGATAGTTCACTGAAACCGGATCAACCCAAACCGATGAATGTTGTTCATAATCATCCATCGCCAAAAAACCGCCTTCATCCTGAATATGATCGGTGATGGCACGGGCAATTTCACCCCTGTAAAACGCATCTCGCCCACCTGCAGCCAATTTTTCGAGAGTGCGGGCATAATCTTCATTCCGGTGCAGTTCTCCCTTTACCGGAAACCTGCCATTTGGCCTGTATAGGCTGCTGAAATATTCGAGCTGATTCCATTTAAAATCCTCAGGCAGGTTGTAAAAACGGATCAGATCGCGATCCAGAAAATCCATTAAATCGGCCACTTCGGCATGCACGGCAATTCCCTCACGGGCATAGATAATTGTGGGACTCAACAGTTGCTCAAAATCCAGTTTCCCAAACTTACCATGCATTTCGTACCAGCCATCCACAGCGCCGGGCACAGTTACTGCCAGCGGACTCGAAGCAGGAACACTGTTTAATCCTCTTTCCCTAAAATGTTCGAGTGACAAAGAAGCGGGTGATTTTCCACTTGCATTGAGCCCGTAAAGTTTTTGGTCATCTGCGCTCCAGATAATGGCAAACAGATCACCGCCCGGCCCGTTCATGGCAGGATCGGCAAAACCCAGAAACACATTCGCGGCAATAGCTGCATCCACTGCGCTTCCGCCCTGTTTCAGGATGTCGATGGCAACCTGTGATGCGAGCGGATGGTTTGTCGCAGCCATCCCGTTTTTGGCAATCACTTCAGAACGTGTTGCAAACAGCTTACCGGAGAGACGGTCCTGGGCCATAAGCAGATCACACATAAACAAGGCTAACCCAATACCCATTGCGATCAGGCTAATGGATGATCTTATTACCATAATACTTGAAACTGTGATTCTGCTGACATGCTTCTGCCACCGGAACCGTTTTTGTTAATCCGGCAGCAAACGTACCTGGATATTCCGATAATAAATTCTGCTATTTGGATCATGTGCCTGGAGTGCAATAGTTCCGCGGCTCAGTTTAATGGTCCCTTCACGGTCATCCGGTTCGGTAAATTCATTGACCACTTCACCGTCTATTTTAAACGTAATGTCTTTCCCGTCCACGATGATATGATATTCGAACCATTCATTATCCTCATGAGGTGCATTGTCCATCACATCCGCAACTGCATAGAGGCTGCCTGTCTTCCTGCGATCACTGTGTGTGGCATTTACCTGCGCCTCATAACCGTACTGAGGCCACCCCTCTTCCTGGTAGCGGGTATGGAAAAAGATTCCTGAATTCGCCTGCGGATAGGTATAGACTTCGGCTTTGAATTCAAAATTGAGAAAATCGCCGCCATTGGCTACGGGGCCTTCATAAAAGAGGTGTGAACGGGGGCCATCCACCACGATCTTGCCATCTTCAACCGAAAAAGAATCCCTGTTCTCACTGGCACGCCAGCCATCGAGGGTTTCGCCATCCCACAGAGAAATCCAGCCATCATCCTCGTTTTTTTCTTCCCATTTATGATCATTGGCCGCCATTAAGGCTGATGTTGCAAATGTTGTGATTAGTGCAAAAAAACTGACTTTCCTGAAAAAGCTGAGACAAAAATGTTTCATATTATTAATAAGGTTTAATTGATATTACCGCGGCCAGATGGATTATTTAAAATCGGTTTCAGATTTTTTCTTTGATTTAAACAATGAATACATCACAATTGCATTTAAATAATCTTTTTTTCGGCCTCTTCATACAATCTAATGATTTAAGGTGAAAAAAAATCGTGTAAATTTTTATGCCTGAATCAGGGCTGGTGCTGACAATAAGTTACAAACCAAATATGCCGATTTATGGCCTGTATAGCGGATTCTCCTTCGGCAATTTTGCAGCGGTTTCTTCAAGGATCTCCATCAGCCGCTTATTCAGCGCTTCCACAAGCTCCTGATTTTCTGATGCGAGGTCTGTAGTTTCTCCGATATCGTCAATCAGATTGTATAATTCGTATTCCGGCCCTTCCCACCATGATCAGCTTCCACTCTCCGCTGCGAATAATACTGTAAGGAGGAATAATTCTCCCCTGCCGATAGTGCGGAAAGTGCCAGATGAGGGCATCACGGCTTAGAGGCTCCCTGCCTCCGGAAAGGATATGATTCCAG
>SKKO01000371.1 GCA_007123715.1 Balneolaceae bacterium | reverse complement strand
CCAGCAAATGAACCTCGCTTCAGCGTGATATTGCTGTACTTTTGAAGGCCGGGCATTTTGGTAGGTGTATACTCCGGGCTTGCACCATGGCGGTATTCAATCGGTTCTATATCGATATCGAGGCCTGAGACTTCAGTAAAGCCAATTTTTGTACCACCCCACTCTACAGAAAAATGAAATTTAACTAAAGGATAATCGCTCATATCAGTTTGTTTTAATTAATGTTAATATTGAAATTAATTACGACTCCATCATTTTATGGGAAAAACGTAGAATAATAAATTCGGCAGGGCGCACAACTGCCATACCGATTTCTACGATCATTTTTCCTTCCAGTACATCCACTGAAGTCATGGTTTTACCAAGGCCTACACTAACAAAAAAGGCTTCTTCTGGTTTAGAGCCCATCAGTGCCCCTGCGCGCCACTGTGTGGTCAGGAAATTTTCGATCATAGCCTTTACTTTCACCCATGTGTTGGCATCATTCGGTTCAAACACATATCGGCCAGAAGCATTTTTAACAGAATCTTCTACCATGTTAAAGAAGCGGCGCACCGGTATATACCTCCATTCGTTACTATTGCCATCCAAAGTCCGGGCTCCCCAAACGAGGGTACCCCTGCCGGGGAATGATCGAATGGCATTAATGGATTTACCTGTTGAGTGTACATTAAGCCGGTTATTCTCAGCAATGGTAAGTTTCACTGACGGGGCCGATACAAGGTTGATGCTTACGTTTGCAGGGGCCTTCCATACCCCCCGGTTGCGGTCAACCCGGGCATAGATACCTGCCATTGCCGGCGAGGGCGGCATGGCAATTCTCTCTTCATTTATAAGATTGCGGACAGACGCAATATATTCTGCAGTAATGTGCTCCCGTACCGCTTCATTATTTGTTTCATCAATACCTGTTTCTTCATTTACCTTAGCAAGGATACTATCCAAAGAAACTTCAATTTTACCTAGTGCGGTACTTAGTGTTGACAGATGACCCGGTATTTCTGCTTTCAGGATATCTTCTATATTCAGGGCTTCCACTGCATCAAAATCTTCTCTGGCATCGCCAATCTCTGCCGCCTCAAAATCATTATCTGTTACATGTTCAAATGCACTCTCTGCATATCCCAGGGCTTTTTCTGTTTCCCTGAGCATCGAGCGAAGTAACAGCCTCCGCTCCGGAGCCAGCAGATCTTCCACCCCGGCAACCGCTGCTTCCATTTTCACCTTAACTTTTCCAAACTGTTTTTGAATCTCCAGTACCGAACGCAGCGTTTCGGCTTGCTGCCAGGATGCCCCATCAAGCGGTCCGCCGGAAAATTCCACCGAAGCAGGTGCATAAGAATATCCTATTGTCGTTTTCAGATGAGGGTAATATGCAGCCCCATAGCTCAAAAAAGAAGTTCCAATCCCGTCACGGAATTCTCCGGCGTCGTGGTCATCATCCCGTACATCAAAAATGCCAAACCGGTTTTCCTGATCGTTGCAGTGTGCCAGCACATCTTTATACAGATCGTGCTGCGGGTCAGTTTCGAGCCGTATAGCTTCAGGTATTACCACGAGCGTTATTTCATCGTTATTTATAATAGCATCCAGGCCATTCTTTAGTGGTCCGTATGCAGGCGTTACAGGGCTGCCGTCATCCTCAAAACCACCCACGGAAACAACAAAACATTCACCTCCTCCATTTGCATAAAAAAGATTCACGGCATGATGCATCAGAAATGGCGAAACACCATCCGGATAGTTCACAGCAACAGGCTCATACGGAGCTTCAGATTCCACGGCCACTTCCATCGGCTGCACCGGCGGGCCGCCAAACAGCCTGGAATAGTCCATGAGAGATGCGATACGGACAGGGGTCATACGCAATGAGTTTCCATCATCATCCTCTGCAATTTCTGTGTAGCCAATAAAAACCGGTATGGCAGTTTCTGATTGGGCAACCGATGCCGGAAGCAATGATATTTCCTCAACATAAACACCTGGAGTTCTGTAATTCATGATAATGATTTATTTTTTTAATTGATCTTATTGCAGGTTCTCAGAATTAAACCTGTGCTGTCCGAACTACTGTTAAACATTATGATTCCATCATTTTGTGGGAAAATCTCAGTATGATGAATTCCGCAGGCCTGACCACAGCCATGCCGATTTCCACAATCATTTTTCCTTCCAGTACGTCTTCAGGCGTCATGGTTTCTCCGAGTCCAATCTTCACAAAGAAGGCATCATCCGGTTTGGCGCCCATCATGGCACCTGCACGCCACAAAGTGATCAGGTAGTTTTCAATCATGGCCTTTACTTTCATCCATGTATTGGCATCATTCGGCTCAAATACAAATTTCTCGGAGGCATTTTTAACTGATTCTTCTACCATATTAAAGAAGCGCCTTACGGGCACATATCTCCACTCATTGTCGTTTCCGGCAAGGGTACGGGCTCCCCATACCATTACGCCTTTGCCTTTGAATGTGCGAATCGCGTTGATCGATTTACCCGTTGGTGTTACATTTAAATCTTCCTGATCTTTATGGTCAATAAGCAGTGACGGTGCGGAAACACGGTTCAGGGATATATTTGCCGGGGCTTTCCAAACTCCTCTTGTGCTGTCAACACGGGCATAAACTCCCGCTACTGCACCGCCAGGAGGAAGTATAAGTTTCACGGAATCAATGGTTTTTTTGATGGAAAAATAGTGAGTCCTGTGAGCCCCGTTGTCCGCATGGAATAAAGACTGCGCAGCCTGGCCCGGATTTTCACGGATAATTTCATCCGTATGGCGCAAAACCATGGTTGTGCCAACATTATTTACATTGATTTGATTTTCGGGATACTGATACGTCAGGGTGGTTTTGAGGTTTGGGAAATAAGCCGCCCCAAAGAGCAGGTCGTTTGCGCCTATGTTATCCCGAAATTCTGAAGCCGATACACGCGTCGTATTTACAGGATTTGATGATTGATCAACATCACAAATCAGAAACCGGTCTTTTCTATCGGCACATTGGGCTAGAGCAGCTTTAAAGAGGTCAAAATGATCGTCAGCGTTTACCGGGCTTGCCGCATCGGGAAACAGAATCAGGGTGGGTTCGTCTTCTTTGTTCAGCAAATCAAGGCCGGCTGACATGGCGGCATTGTTAATGGGGTCAGTGTAATTGCCAACCGATACGATGAAGCAATCACCACCACCGTTCGCGAAAAACAATTCCAGCGTATAATATAGCCGGTAATCGGGTGTAGCAGTAATGGCTGGTACAGTGATTGCACCGTCTGCTGCGATACCAAATGTTCCGATTCCGTTACGCGGCCCACCGAATATGGACCGATAGTCTACCATTGATCCGATTCGGGTTGGCTCTACCGGCCCTTTTTCTGTATACCCGATAAAAGCGGGGATGGCCGTTTCAACTTGTGCCACAGATGGCGGAAAGGATGGAATTTCCTCAATATAAACTCCCGGTGTTCTGTAATTTGACATGGCTATGTTCCGTTATCGTGTTTGTCTTTTAGATATTTTTTCATTTCACTGCTGTCCGGAAAAATGATCTGTTTTTCGTCGTTAATTTCAACAGTTTTGATCGCCGGCCCTTCGATGGCTTCATCCTGTTCAAGCCTTAAGAGCCTCACCTTATAGAAAAGTGCAGGATGGTGAATTCCCCCCGAAATACTCCAGATGTGATTGAGCTGTTCAAGGCCGATATTTTGAAAATCAACTACCAGCCTGCCTAATGTTGACGGGAATGGCTGTTCTTCTCGCTGATTTTCAGTAGAAAACCATTTTTTCTTGTGGAAAAAATTGGCTGTATCAGCCAAATACTGAATTGAGGTGATGTATTGCTCGAAGTGAAACGCAAGAACAAGTTGTAGGTTTATGGAAAAAGGAGGTGTCTGGTAAAAAACCCGTTCATTCTGAACCCGGCTATTTGGCAGGTTTTTTAACGTACTTTCCTGTTCCACATTTAACAATGCCATGATAATACCTTGCGCATTGCTATTCTGCAGGCTTTGTAATGAATCTATCTTAATATCTTCCAGATTGAGTCCCAAAGAATGACTCACCTCTGCAGACAGATATTCCATGGCAATATGAATCATGAATAATCGCTCTTACAAGTTCCTGTTCTCTCACCACTTCATTGTTCCGGTTTTGACAAGTTGAATTCCTCAAAACCACGGATTAAATCATAGCAGATTTAAGACCCGTTGCTTATCCAATCTTGCAAGATGATTTTTTCCCAAAATCACCTGATTGATTATTTATAATTTTGAGCAGAGTTTCACTACCTAACTTTACTACCGAAAATTTCAACCTTTTCCTGTAACTTGTCTTCCGGCATGGATTTCACTTCACTTGGAGAACAATTCAGATGGTAGTTTATGAATTTGTTGAGCGCAATTTCGTCGGGAATACCATGTTTTCTGGCGATCTCAAAATTTGATTTTTTATCCGATCTGAGTTCATGTGATATGCTTTTTATTCGTACATAAACCAGATATGTTTGCGGCCGGCACAAAAAATGGCGCAAAAATTTTCTCGCAAATTTCTTTGGACATCGATAACCCATCAAGGCTGCCCATTCAGAAACGCGTGCTACGTTCGTAAGATTTGATCTTAAAACGTTAATTGAATGTGATATTTCTAAAGGCATTCTGCTCATTCCAGTAATTGAAGTTCCCGGTTTTTCGAGGATACATTTCTAATCAACTATGTATGAGGTACGTTTCTTTATGAAGGAAACAACGGACACCGCGCTCTTAATCAGAAACCAGAAAAAATACCTGATCCTCTTATTATATTTCAACAGATGCTTGAGAAGAGAAAATGTTACAAAAAAATTTAAAATTTTTTAAAAAAAGAAGAAATGTTCATGAAAACCGATCGGCAAGCCGGTTGATCAGATACCCGCTTTCAACCAGAGCCTGAGATGCAAATTTGCCGAAGAAATCTGTTACAGCCTCAAATTCCCGGATAAATCCTTTTTTGTCATCATTTTCCACCATCTCCATCAGTGCTTTCTGATGATTGAAAAAAGAGAGCAGCAAATCCCGGCGCTCTTTATTGGCAAAAACAATATCGGCGTAGAGTTCGGCATCCTGGGCAAAAATACGGCCGGTCATCATCAGCTCAGCCCTGTAGATGGGGCTGGAGTAATCAAGCATTTCAGATGGATTAAGGTCGTACTCCTTCATAAATGAGCCGTGAAGCAATGCCACAAAGTGCCTCAGTCCCTGTACAAGATGCATCACATGATCGTGTTTAGCGGGGTTGGCTTCAATGATACGCATACCCCATAATTTACACTGTTCACTGAACCAAGCGGCCTTTTCGGAGTCGCGTCCGTCGCATACTACCATCAGCTGTTTGGAAAGGTTCGGTACATCGGGCCCGTGCATGGGATGCAGGCCAGCCACCGGCCCTGGATGTGCTTCCATCATGATTTCAAGCGGTTCACTTTTATTGCTTGTAAAGTCGGCCAGGATGGTATCCGGTTTCAATTTCGGTGCCAGCCGCCTGATGACATCTGCTGTTACGTTAATAGGCACGGTAACAATTACAAGATCAACTTTTGGCGCTATTTCCTCCAGCTGGTACCAGTTTCCTTTATCGATACTGTAGGCATGGTGGCCGCTGCTTTCGGTAAATTTGCGATAGAGCCTGCCCATACCGCCTTCACCGCCAACATAGAGAATATGCATCGGTTCGGGGGTTGAGCGCGGGAAGGTATCGGCCGACTGTGCTGCGCGGGATGCCGCCATCACCATTCTGAGGAAATCCTCGGCCCATTCGGGGTCGAGCCCGCGCTCTTTGGCCATATCTCTGAAAGAGGCGGTTTTATCCTGTTCACGTTTGGCGAAGAAAACGGGAAGCTGTTTTTCCACCTT
>SKKO01000177.1 GCA_007123715.1 Balneolaceae bacterium | reverse complement strand
TGTTTTCGGGATTGTTCTTTTCTCCGGGTTGAACAAACAACCCATGTTTCTTCCAGAGACCTGCCCACACCCCAAACATGGTATGTTTATTCGATACAGGGCTACGATAAAGCCCTGATCTGTTTCCGGGATTGATCTTTTCTCCGGGTTGAACAAACATACCATGTTTCTTCCCGAGACCTGCTGCTGGCCGCCTGCTCAGATAACCCCGCCGAGGCTGAGCCGGCGCCGGTCGTCGTCACCGCAAACGCTCTCTCAGCACTGTATACCCGAATAGACGGGGAGCTTGGAGTGCTCAGTGCAGCTCAACAGGCGGACCAGTGAAGGGCGGTGAATCATGCCCCTCTTTCAACTTATTTCTTGCGAACGATCAGCAGAACAACAAGAAGTACAATTACCGCGATGCTGATGAGTAACAGGATAAACATAAGATTCGATGTTGGCTGCGCGGCTTCACCCCAGTCGTTCAGTTTGAGATCTATGGCGGCTATTTGTGCCGGCGTCAGAATATTACCGGTGATAAGTGCCTCACCCCAGCTGGCTTTTACAGTAGTATTCCAAAATTCGCGGAAATTCCTGAATACTTCATAATCAGATTCATTATTGCTCTCCAGGCTTATTTCATAAGCCCTGTCAACAAACGTATTCAATGAATTGTAGAAATCGCCGGAAGAAACAAATGGCTGAAGATTAATTCCGTTCTGATTGAAAGCAGTTGACATGGAATCCCATAGTTTATTATCAACAGATGCGAGCCATGCAGCAAGCATATCAGAAATTTCCTGCCTTGTCTCAACAGGCCTGTCCGGGGCAAACGTATTGGTCAATCGTTGATCAATCTGACTCCATACACCCTCAAAATAGCCGTGCTGGGCTCTCATAGCAACATAATCCGGAGTTTGAAGGCCTGTAGACTGGTCTGCAATTTGTATATATTCAGAAATAATTGTTCTGATCATATCCAATGGATTCTGATCCAGTCTGTCCACATTTTCTGCAATCTCCTGTTGTGTTCCTACACCCATTCGCTGATATTTGGAAAGCAGCTCTTGAAGGAATTCAGCCACAAAACTATCCCGTTGTTCGATATTTTGCCTGTACTGGCGGATAAGAGACGCCTGTCTCTGTTCATTCGCTTCACCCCGCTCTATTTGCTGACGTAAAGAAGTAGTTTCTTGTGTCATTTGCGTGAGTCGGTTGCGAAATTCATCCATTTCAGTAGATAAAACAACGATTTGTTCATTCAGTTGTTCAATAACACTGAGATTGTTATAAGCAGCCTGGTGAATACCCCTCAAATTTGAGAGCATGCCTGTGAATGTTTCCGGGTAAAGGGCGGCGTTAATGATTTCTGAGTATTCAGAATATTGTTGCTCTAATGCGTCAATTTCAGACTCTACTTCTTCAAGTTCCTCAGCCGTCACGGCCAATTCCACCCTGTTAAGAAGTTCTGAAATATCGGTCCGATAATCCTGCTGTATCTGGAAATCTGACTGTTGTGCTAAAACGGGCGAACATGTTAAGATTAAAAAAGCAGTCAGCACTGAAAAGTATGTTTTATAAAGTGTTTTCATGGTTTTTACCTCTTATCGTCTTCCGTTTTGATCAATATTGTAGGTTTGTCCGCTTGCTCTGTCCACCAGCTCGATATGTGTATTTCGCTGGTTGAAAGCAGGCTGTCCCAATCTGTCTCCGGTAATTTCGATTTTATTTTTCAGCTTCAGTTCGTTTTCATCCGGTTCAAAAACGTACACATTGGAGAAGCCAGGCGCTGTAATAAAGTAGTAACCGGCTCTGTTTCTGATGAGCCTGATTTCATCAGCTGAGGCCACCCCTTCTTCCTGTAGCACCGGGCTTATGGAGAATTTAATCGCATATCGCTGATCATGAATCTGATTATCTGCAGCAGGGGTAAGCACGCTTTCGAGCGGTTGAGAATAATCCACATCTTGTATAACAAGTGATGTACCACATGCCGTAATTCCCATCACGAAGACAAATATTATGATTACATGTAAAGTTTTTGTTCTCTTCATAGCTTTCGGAAAGTTATAGGTTAGAAGTTTTAAGGGTATTACCATAAAATTGTTTCATCATACCTTTATTAAAGAATAACAAGGAGCAACCTTCAGTAATTCCATGGTTCCCTGCAATGCTTTAATTTCCATCACAAATGAATATCCAATGATATTTCCACCAAGTTTCTGAACCAGTTTTGTTGCAGCAAGTGCAGTTCCTCCGGTTGCAACCAGGTCATCATGTATTATAACGTTTGCACCTTGGCTGATAGCATCCGAATGTATTTCAAGGAAGTCGTTTCCATATTCTAATTCATATGCTACCGATTCGGTATCGGCGGGGAGTTTATTTGGCTTTCGAATGGGTATAAATCCGGCATGCAGATCTTGTGCGAGGTTTGTGCCAAAAAGGAATCCTCTCGATTCAAGGCCTGCCACATGATCCACTTTCATACCCCGGAATGGTTCTGCAAGCAAAATTGAAGTAAGTTCAAGAAGATGTTTGTCATTCAACACAGGTGTAATATCTTTGAAAATAATTCCCGGCTTTGGGAAATCTTTTATTGTCCTGATTTTTTCTTTCATGATTCTCTTTACCGATTCTTCTACTTCTGCTATTTTCATATGTATGTATACTGAATATGGGTTATATACGATTGTCATGTCAACGATGAAATGACGGGTAAGTCATCAGACGAGTTTTCTAGAAAAATGAGCCCTTTAAGATGATGGGAATGATTCCGGTTCGACTCGTCTGACGACTGCCATGCTAATTGGCATGACACTACTTAAAAAATAACATATTAAAGCGAATGTTTAACGGAAAAACATCGGGACAGATAGAACAACATCGTAACTATATGCTTCAGGCACTAAAACTGGCAGAACAGGCTTACAGTCAAAAAGAAGTACCGGTTGGCGCAGTAGTAGTTTACGAAGGCCGGATTATCGGCAAGGGCTACAACCAGGTTGAAATGCTTAAAGATCCTACCGCTCACGCTGAAATGCTCGCCATTTCAGCGGCATGTGCCACCATTCAGAACAAATACTTAACCGGGTGTACACTCTATGTTACACTTGAACCCTGCCCGATGTGTGCCGGTGCCATTGTTTGGTCAAAAATTGAACGCGTGGTTTTCGGAGCTATGGATGAAAAAGCCGGAGCCTGCGGTTCAGTGTTTAACGTTGCAAATAATCAACATCTCAATCACCGTGTCGAAATCATCCAGGGAGTTCTTGAAAGGGATTCGGAGTATCTGATGAAGCAGTTTTTTTCGGAGAGAAGATAACGGCATCATCCCGAAGCATATGCACGGGATCTCCCCCCTTTCATGAGCAGGACTGAAGCAACGTTTGGGAATGCCTGCCTGCACGGAGGTATCACGGAATCAGCCTTACTTTAAAACATCACGTTCAAAAGTAGCCCCAAAGTATTTTTCCCTGAACCTTCCCCACCTTACGATAAGTCTACGCCGGCCGGTTACGGTTGTCAGTGGAATTAACAACCTTATCAACAGGTAAATAAATACGGCAATACTCAGAAATATCCAGATAGCGTACTCCTGGTATAATTCAAGATAATGTAACAAAGGCTGTCCCACCAGAGCGGCTATACCTACCATCATAGGAATCCAGATAATCAGTGAGAGCAGAAAGTAACCAAGAAAGTGTGAAAATTTTGTTTTTAAAATTCCGGCAACAAGATATGCCGGCAGTCTTGTACCGGGGATGAAGCGTGTAACAAAAATAATTTCCATACCCCTCATTTCGAACAAATTTTGAGCTTTTTCCACATCTCTGCTTTTGATAAACCACTTTACGGGTTTTTTATAAAGAATCGGGCTTCCGGCCTTTCTGCCAATCAGATATATAAATATATTTGAAATTACACTCCCGATAAAACAACCGAGTACCGCATACCAAAACGGCAATACCCCGGTTGCTACAATGAGCCCGCCGCTGATGCAGGCAATATCTTCACTGATCAGTGTAAATAGGGCTAAAAGTAACATCAGGATAAGCAAAGTGCCTCCACCAATGGATCTCATTTTCGCCGCATCAAATGCGTATTCAGAAAGCTCAACCCTCAGCATGTGTGCATTCTCACGGCGGGTCACATCACTCTCCTCTACGCCATCTAAAAACCATTGAAGATGAGCTATCCACTTTTCAGGGTCCTCAAAAATGATTTGCTCATTTCCTTCATGTGTTAACAGGTAACTTTGCGGCAATAACCGATGATTTTCTTCTGCAATAGAAAGAGAGGCCAGCTTATCCTGTAATGGATGAAGAATGAGAACCGGTATATCTATATTCCCAAGTTGTTCTCTTACCGTTCTTTGATCTTTTTGCCGTAATGAACGGGCATACGACTGTTGAATGGGTTGCAAATAATAGTACCCCATATGTGGAAACCCCCATTCGATTATTGATGACACAGGAAACATAAAGGAATAAATTGCCCGATTGAAGCTGTGATTTCCAAGAAACTGCAACTCAACAACTCCCAAAGATGACAAAAGTGTTAGACTGCGAATCTCAGTTGCCTCATCTGATAAATCTGATGCCAGGTTAATGGCAACCA
Organism: Balneolaceae bacterium; assembly: GCA_007123715.1. Taxonomy (GTDB): domain Bacteria; phylum Bacteroidota; class Rhodothermia; order Balneolales; family Balneolaceae; genus Rhodohalobacter. The sequence goes on along the minus strand of SKKO01000177.1, from coordinate 14,308 downwards.
GTCCGCCATATCCGTGTCCTGCCAAATCAACTTCACCAACTGAAAGGAATTCCATTAATTGACGAATATAGCCTGCCCTGCTGGATATTGAATGACTAACTCTTTTATCCATAGTATTTACTTCAGGAAAAAAAGGGATGGTTACATTTTTTTGGTGGTCCCGGTGAATGGCCTTTGCGAAAGGGATTAAAAATTCCGGCCCGAAATGTATATCCGGTATTACGATTAACTCGGCCCTGTTATCCTCCCGATGAAAACGAATATAGCGAATGGGTATCTGACTGTCATTATGGATGATCTCTGCTGCCTCTTCTCCGACTAACGGCTTTTCCACAACAGGAAAATAGATCTGCACAAACCAGGATAGCCCCAGCAGTATCAGGTAAATGAGTGCAAAAATATGCCATCGTTTAATGTTCATAAAAGACAAAACAGAAACAACTAAAATTCAGGTGGCACAAAATCTTCATCGAGTACTTCAGCCATTGGAAGAAAAATGCAGCTAACCTTCCGGTGTAGTTCTTCCGCCAGAATTTTCCGGTCAGGATTACTTAACCGGTCATTACCAAAACGGACAGTAACTTTTATTTTTTTATTAGAAGCAAGCAAATACAAATGTTTATGTAAGGGAACATTACCCCACCAGCATACAGACTTATAAGCGGGAAGGCTTCCTTTTAAGGTTCGATAACGCACTGCCGAGTAAGAAACTTCAATATTTTCGGAAGCGGCATGTTCGAGAAGAGGCGGCCGAAATTTCAGGATTTCTTTCCCGGGAGAGGTCATTCCTTCAGGGAAAAGTATAACCCCCTGGTATTCGTTCAGTTGCTCTGAAATTTCCTGGTTTACCCGTGTAACATCTCTTTTTTTTCTCCTGTCTGTAAAAATGATCCCCAGTGTTTTTGCCATAAAACCTATAAACGGCCAGTGTTTTATTTCCATTTTTGACACAAAGGTAGTTTTGAGCATGGACGTATAAATGGGTACATCAATGTAGCTAAGGTGATTGCTTACCAGAAAAAATGGCGGCTCCGGCGGGATACCATCAACATCAACATCCATTGAAAGGATGTTGATTATACCTTTTCCCCACCAGGTCAAGATTCGATTACGCCAGGGTTCAAACCGCAGTCCAAATATTTTGATAAATAAAAGAAAGAAACCATACAAGGAATAAAGTGTAAATGTATGTGCAAGTAACAGTATAATTTTAATGATTGCTATTATGCGGTACATGATTTGCAATTGAGTTGTTTCTTACGTTTATGTCTTTTTTTTCAGGAGGCGATATTTGGGAATCATATGATTACTTTATTTTGTTTGACTGATGAAGAGGATAATCCTTCATATTAAAATATTTAAGAGAAAGTTAAACTAATATTTTACGCACTAAAAAAATCAGCTGAATCGAACATTTTAAATCGTAACTTCACACTCCTTACTACAAATACAGACAATGTTATACACCCGTACATATCATCATTCACCTGAAAGCGACTGGGTTGTATTTGTACATGGTGCCGGGGGTTCATCAAGTATCTGGTTCAGACAGCTAAAAGCGTATACAGAAGAGTTTAACGTGTTGCTCGTAGACCTGAGGGGGCATGGCAAGTCGAAAGAAATGAGTACACTTAAAGAGTATTATAAAGAGAATTACACATTTAAAACGGTCAGCAAAGATATTATTGAAGCCCTCAATCAAATTGGTATTAACCGGGCTCATTTTGTAGGTGTTTCACTTGGCACCATCCTCATTCGTATGGTGGCTGAGATGGAACCTGCCCGTGTGATTTCTGCAGTAATGTGCGGAGCCATAACCAGGCTGGATATCCGCTCAAGGATATTGGTTTGGCTAGGTAACGCCTTTAAAAAAGTTGTACCCTTTATCTGGCTCTATAAATTATTTGCATGGATTATCATGCCAAAGAAAAATCACCAGGAATCCCGTCTATTGTTTGTAAGTGATGCCAAAAACCTGGCCAGAAAAGAATTTTTAAAATGGTTCAGGCTCACTTATGATGTAAATCCACTTCTGCGTTATTTCAAAGAAAAAGAGATGGAAGCTCCAACACTATACATTATGGGAGAAGAAGACCACATGTTCCTGCCACCTGTGCAGAAAATGGTAAAAGATTTCAAACACTCTTATCTCGAAATTGTTCAGGGAAGCGGACATGTGGTAAATGTGGACAAGCCGGATGAGTTTAACAAAGTTTCTCTTGAATTTCTTTCAAAACACAGAGCCCGGTTGCAGCAAACTGCATAATGACTCCGGAAAGTTTTCTGCATCCCAAAACGATGTACTAAGGAATCCCAAAGGTAACGCAGACGTGCCTGATTATACCAGTGTAAGCACAAAGTTTCTGTATCGCGTGTTTCGTAACTGCATCACACATCCTGTACCCATGACTCTATATTTTAAAATTGACCCATATTAAAAAAACCCTACAAAACGTTTTTTCTGCACTGTTTTTTTCGAGATATTTGATGTTGTCAATCTTACATGAAAATTACGATGATAATCCCTGTTGCAAGCGACCACGCCGGCTATGCAGCCAAAGAAGCTGCAAAAAAAGCGATTGAAGAACTCGGGTATATACCAATTGATTTTGGCACACACTCCCACGATTCGGTTGATTATGCCGATTTTGCCGTACAGGTGGCTAAAAAAGTAAATGCCGGTGAGCATGAATTTGGCGTACTGATTTGCGGCAGTGGTCAGGGTATGTGTATGACTGCCAACAAATATCCGAATGTGAGAGCAGCACTGGTTTATTCTGCTGATGTTGCCAAACTAGCCAGGGAACATAACAATGCCAACATCATTTGCCTTCCGGGACGGGAACTGAATGGCAAACAAATTGAAGCTATTTTAAAAAGCTGGTTTTCCGCATCATTTGAAGGTGGCAGACACGAACGCAGGATTAATAAAATTCAATCCTTAACAAAATAACAGATCTCCTAATGCAATCATTATCTGAACATGACCCTGAGATTTTTGAATACCTTGAACTAGAAAAACAGCGTCAAAACCTGAATTTTGAATTAATCGCATCCGAAAATTTTGCTTCAAGAGCCACCATCGAGGCAATGGGATCTGTTTTGACCAATAAATATGCAGAAGGTTATCCCGGCAAAAGATACTATGGCGGTTGCGAATACGTAGATGAAGTTGAAGATCTTGCAAGGAACCGTGCAAAAAAATTATTTGGAGCTGAATGGGTAAATGTGCAGCCACATTCTGGTGCCAGTGCAAATGCTGCCGTATATCTTGCTTTTATGAATCCCGGTGATACCCTCCTGGGACTGGATCTTGCACATGGTGGACACCTGACACATGGGTCACCCGTTAATTTTTCCGGCATTACTTACAATGCTACTTTTTATGGAGTAGACAAGGAAACGGGGCGAATTGACCTCGAAAAAGTACGCCAAAAAGCAAAAGAGGTTAACCCGAAAATGATTTCAATCGGAGCCAGTGCATATACACGTGATTTTGATTATGCAGCATTCCGGGAAATCGCTGATGAAGCGGGTGCTTTTTTATGGATGGATATGGCTCACACGGCAGGTTTAATAGCTGTGGATGAAATGAACGATCCACTCCCCTATTGTGATGTTATTACAACTACTACACACAAAACCCTGCGCGGGCCACGTGGCGGAATGATCCTTGTTGGAAAAAATATTGAAAACAAACTCGGTGTTGTAGCCCCAAAATCGGGCAGGGTAAAAACCATCGGAGAAGTACTTGATTCAGCCGTGTTCCCGGGTTCACAAGGCGGGCCTCTAATGCACGTAATTGCCGCTAAAGCGGTTTCATTTGGCGAAGCACTTAAACCTGAATTTAAAATATATCAACAACAGGTAAAGGCCAATGCTAAAATAATGGCCGAAGAGTTTATATCCCGTGGGTACAAACTGGTCAGTAATGGCACCGATAATCATCTTATATTGGTTGATTTAAGAAATAAAAAACTGAATGGAAAAATCGCCGAAGAATCATTAGACTTGGCAGGAATTACCGTAAATAAAAATATGGTACCCTACGATACAGAAAGCCCGTTTATCACATCTGGTATCCGAATTGGAACACCGGCATTAACTACAAGGGGCTTCAAAGAATCTGAATTTGTTGAGGTTGTAAAGTTGATTGATACTGTACTTCAAAACCCCGAAAATGAAAATGTTCTTCATTCTGTTAAGCATGATGTCAGGGAAATGTGTGAAGAATTCCCACTATATGATTTTGTTACCACATCCTGAGCTATAAAAAATGATTTTGATCATATTATCCTCGATTAAAGAGAAATATTTAATTTTAAAAACCGACCCACTCGGTTCTGATGTTCAATGAGTGAATCTACTGGAACCACCGACCGAAGTATAATGGGGGCAATTCTCCCCAAGGCAAGAAAGCCAAAAATTGACCCGTCTGCATCCATGTCTTTCCTCGACCATCTTGAGGAGTTACGATGGCGGATCCTGAAAGGCCTTGCAGGCATTTTAGGCGGAATTATTGTTGCATTTATCTTTTCTGACTTTTTTATACAGGAATTTATTCTTGGGCCTGCCCGCTCAGACTTTTTTATGTACCAGATCATGCCGATTAATGCAGTTGATCTTTCCCTGATTTCGAGGCGCCTTACCGGTCAATTTTTTACGTACTGGGGAACATTGATCATTATCGGAACAATCATCGGTTCACCCTATTTCATCTACCAGTTATGGGCATTTATTGAACCTGCTCTGGAAACCGGCGAGAAAGTCAGAACATTTTTAAACGCCATGTTTATCAATGTCTTTTTTCTTCTTGGTATTTCATTCGGTTATTTCATCCTGGTTCCTTTTGCGGTACAGTTTTTTACGCAGTTTATCATCTCAGATATCATTAGTAATGAGTTTGACATCCATGAATATTTTATAAAGGTAGCTGTATGGACACTCGCTTGTGGTGTTGTATTCCAGGTACCGGTCGTTAGCTGGTTTTTATCAAAAGTTGGACTTGTAACACCCGAAGGAATGAAAACTTACCGTCGGCATGCTATCGTAGGTGCTATGATTCTTGCCGCTTTTCTCACACCCCCGGATCCCGTTTCGCAAATTATGATTGCAATACCACTCATAGTCTTATATCAGTTCGCTATATTCCTTAGCAGAATTGCCGTAAAGAGACGCAAGAAAGAAATGGAAGCGGCGTTTACAGGTGAGAATACGTAACACATTCAATTTTACGCTGTTATTGTTCAGAATGAACCGTAACTTTAAAGCTGAGTAAAATCAGACGCACTTAAAAAGAATTATAATTTTTTCATGCAAAAATCTGCATTCAAATATTTTCTATACATTATTATAGCATTTTCCGCCATAGGAACTGCTTGTAATACAGATGACCCTTTCAGAATACCTCCTCCTGATCTTTCTAGTGTACCCGAACCGTTCGATTTACAAAATATTGAACCAGAGGAGATCATTCCGGGTGTACAGGTTTATATTCACGAAGAAGGTTTTGGCCCCTATTATGTTACTGCCAGGGATGAAGTCTGGATCTATAAAACTCTGCGTACAGATGAGGGAGTTATTATATACAGTACATTCTCTGACAATCGTGTGGACCCTATCCCTATCTCAATGAGTATTGCAGGCAATTATCAGAATGTTTTCAACTTCACCATATTACTTGGTTATAACCCGGGTTTTAAATCAGGAATACTTGGAATGAAGGAAGGCGAAAAACGTACGATTGTCGTACAGCCGGAACAGGGATTTAGAAATGTACCTTCAAGCAGCATGAATGCAGCGTATCGGGAAAATACTCTCATATATGATATCCGCGTATCACGTATTGAGCCGAGTTAAATCATTGGCTTACATCAAATTATTTTCAAATGTAAACTTTTTCAACTCTTGGGGTAATGTTGGTTAGTATTTCATGTACGTTGGTATGTCCGTTTTCTGCCCACTCATAGGCATTCCAGGCTGAACCACCCAACAGGGTAACTTCACTGCCCTGGGAAACTTTGTCTTTACCAAGATAAATCATTGTCATGTCCATCGTAATATTACCAGCCTGCCGGTAAAAAGTGTTACCGATTAACACTTGCAGCTTATTGCTTAAAGAACGTGGAACTCCATCTGCATAGCCTGCAGGCAATGTTGCGAGAAATCCATCCTCCGGACAAACCCATGTGGATGAATAGCTCACTACAGCTCCTTTCTTAATCGGCCGCACCTGTGCAGCCTTCGTTTTCCACGTGAGGGCTGGTGTAAGCCAGGAATGCCTCGTAAGTCCTGAGTTGTACCCCATCATGCCAAGCCCGGTCCTGATCATATCAAATTGATCAATGTCCGAATAGTTTGTTGCAGCACCGGTATTGCTCATATGAACAAGCGGCACTTCTGCAAAATAAGCCAGCACCTGTTTAAACCTTTGTTGCTGAATGTACACGTAATCCGATCCCGGATCATCAGCTGTGGCATAATGTGAATAAATCCCGCTACAAACAAGCCTTTGACTTGCAACGGCAAGCTGCCTTACCTCCTCTGCCTGGCCAGGAGAAAAACCAAGACGCCCCATACCGGTATCAAAATTCAAATGATAGGATGTGCCATCCATTAAAACAGAAAAATGGGTAGTATCACTTATTGTAGCAGTAAGGTTATGCGTCTGATAGGCAGCGGCATTTTCATAAGTTGGAACACCAAAAACAAGAATCGGCTTTCTGATACCACCCATTCTCAGATCTATCCCTTCATCTACCGTAGCTACCGCGAACCAGTCTACACCCTCTTCAATATAATGTGAAACCCGCACAGCACCATGCCGATAGGCATCACATTTTACAACCGCAAGCATTTTTTTGCCGGCAGTTTTCTGTTTGATGGAATCAAAATTTTTTTTAATAGTTTGTAATTCAATTTCTGCAATAGAGATTGGAAAATGATTTCTCAACGAAAACCTCCGAATAATTTTTTTCTTCTTTTCAGGATCACATGCGCAGCGTTATAACCTGCCGCACCAAAAACACCGCCACCGGGATGACATGAAGCACTCGAAAGATATAGATTTTTTATAGGTGTTTCGTAATTGCTTAGTTCCGGAACGGGACGGAACATAAACATCTGGTCAAAATTCATTTCAACATGCATCACGTTTCCACGAAGAAGCCCGTGTTTACGTTCAATATCCAGCGGCGATTGAATATACCAGTCAATCAATTTCCCTTTCATATTGGGAGCATACTTTTCTACGACCCCATAAATTTTTTCCGCTTCCCTCTCACGGATATCTTCCCAGCTTTTACCATTGGCCAGTTCATAAGGATGCCATTGTGCCCATGCAAAGAGGGTATGTTTGCCGTCTTTAGCCACTTCCGGGTCAATTTTTGAGAACGTCATCGCTAATACTGCCGGTTCCTCCGGTGGATTTCCCTTCACATAATCACCAATGGCACTGTTCATGTATTCAACCGATGGGGCTAACAACTGCATACCGTTATGGATAATGGGATCATTTGGTGCGGCTATATAATCCGGCAATTCTTCTACAGCGCATCGAATCACCATTCCAAAACCATTGCCAACCTGGATATTTTTTACTTTTGTAAATAGTGAATCATCAAGGTGCTTTCTCTCCACCAGCTTCAGCATGGTGGTTTGAACATGAGCATTCGAAACAATCAGGCCCGCTTTGTAATATTCATCATTTAGAGTAGTGACCCCCTTTGCGATTCCATCTTCAATATCTATACTTTTTACAGGGCTGTCTGCAATTACCGAACCTCCGTGAGCTTCTATAAATCTTTTCATGGCCTGCGTAAGCATGCCGCTGCCTCCTTTGGGATGTTTGGCTCCGCTTTGATGAAGCATCGACTGCCAGCCGACAAAATCACCGGTTGCTGACTGATCAGGAAGCGGACCGGATTGTGCCGCAAACCATATAAGGGCTGCCTGCATATAAGGGCTAGAAAAAGCATTTTTAACAACACTTCCATAACTCCCGAGAATTTTTTGAAGCCCGTCGAGCTGTTCGCCTTTTTTGAACATTGAACCATCCCGGATCTGCCCTTTTGCCATCTCCATAAATATGTTTTTACCGGATGGCGGCACCATAAACGCTTTCAATACCCCTTTGTTAATTCTGGCCCAGAAATCAATAAAATTACGGTAATTTTCAACATCTTCGGGAGCTACACGGGAAATTGATTCAAGAGTAAGATCGAGGTCTTTGTGAAAATGAATCACCCCTTTTTTATCCGGAAGCGGATAACTCATGAAAGGATCCATTTCAATATATTCCAGCCCATAATCGGTAAGCCCAAGTTCTTCGATGATTCCGGTCTGGTGAATCATAATATGTACCGAAGAACCCACATCTATCCTGAAACCATTGGGGTTTTGCTGCGACTGAAACATCGTTTCTGTACATACAGCACCACCAATGGTATCTCTGCGTTCGAGAACTCCTACCTTCATACCTGCTTTTGCAAGGTAACAAGCTGTAATCAGGCCATTGTGCCCCGATCCGATAATTATTGCATCAAATTCTTTCATGTTACGTAACAGTTGAATGTTGGAATGAATGTTATTCAGAACAGGCAGAACATCATATCTGTCACACTCATTCACTTACTAAAAATCTATCCATCCGGATGATAATTTACTTTTGACTCAAAATTCCTTTCTTCCATATAAAGAAAAGGGTTACTTTTAACCACTCATCCGGATTGGGTAAAATACTAAGTAACAATTACCGAAATGCAATTTTTGAAAACATTTTTAGCTTCACTTTTAGGAACCATACTTGGCATAATGCTTCTCATTCTTATCCTTGTGGCAGCATTGGTCAGCAGTTCATCCGAACCGGAACCCTATATTCGTGCAAATACGGTTCTGACCATTAAGCTGACCGGAGATATTCCGGCAAGAGCCGATGTTGATCCGTTACAGGAACTCCTTAATCCGGGATTGGGAGCAAGGGTTTCTGTTGAATCCTTAAAAAGCAATCTCAGAAAAGCTGCCTCTCACGACAATATCGCTGGTATTTGGGTAACGGCAAATCAGGTTTCGGCCCCATGGGCAAACCTGGAGTCGGTGTACAGAGCTTTTGAAGTATATAAGGAGAGCGGGAAATTCCTCTATTTCAGTACAGATGATATCGGCATGAATGAAAAAGCCTATATGCTCGCCAGCCTTGCTGATTCTGTATTTTATAATCCGGATACCATGTTTTTCATGGAAGGTTTTATTGCACAGGTAACCATGTATAAGGGAATGTTTGATAAAATTGGCATAGAACCGGAAATGAAGAGCGTGGGCGAATATAAATCAGTTATAGAACCTTACACAAGAGAATCAATTTCTGATGAGTTCCGCATTCAACTCGAGGAAATACTGGACGCATTTTCATCAACGTTTCTCAAAAGTGTCTCAGCAAGAACCGGTATGACGTTGGAAGAAGTTAACAACCTGATGAATACGCCTCCTGTAAACAGGACCTTGCAAGCCTATGAGCACGGTCTAATTGACGTACTTGCATATGAAGACGAAGTTGAAAAAGCCATTAAAAACCGATTGGGTATAGATGAAGATGATTCCTTCCGGACCGTTTCACATGGCCGGTATTCAAGAGTTTCGAACAGCCGTGCAGGTATTGATGAAGTTTCCACATCCAACAAAATTGCAGTAATTTATGCAACCGGTACTTTCATGCCTCAGATTGCCGAGACTCCATTCGGGCAAAGCGGAAACATCACCCATGCAAACTTCAAAAAACAAATTGATGCCGCACTTGAAGATGATGATATTAAATCCATTATTATTCATATCAACAGCCCCGGCGGTGTAGCTACAACCAGCGACCTGATTTGGAGGCATATCAAACGGGCTGCAGATAAAAAACCGGTTGTTGCATCAATGGGGGCCGTCGCGGCATCAGCCGGATATTACATTGCAGTTGCAGCTGACACAATCGTAGCCCAAAATAATACAATCACCGGTTCTATCGGTGTTGCGCTCCAGATATTTAATGCTGAGGAATTGCTAAGTGATAAAATTGGATTGAATTTTGAAACAGTCAAAACTCATGAATTCGCCGATATATACGATATTACACGACCTTTGACTCTGCAGGAAGCTGAGGCTTTACAACAGCGTATTGATTTTACGTATGAACATTTCCTTGATGTGGTTGCTGAATCACGTGGCATGACAAGAGATGAAGTTCACGATATAGCACAGGGACGGGTCTATACCGGCGGCAGAGCCATCGAACTTGGACTGGTAGATGTAATCGGTGACCTTGACAGGGCACTGGCAATTGCAGCTGAAATGGCGGGTATCGAAGATTACAATATTGAAACATTCCCAAAAAAGGAAGATTTCTTCCAACAATTATTTAGCTCAGCCGATGCACAACTAAGAAACACCCTATTCGGGTGGCTTCCTGAAAATATGCGCCAGGAAGCCCGTACTATGCAGCAAATGATGAGTCACCGGGATATACAAACCTGGAAACTGATGCCTTTTTCCATCGAAATAAATTAATCATATGCAGGTTGGAAGTTTCATTGTTGAACAATTGAGCGAAGGCTTCTTTGAGATTTTCAAAGACGGGACGATCCAAAAAATCGGTCCCGCTGCACTTGAAAATCAACACATTGAAAGTGATTTCCAGAGAAATACAATCGCAGTTGGAATAGATCCTCTATTTATTTCCGGTTACGAAATGAATATTATAGTGGATCCCGGTCTTGGCTGGGGTCTGGATTATAAGAGCCGGTTTAAGGATACCTCGAACGTAAAGACGAATCTCGATATATTTGATGTACGGCCCGAGGATATTGACTTTGTTATCCTTACTCATCTTCATTTTGATCATACTGCCGGCTGTACGTTTGTTTCTGATGAAATTAAAACCACTCCTACTTTTCCAAACGCAAGATATCTCGTCCACAAGAAGGAATGGGAACATGCAATCGCACATATTGACCAATCATCAGGTTTATATGGTGACGGATACCGGCTGGATGAATTATATAAACTTGCTGCGGAAGGAAGGTTCAGGTTTATTGACAGGGAAAATTTTTTTCCCGTTAGGGGCCTCGAGCTGATCCATACCGGCGGACATTCACCGGGACACATGGTTTTACGTATTCATGATCACGGAAATACAGCGTGGTATACCGGGGATTTGATTCCGTCAGAAAATCACCTCAATCAAACTGCGCTGCCAATTACGGATACAGACCCTTTACAGGCAAAAAAAATGAAAACAGAAATATTAAAGCGGGCTTATAACGAAAAGGCAGTAATATTTTTCTATCATTCGCTCTTTAAAAAAGCTGGTAAATTATCATTGAATAAAGAGGAAAATTTCGTGTTGTATGACCTGTAAATCACGCATTATGCCTGTTATTTGATAGTTTACCACTTCTGGCAAACTTCTCTTTATAGAACTCTGTACCTCAAAGCCGGAACCAACCTATACTGCTTCAAACTCTGCGATTGGTTGCAGATGCAAATCTCGGAAAACTTGCGAAACTTCTGCGTATGTCCGGTTTTGATACCACTTACCGGAACGATATGGGCGATAGGGAATTGGTTAAACTTATACTGCAGAAAAATCGAATTCCGCTCACTCGCGATCGAAGGCTGTTGATACATAAAGTTATTCTATTGAGCTAACTGATTCGGTCTGATGATGGTACTGAAGGGCTTGTGGAGGTCTTATCAAGATTTGATTTAAGAGAGAAAATTTTTCCCTTTACGCGTTGCATGAAGTGTCGCGAATTATTGCAAGTAGTAATAAATCGGATGTTTTGGACAGGCTTGAAACTCTAAGCAAACGATATTATCATGAATTGGCCAAATTCAGTAATTGTGGCCGGATTTACTGGCCGGTTTCATACCGTTAACGGCTTCATCCCAAATCAAAAAAATAGTTTTCCATACAGTAACGATTAAACAAAAACCATTACAGCATGATCTACAGTATTCTGGCTGATATTGTGACCACCATACACTTTCTGTTTATTCTTTTTGTAGCATTAGGGTCATTGCTTGTATTGAAATGGCGATGGTTAGCGTTTGTTCACCTTGCAGCTGCATTTTGGGGAGCACTGATCATGTTTCAGGGCTGGATATGTCCGCTTACCCCACTTGAAAATCGATTAAGAAGAGCTGCAGGTCAAAGCGGTTATGACGGTGGTTTTATCGAGCATTATCTCATACCTGTTATTTATCCGGCAGATATAACTCGTGAAATCCAAATCTGGATAGGCATCGGCGTAATCTTTATAAACCTGCTTCTCTATGGAATTGTTCTGTATAGAAAAATGAAAGAGTGATTATATAACAACAGGAGCACTCTATGATGATGAAAGTTAATCAAGATTCTTTTATCTAATCGATGAAAAAATTTACTTATTCATCGAAATCAGGAATTCCTCATTTGAGCGGGTACCTTTCATTTTATCCAACAGAAACTCCATGGCTTCATAGGCATTATGGTTGTTGAGGTAACGTCGTAATAGAACCACTTTTTCCCTCTCTTCCTCGGATACAATAAGCTCCTCGCGTCTGGTACCGCTCTTAAAAACGTCGATTGCCGGAAAGATCCTTCGCTCGGCCAAACGCCTGTCAAGCACAAGTTCCATATTACCGGTACCCTTAAATTCTTCAAATATTACATCATCCATTCTTGAACCGGTTTCAACAAGAGCGGTAGCAATGATGGTAAGACTCCCACCGTTTTCTATGTTTCTCGCGGAACTGAACAGTTGCCGTGGGGCTTTCAGCGCTTCAGAATCAACGCCGCCAGACATGGTACGCCCGGAACTGCCACCAGCTACGTTATATGCACGTGCCAATCTGGTAATGGAATCCATCAACAAGAGCACGTCATGGCCACTTTCAACCAGTCTTTTTGCTTTTTCAAATACAATCTCGGAAAGGCCAATATGGTTCTCGGGTTTTTCGTCAAATGTTGATGCAACTACTTCTGCTTTTGGAACCGTTCGCGTCATTTCAGTAACCTCTTCCGGCCGCTCATCTACCAGCAGAATAATAATTTTAGTTTCGGGATGATTTCTGGTTACAGCGTTTGCCACATTTCTGAGAATTGTGGTTTTCCCGGTTTTCGGCTGAGCTACCACCAATCCACGTTGTCCTTTCCCAATCGGTGTAAACAGATCCATAATTCTCGTAGAATACTCCGCAAAACTGTTCTCCAGCTTAAAGCGCTGCTCAGGGTAAATAGGCAGCAAGTCTTCAAAGTCCTGTCGGTTATCCATGTCGCGGGGTATTTTGCCATTCACGCCTTCAACCCGTAAAAGGGCAAAATAACGTTCCCCCACTTTCGGTGGCCGGATAATTCCGATCACACAATCTCCCTGTTTGAGCCTGAATCTCTTGATCTGCGATGGGGAAACATAAATATCATCGGGGCTTGCTTTGTAATTATAATTCACGGAACGTAAAAAACCGTATCCGTCAGGTAAAATTTCAAGGGTGCCTTCATTAATGAGAAACTTTCCAAGCTGTGGGATAATATCAGCCAACCGTTCATCCAATGTTGGTGCTTCTGATTCCGGCAGAACATTGCTCACATGTTTTTTACTCTGCTTTTTATGTTGATGCCGGTGTTTGCGCCGATCTGAATTTTGATCAGATTCAGGCTGATCGTAGGATTGAATGTGATTTTTCTCTCCATACTCTGCATCCTGAGTGGTATAACCCGATATATCAGCCTGTTTCGGCTTTGTGCTCTCTTTAATCCGGTCAATGACTTCCTGTTTTTTAAGTGTGGATATACCCTTTATTCCAATCGCCTTTGCGATAGATTTTAAATCACTTACGGTTTTTAAATGTAACGTTTCCGGATCAATGTTCAGATCGTTATCGGTTTGATTTTCCGACATAGTAAATATTAATTCTTAAGTTAGATTCATGTAGAAAAGCGAACAACCAGATTGTAGTAGTACGCCGTGGGGTTATTCTTCGAGTGCGGAAAGATTATTTTCTGAAGCAAGTATGGTACCCAACCATTTGCTTACTACACTATAAAAGTAAAAACTTCCGCTAAAAATTACTAATTCTGTTTCGAATTCATTTTTTATAGTAATATCATCCAGATTTATTTCTTCAGCGTGTTGAAAATATTGTTTCATTTCGCTTATTGTTGCAGCTCTGCCAGTATTCATACTGACTATTTTCAGATTCGGAAAACGTATCCATTGCTGAACAACTTCGGGTGTTAGCTTGTCTTTCATAAAACTTAAAACAACGGTCCATTTGTTTACATCACCCA